>MFQK01000020.1:12289-22138 GCA_001783035.1 Candidatus Magasanikbacteria bacterium RIFCSPLOWO2_02_FULL_44_11
GAGGCCATACGTTTTATCCGCTAGTTGTAGTCGGCCTCGCGATGATTGGCATCTCTTCGGGGCCGGCGAGCCGCTCATCGGGAAAGAGACCGGCGTCGCTGTAGCGATTGGCCGCGTTCCACAGGAGCCAGCCGGCGTTCGGATATTTTTCCACCGCGTCTATCTGGGCGCGAATTTTGGCGGCGTCATACACTGCCCCGATATTAAAAGCCTGGATCCAAGGACGGACTTCGGCTCTAGCGTCCGCAAAAAATGGACCGCCTTGTATCATTCCGTTTTCTATGACCAGCCCCGGAAAAGCCGCCGGATTTGCCAAGCCCAAATGTCCCGAGGGGTAATGCGATGGATACATCATGGGAGAAATATAATCGACGACGTCGAGCGCGTCGACCAGGCGCTGGCCGATATTCATATCATTTTCCCCTGTTCTTTCCATGGCAAAGCCAAACATATCAAGCGAAATCCAAACCGGTTTTTTGTCGAGTGCTTTACTCAAAAAACGAAAAAATTCGCCCATGACTTCATAACGCTTTTTATCCTTAATCTCATAGACCACGTCGTTCATATTGCCATCAGACGGAAAACGCACGTAATCGAAATTAATTTCATCGAAACCAAAATCAGCCGCTTCTTTGGCTAGCGCCGCATTGTATTTCCAAACTTCTTTTTTAGTCGGATCGACCCAGGCGAGACCTTTGTGGTCGTGCCACAAGCCGCCGCGTTTACTCTTGATGGCCCACTCCGGTTTTTGGCCGGCTAAAATCGGATCTTGAAAAACTGTTTGCCGGGCGATAACATAAATATTATTGTCGTGCAATTTTTGGATGGTGGCCGCGAGATCGGTAAAAGCGTTCTTTTTTAAATTGAGATCCTTAACTAGAGTGATCTGGCTGTCAAAAAGTACATTGCCGGTGTAATCTTTGATATCGATAACCACCGTATTGAGTTCTGTACGATTGAGAAGATCGATAATTTCAGCTAACTTTTTGGGATTGTTGGCCGAGCTGGCTGTCAAATAAAGGCCCTTGGCAATTTGGCGGGGCGGTTTTTCTCGTGACGGCTTCGCCGCTTCGCCGATAACGTACCAACGAATTTCCGAGGCCAATTTTTCCATTTCTTGGTCGGCGGCGCGCGCCGCTACGCCAACCGTACCGCCGGCAAAAACAGTGACAATAAATAAACCCAAAAACACCGAAGAATTCTTCAGCTCACGATTAATTTTTTCGGTTGCTTCTCTCATAATTACAAAGTCACCGTTATTTCGCCAGAGCGCACGACTTCAAAACCACTTTCAAGTACCTTTACTATAGTGGTTGGTTTATGCTTTGGCAAGACGCCATAATTCATCAAGATATCGGGTTGGCGCGAACGGTGGCCAAATTGATCCACGATGTCTTCAAAAGAATAAATATCTCCCCGATCGGCGAGATTGGCGGAGGTGGCGACCAGGGGGCGATTTATTTTTTCGGTGATTGAAACGAGAAGCGGATGGGCGGTGACCCGGACGGCCACCGTCTTATCATTTACAACCACGCCGCGAGCTAAAGCCGGTTCGCTTTCTTTATACTCGCCCACGACCGTCAAAGGTCCGGGCCAATATTTTTGCGCTAGTTTTTCCAACGTATCATTCCAAACCAGGATTTTTTTTGCCATCTCCACATTGGGAACAACGACGAGCAAAGGTTTGCCCGATTTCCGTCCTTTTATCGCAAAAACGCGGTCGACGGCGGTTTGGTTGGTCGCGTCGCAACCCAGACCATACGAGGTTTCGGTCGGAAAAACAATTGTCTTACCATCCAGAAGGTCAACCACGGTTTGTGCCAGATTACATTCTTTCGTGATCTGCATAATTAGTTTTTCATCCAGCGCAAATAGGCCTCGGAGAGCGGCAAAAGTTCGCCTTCCAGAACGCTTTCGGGGTCGGTTGATTTGAATTCGGTACGGTGATCATTCACCAGGTGGTAGGGGTGCAGCACATACGAACGAATTTGGTTCCCCCACTCCGCCGATTTATATTCACCGCGTAATTCTTGTCGCTCTTTAGCTTTGCGTTCCAATTCCAATCGATGCAAGCGCGCTTTCAAAATTTTCATGGCGATATCTCGGTTTTGCTGTTGCGAGCGTTCATTTTGGCATTGCACGGTAATGCCTGTCGGGATATGCACAATACGTACCGCCGAATAAGTCGTGTTGACGCTTTGGCCGCCCTTGCCGCCAGACATAAAAGTATCAATGCGCAAATCTTCCGTCTTGAGCTCAACTTCGCCGGCTGCGTCGATTTCCGGCAACACTTCCACCAGCGCGAAAGAAGTGTGACGCATTTTTTCGGCATCAAAAGGGGAAATGCGGACCAGTCGATGAACGCCGTGTTCGGATTTTAAATATCCATAGGCATAAGCTCCCTTTACTTCAAATATGACGGATTTATACCCCGCTTCTTGTCCGCGCGATTCATCGATGAGCCGCGTGCTCCAGCCCTGTTTTTCGGAAAAACGAAGCAGCATACGCAAGAGCATCTCGGCCCAATCTTGCGCTTCAGTACCGCCGCTTCCCGCATGAATCGCAATAATGGCATTGTTCTTGTCGTATGGTCCATCGAGTAAAAGATGTAATTCAATTTTTTCAAATTCACTACTAAGTTCGACGGTCTGTTTGGCGACTTCGCCGGCCAAAGACGCGTCTTTTGACAACTCTAATAAATCTGTTGCCCTTTTTTCCAACCCTTCCCAGGTGTCTATTTCATTTTTTATATCTTGGTAATCCTGGCTCACGGCTTGCGCTCGTTTTTGGTCACTCCAAAAATTCGGTTGGTTCATTTCTTCGGCCAACTGATCGGCCTTTTTCTTAAGGGCCGGAATTTTAAGTAATTGCATGCCGGATCGGATTTTTTCATTCAATCGCGGAAGATCCTCGACCATACGCTAAAAAATTTTATCGATACCCACCACGACCAACAAAGTAACGAGGCCGGAACCTAGCACCGCGCCCACTAAATATGGACATGATCGTTTGAAAGGAATGCCCATAAGAAAAGCGATCATGGCACCCGTAAAAATACCGCTGCCGGGAATAGGCGAAGCCACGAAAAGAGCCAGACCGATCAGACCGTATTTTTCATAACGGGCAAACGCGTCCTGCGCCGATTTTAATTTCTTAAGCCAAGTACGGCCAAAAAAAGTGCCGGAATTTTTTGAGACCCAGACATGAAAACTGTCGGCGAAATAAAGCAAAAGGAGGACTGGTCCGATATTTCCGGCCATAACCAGCCAATAAGCTTTCCAGATGGGCATTTTGTAGATCAGAATCGCCAGCGGAATGCCGGCTCGTTGTTCTAAAACCGGCGTCATGGCCACTAAAAAAACAGCCACTTCATGCGGGAAGGCGCTAAATGCTTGAGCGATCGAATTCAACATATAACTGCAATATTTTTATAATAAAAGTAACGTCTATAATACCTCATCCGTCAGTGGTTGACAAATGTGGAGGACTATGCTAAGGTTATGCTCGCTATCCTACTAATGGAGGGTCGTAAAGATGGAAGCGGAGGGTAACCAGAAAGAAACCGAGGGAACGGATCCGTTGTCGGAAGAGGGTCTCGAGCAGTTCTGGCTCGACATCCTGAACACCAAGGAGGGCGGCGACACGCTGTTCTAACATCTAACCGAGGCATCGCGCCTCCGTTGGGTCAAACAAAAAACCACCCAACGTAACGAGTATTTTTCTAATAGAATATTCGTTACGGGTGGTTTTTTGATTGTTCAGAATCTCAATACATCCCGCCCATACCACCACCCATGCCGCCACCCATCGGAGGCATAGCCGGTTCATCTTTCTTTGGCAAGTCGGTGATAATAGCTTCGGTAGTCAAGAACATGCCGGCGATTGAAGCGGCGTTTTGCAGCGCCGAACGGGTCACTTTAGCCGGATCAATAATACCGGCTTTGACCATATCTTCATACTTACCGGTGGCGGCATTATATCCTAAATTACCAGTCCCCTTTTTTACTTCTTCCGTCACGACAGCGCCGTCAACACCGGCATTGTTCGCGATTTGACGAAGCGGCTCTTCGAGCGCGCGGCGTAGGATAGAAATAGCGATTGCTTCTTCGCTGTCGAGTTTAATCATTTCCAAAACTTTGGCGGCGCGAATAAGCGCGACTCCGCCGCCCGGTACCACACCCTCTTCGACGGCTGCTTTAGTAGCACCAACTGCGTCTTCAATACGATGCTTCACTTCTTTCATTTCGGTTTCAGTGGCCGCGCCAACCCGGATGATGGCCACGCCGCCGGCTAATTTAGCCAAGCGTTCCTGTAATTTTTCTTTATCATAATCGCTTTCAGTCTGTTCCATAGCTCGCTTGATTTGGCCAATACGATCAGCGATTGCGTCTTTATCGCCTTTACCCTCCACAATCGTAGTGTTTTCTTTGGTGGCAATAACTTTGTGAGCGCGGCCAAGGTCTTCGATTTCTACTTTATCCAATTTTAAACCAAGGTCCTCGGTAATAACTTTACCGCCGGTGAGAACAGCGATATCTTGCAACATTTCCTTGCGGCGATCGCCAAAACCCGGAGCTTTGACCGCGAGCACATTAAAGGTACCGCGCAGTTTATTCAAAACAAACGTGGTCAGGGCTTCTCCATCCACATCCTCGGCGATAATTACGATATCTTTTTTACCCGATTGGGCTAATTTTTCAAGAATCGGCAAGACATCATGAATAGAAGAGATTTTTTTATCGGTAATTAAAACGAAGGGGTCGTTATACTCGGCTTCCATGCGTTCGGCATTGGTCACCATATAAGGAGAGACATACCCCTTATCGAAACGCATGCCTTGCACGACTTCGATTTCCATGCCGAACGACTGTGATTCCTCTACCGTGATCACGCCGTCTTTGCCGACAGCTTTCATGGCATCGGCGATCTTTTGACCGATTTCTTTATCGTTGGCCGAAATAGCGGCCACATTGGCGATTTCATTTTGCTCTACCGGCTTGGCGATCTTATCTTTGAGCTCTTTCACAATCGCATCGACACATTTATCGATACCGCGTTTCAAGGCGACGGCGTTGGCGCCGGCCGTGACATTTTTAAAGCCCTCGGTTACGATCGCTTGCGCCAAAACAGTGGCGGTCGTCGTACCATCACCGACATCATCATTGGTTTTGCTGGCCACTTCCTTAACTAGTTCCACGCCGGCGTTTTCGAATTTATCTTCCACTTCAACTTCTTTGGCAACGCTCACACCATCTTTCGTAATGGTCGGGGCGCCAAAACCTTTGTCGAGGACAACATTGCGGCCTTTTGGACCGAGCGTGACACGCACAACATTGGCGAGAGTGTTAACACCTTGCACCAATTTACGACGAGCTTCATCTGAAAAAAGAATTTGTTTTGCCATACATCAAAATAATATTTAGATATAAAGATCATTTACTCGGAAATGGTCGCCTAAGGCGACTACTTCGCTCACTCATTTCCTTTATTATTCAACAACTGCTAAAATTTCATCTTGGGAGACGATTTTGTATTCCTTGCCTTCAATTTCAACCTTGTCTCCGCCCCAACTCTTCAAAAGCACATGGTCGCCGACTTTGACATCCATTTTGGAACGATTTCCGTCTTCCAATAATTTACCGGGTCCGACAGCGATCACATCGCCTTCCGGTTTCTTGTCATCTTTTTCCGGCAACACCAAGCCGAACGAAGTTACTTCGTCCGCGTTTTTTTGTTGCACTAAAATGTTATCGCCGAGCGGTCTGATTTTCATAGACTTTATAGGATTAAATTTTAGCACTCTAAATTAGAGAGTGATAATTGTATAGGCCATTGTACACCTTTTTTTTAGAATGTCAAGTGTTTTTATCCACGTCTTTTTATGGCTAAGCCAACCACTAAACCAACGAGCATGAGGCCGCTATAAAAGCTCCATAAATAGTGGTCAAAAAGCCCCGCTACCGCGAGTGCCGCTATGAGCGGCAACATGGTAGAAAGAAGGTAATATTTGATACATCGCGCCAGCCAAGCTAGCCAAATCAATCCTACAATTCCTAATTCCGTAAGCACCAATAGGTACACATTGTGAACCGGCTGCCTTAGAGGAAGCTGACCAGATTGGTTAGCGACAAAAGTGTAATTTTTAAGGCCGACACCAAAGAATGGAGTCTTTCTAAAAATCTTTATGGCTTCGTGATATTGAGAAGAGCGCTCCTGGACCGAGCGTACTTCTAGCCTGGCGTCGCTGGTTAAGCGAACAGAAAATAGCGACCAAAGAGCAAACACAAATACCAAAACTACACCGACCGCACCGGCAATTTGTTTGGAAAATAAGCTGAAAGATTTTCTACGGATACTGCCGACGCCTATTATTACCAGGCCCGCCAGGGCGGCGAGCCAGGCTCCGCGTGAAAATGAAACGGTGAGTCCGGCGATAATGAATAATTGGCCGAACGTCACCAGCGGTCGAAATTTTGTCGCTACTTTTTCATAGAGCAATAAGCCGACTATAAACGCAACCGCCAAATAAATACCCAAACCGTTTGGTGAACCAAATGAACCATAGGCGCGTAGCCAGCGCTCGTTGCTTAATTCAATAACACTCGAGCCCAGCTCCCCGGCCGATTGGTACGCCAGACCAAACCATTTATTCGCGCCGATATACTGCCCAAAAAATTGGTAAAGACCGATTAGACTTTGGATGATGGCGCTTGACCAAAAAGCAGCCGCTAGAATTTCCCACCGCCAGGCTGATGTTATGATCAAAAAGGCCAAACAGACCGCGCCAATTATAAAGACTAATTGCTGCGCGGCAACCTCGGCTTCCGGGTGCGAAAATGATTGGCCGGCTATGAATACAAAAACTAAACTGCCGACCATCAACCGAATGCGGTTCTTCTTGAACCGTTCGCGTAAAATTGTCCAACTCAAAACTCTCCCCCTTTCCCAAACCATAATTAAAACCGCCGCCCACAAAAGAAACTCGGTAGCATAGATGGCCAGAGTGCCGTACTCCCAAAACCTTCCTTGCAGCATTCCCTCGCGATAAATCAATCGCGTCTGCCACGGTAGAAAAAAGAGTAAGGCGACCAACAATCCGTCTTTAAGTCGTGGCAACATAAGTCCGATTTTGTTTCTTGAGCCACTCTTCTCGATAGCGCAATCGAGCGTCGTGCTCATGCAGTTTAATAATTGCATCCGTGATGACGATTCCATTATCCGCTTTATTAGCGCGATCATTAAATGGTTTTAATTTTAGCCGCTGAATTTCTTTGGCTTGCTTTTCAACCAGGTTTCCATACGCGCCTCGCCAGGCAATTTCAAAAAAACGTTTAGTCGCTTTTCCAAACCGTCCTGGTCGCAAAGATGGCGCGGTCAGTTTTATTTTGCGGTTGGGCAATAAATCGCCGACCCAGGTATTGGCGACCAGCATCTTGGCATAATACTCTTCCGGATCGTAGACGGGAACCATTTGTTGCAACCAATAAGCAAAGTGGATGTCTTCATTCACCGCTCGATAAGCGGAAAGATCCAACGCCTCGGTAGTGACAAAAAAAGACAGACAAATCCGATCCCGTTCTTTACGACCATATGTCCGCAGGCCAAATAGCCGTAAAATGGAATTGGTAAAAGCACGCACCAACCACAAACGCCCGCTTTGAGCGATGATGTATAAATCGATATCGCTTTCTCTGGTCGCTACTTCCCTACCCACAGAATTACAAACCATAATTGCTTTCAAAAATGGCACCCAGGCGATAAAACCGGCGGCGCGACGGGCTTTGGATAATTTTTGGTCATTAAAAATAACAGCCTGCCGGCGAATCTCGATATTTTTTTCTTCATTGGGTAGAAAATAAAATCCCCATTTTTCACATATTCGTCCGGCTGCCACCAAGTCGGACAACTCGCTTTCCAAATTTAATTGGTCAATCTGTGGAGCGCGCCACAAATGGCGATATAACTCCTCTTTGGTCAGAGGAAACGAAGCCACGGAAAAATACGTTAATGTCTGGATAATAGATTGTTCGATGGTTTGAGACATGCCGCTAGTATACTAGATGAAGCTCCTAAAAAACAACAGCAGACCCCTGCCTCAAGGATCTGCCGTTAAATTAACGAATTTATGGTGAAATACTTCCCAAAGCGGGACTGGGCGGGGTGTCGACCTGACCTGGTGCCGCCGCTTTGATAATGGCGTCGTCAACGATAATTCGATCTGCCGTAATACTCCTAATCTGCAGCGGTGTCACCAAAAAGGTTTCTTTGCTAATAAAACCGTGAGAAACAAGGTATTTACGGACCTGGTGGTTTTTCACATCAATCTCGATTTCGCGGATATTTCCCAATTTCTGGCCACTGGCGGTAAAAACCGGCAAATGAGTGATGGTATGCCAATCGATAAACATATTATTTATAACTTACCGTATACGACGCACGATTATGACACTATCTGTCCTTCGATGACTTTTGGATCGTTTTTTGGAGTTCCCGGCTTATCATTTCGGCTGATAAACCATTGTTGGACGACCATTAAGGCGGTGCTCAAGAACCAGTAAAGCGTCAAACCGGCCGCAAATCTGAAACCTAAAATAACGGTTAAAACGGGCATCATGTACAACATTTGTTTGTTCATAACCGCGGTCATCGACTCGTCTTTGGCGCCGGCTCCCGCTCCTTTTGGCGGCTGTTTACGGGTCATACTCTTGGCTTGCCAAAATTGCGCCAAACCGGCGAGCACCGCCAAAACATAATTAGGTTTGGAAAGATCCAAAAAACCAAGTGAGATTGGACTAAGTTGTCCCGGGTTCTGGATAAATGGATATAAATTTTGCGTTAAATTGGTCGAGGCAATTCCGTCGCGAAGGACCAAAAACAAAGCGATCAAGAAAGGAAGCTGGATGAGCACCGGCAGACAGGATGTCAACGGATTGACCTTGTGCGTCTTATATAATTCCATCATGGCTTGCGCCCGTTTTTGCGGCTCGCTTTTATAAGTTTCGTTTATCTCGGCAAGCT
The DNA here is from genome assembly GCA_001783035.1 of Candidatus Magasanikbacteria bacterium RIFCSPLOWO2_02_FULL_44_11. GTDB lineage: Bacteria > Patescibacteriota > Patescibacteriia > Magasanikbacterales > GWA2-37-8 > 2-02-FULL-45-10. The sequence goes on from MFQK01000020.1 coordinate 21,308, forward strand.
TGGGTTGGAGTTCTTGCATTGATTTTTGGGCTTTGATCGAGGCGCCGGTAAACGGATAAAGGATAGCGCGAATGACAATCGTCAAAAGCAGAATAACGACGCCCAGGTCGTGGCCCGGCAGAATATTATAAAAAGCGACAAGTAAATTGAAGATTGGTTTGTAGAGTACAATGTGAAAAATATCGGTCATATAAATGGTTAGACAGTTTTTTCTGCACTGCTTTCATCGGGGGCCGCGCCATCAACCGCTTCGTCGGTAGTTTGAGCCGTTTCGCCTGCTTCGGCGGGTGGTTTACCTGCTTCGACTACATTTATTTTCCAACCGGTCAGCTCGGAGGCAAGACGGACATTTTGGCCGCTTCGGCCAATCGCAATTGAAAATTGGTCAGTGCCGACAGTTACATCCGCGGTCTTGTCAGTTTCGTTGAGCGCCACTCCACGGATCTTAGCGGGCGATAAAGCGTGGCTGATATATTGCTCGGCGTTATCACTGTACTGAATGATGTCGATCTTTTCACCGTGCAATTCTTCAATGATAGTGTTAATACGGCTGCCGCGTTGGCCGATACAGGAACCAATCGGATCAATCGCCGAATCGAACGTTGCCACCGCCACTTTGGAACGAAAACCGGCGTCGCGGGCAATACCCTTAATTTCAATAACACCATTGGTAATTTCGGGAATTTCCTGCTTGAAAATTTCACGTACCATGCCGGGGTGAGCGCGAGATAAAATAATCTCCGGACCGCGAGCGGTCATCTCTACTTTAACGACATACAATTTCAAACGAGAACCGGGACGATAATGCTCGTTTTGCACCATGTGGTCGGC
>MFQK01000020.1:22168-22883 GCA_001783035.1 Candidatus Magasanikbacteria bacterium RIFCSPLOWO2_02_FULL_44_11
GATCAAAACTTTGCGGCTTTCTACGCGCTGAACGGCGCCGACAATCAATTGCCCTTCTTGGTTTTTGAAATCACCAAAGACGAGGTTGCGTTCAGCCTCACGAATTTTTTGAATAATAACCTGCTTGGCAGTTTGCGCGGCCATGCGTCCAAAGTCGTGCGTAATTTCCAGACTAATTTCCAAAACATCGCCGATTTTGGCGCTCTTCTTGATCTGTTTAGCCTCGGCTAACATGATTTCGGTTTTGGGATTAAATCGCGGCAAGTCGGCCAGCTCCTCTTCTGTCATTTCTCGGGCCTCTTCACGGGCTTTTTCGCGGCGAGCAGCCAATTCTTCCTGCGCCTTTTCCAAAACTTCAGGTTCAATATCTTCGACCACCGTCTTCACGTCCCAGGCTTGCATGTCGCCGGTATCCGGATTAAATTTAACTTTAATGTTTTGTTGTTTGTTGCCAAAATCTTTACGATACGCCGCGGCCAAGGCCGCCTCGATCGTTTCCATTACCGCTTCGTACGACAAGTTCTTCTCATCGCAAAGCGCTTGTATCGCCTTGGTAATTTCCGACATAATTTTGCTTTCAAATTTATTAAATTATGGTGTGTTTAATTTGTATAAAGAAAGAGCGACTTATCTATAAGCGCTCTATCATGTCAACAAGTATACTACCGGCTATGGAAAATGTCAAGAAATTATTTTACAATGTCGCCCCAAAATG
>MFQK01000021.1:0-8395 GCA_001783035.1 Candidatus Magasanikbacteria bacterium RIFCSPLOWO2_02_FULL_44_11
ATGTAATCGTACCGTAAACCGACACAGGTAGATGAGTCGAGAAGACTAAGGCGTACGAGAGAACCTTCGCTAAGGAACTAAGCAATACAACGGCCGTAACTTCGGAATAAGGCCTGTCCCGACTCAGTCGGGATTACAACAAAAGACGCACTGCGACTGTTTACCAAAAACACAGCTCCCTGCAAAAGCGCAAGCTGAAGTATAGGGGGTGATGCCTGGCCAGTGTCAGAACGTTAAGGGGAGGGGTGCAAGCCCTGAACCGAAGCGCTGATGAACGCCGGCGGTAACTATAACCGTCCTAAGGTTCTCAAATTCATTCAAATGGATTTGAGAAAGACTGGGACGGTTGTAAATGGTAAATAGAATGAATAAAATAGCTGCCTATTCGCTTTATGCGAATGTCTATAAACAGTTGGCCATTTGCTGGAAACTCTGGAGTATCCAACGATACTATGGTATTATATACACATAGATTATGTTTATATTATGCCAAGTAAAAAATCGATTGGTGCAGACAATCAGCAGGAAAGGCTAAGAATTGTGGATTGGATTGTAGGCTTCACTGATGGTGAAGGATGCTTTTCTGTAAGCATTATAAAAAATTCTACAACTAAATCCGGTTGGCAAATATTTCCTGAGTTCGTCATAACACAAGGTGCAAAGAGTGAATCCGTTTTGAAGGATATACAAAAATTCTTTAAATGCGGTAAAATTTATGTTAATCAACGTCATGATAATCATAAAGAAAATCTTTGTCGTTACTGTGTAAGATCAATTCATGAAATAAGTGAGATTATCATTCCTTTCTTTAAGGAAAATCCTCTAATGACAGCAAAGCGTTATGACTTTGCAAAGTTTGTGAAAGTTATTAGTTGGATTGTTCAAGGAAAACATTTAAAGAGGAGGGGAATGATTAAAATTGCTAAAGTGATTCAACAAATGAATCGAAAGGTGCCAGCAAGATTCTTGGAATCCTCAGAGACTAAACGCCAACTCCCGACTCAGTCGGGAAAAATATAGTCCCGTCTGCATGGCGACATGCAGGAGTGGTACTCAACACTCGTTCCAAAATTTTGGAATAAGATTACAAGCGAAATTCCTTGTCGGGTGAGTTCCGACCTGCACGAATGGCATAACGACGGTGCGACTGTCTCAGCGAGGGACTCGGTGAAATTGCAAGAGAGGTGAAGATGCCTCTTACCCGCAGTTAGACGAAAAGACCCCGTGAAGCTTTACTACAACTTGCTATTGGTATAAGGTTATTTATGTTTAGAGTAGGTGGGACCCGCAAGGGGCCGATGAAACACCACCCTTAAATAACTTTATACCTAATTTTCTCCCGTGAATCCGGGAGAGAAGACAGTTGCTGGTGGGTAGTTTATCTGGGGCGGATGCCTCCTAAAATGTAACGGAGGCGTTTACAAAGGTAGGCTTAGCTCGGATGGAAATCGAGCTGGACGTGCATACGCAAAAGCCTGCTTTACTGCAAGGACTACAATCCGCGCAGTCGCGAAAGCGGAAGTAAGTGAACCGACCATCCTTCATAGGAAGGTGGAAGATCAACGGATAAAAGCTACTCCGGGGATAACAGGCTGATCGGGCCCGATAGTCCACATAGACGGCCCGGTTTGGCACCTTAATATATCGGGGTGCACATACAGCGATGTATCTCCAAAATCTTTTCGTATAATTGTTTAATCGCAATGATAGGTAAAAAATAGATCACAAATTCGGCTTATAACGGAGAACCCGTCAGTGGTCGGTCGCCTTAGGCGACCTTATCACCCGGCAACCCCGTGGGAAGTCGGTCGCGGCAACGCGGCTTGACCCCGTAACGACTGACCCGAAAGGGAAGACTTGATCGCTCGGTTGAGCGACAGGTAATACGCCGACGCTTGTTATAAAAAACTCAGATTATGCGGGTCACGATTGCCTCTGGCAATTCCGCTACTATCGAGAACAAGATGAAGATATAGTCTACCCCATATGAAAATATGGACCATGTACGATGTCGGCTCATCGCATCCTGGGGCTGGAGAAAACAAACCTTCTCTCCTTGGCGGAAACGCTAAGGTAATTAAACGAACCCAAAACGGTGAAAGCCTGCTAAAGTTTATCAAAACTTTATCTGCCCAATGGTATGATAAAGAAAAACTATGCAGGTCAACCCCGTGGGAAAGTATAATTTTGAAGAAGTGCAAACTTCGGATTCTCTTTGAGAACTAAAAATAATGCTCCCGTAACGACTGATTCTTTCTCACCTCGAGAAAGAAGAGATAGATGGTAACGAAAGTAACGGAATTTAAGCCACTATAATACGGTTCGCACCTACAAGCATGTTTGGCGACAAACACTGCTACGGTGATGGTATAGTCTGATACTCCTAGTAATAGGAGGCAACACATACATGAGGTCCCAAGGGTTTGGCTGTTCGCCAATTAAAGCGGTACGCGAGCTGGGTTCAGAACGTCGTAAATTTCTTGCGACCAGGAAATAGTAATATTCCTGTAAAATCGAGCTAATATCGGTGGAACCCTCCTCTCTAAAATAATAGACCGAAGGAGAGAGGGCAATACCGAGGGAAGAGAATTCGTCACTGTGGTTTTAACCAGCGAAGAAAAAGCATATATTGCCGGTTTCCTTGATGGAGACGGTTGTGTCATGTTCCAATTCATTCGGCGTAAGGATTACGTGAATGGCTATCAGGTGAGAGCGAGTCTTGTTTTTTTTCAGAAAGAAAAACATCTCACAGAACTCACTTGGTTCAAAGAAAAATTGGAAATAGGCAGTATTCGCCGCCGTAACGACGGCATGGCTGAATACGCCATCGTTGGAATCAAAGCGGTGTTGTCCATTTTGGAACAATTAGCACCGTATCTGATATTTAAAAGACCGCAGGTTGACGTGGCCAGAAAAATAGCCGCCTTGTTGCCGCGCTACACACGATTAGATAAAAATTTATTGTTGAAAATTGGCGAGTTAGTCGATCAATTTCAATACTTAAATTATTCTAAACGTCGGCGTAACACCATGGCATCAGTCAAGGCATTTTTCGAGACTCCCCGTAACGACTGATTTCAGTCCTGATTTAGATCGGGATGAGAATGAGATAACCGCAGATTACAGCAGAGAGTAATGGTTATCATACGCTCGGTCCCTACTGCCGTGAGGCAGGGGATAAGATATAGTCTGTGCCACATGAAAATGTGGATTAATAAACGGAGACAGTTCGGTCTCCTATCTGTTGCGGGCGCAGAATGTTGCGAAGGCTCTTCCCTAGTACGAGAGGACCGGGAAGGACGAACCTCTAGTGTGCGAGTTGTTCCATCAGGAGCATTGCTCGGTAGCCACGTTCGGCACGGATAAACGCTGAAAGCATCTAAGCGTGAAGCCGTCTTCAAGATGAACATTCGTTATAGACCCCTTATAGATGATGAGGTTGATAGGCTCTACGTGTAAGCATAGTAATATGTTGAGCGGAGGAGTACTAATCGGTCGAGCGCATAACGGAAGCACTCAGAAGTGCTTTAGAAGAGTACTATGAGTCTTACAATCAAAATGGTGTGGTGAAAACCGCATATCCTATTTGATTGTAGTTGCTATAAAAGGACATGAAGTCCCATACTGTTGAACTTTATAGAAAGTTTAGAAAAACTTTACCAAAAATTTATATTCAACTGAGTATAATGTCTAGGTGCCTTAAGCGAGGGGGTAACACCCGATCCCATCCCGAACTCGGCAGTTAAGCCTCTCAGCGCCCATGATAGCGTCAATCGCAAAAGTAGGCCGGCGCCTGGACAGTGTACTCAGTTTTTTATTTGCCTTGGCCTTAATCTTGACAAAAGTGGATTGTAGGCTTAGAGTAATGCCAAACCCCTTTTTCCCGAAAGGAGAAGAGACATGGTCAGCAAACCGCCTCTTCCCTGGGAAGAGGTATTGAAGAAGATGTACCGGTACCATGAGCGCATTATCTGGCTCTGGGTTACCTACCAACCGAATGTTCGGCTCATCCCCTTAACGAGGCGAGATCGACGAAGAGTGGACGAGTTGGCTTTGGCCGCAGAGAGGTATGAGAAGGTCTGTGGCCAGCCCTTGATCGTTGGCTTTGATGTGGGACGTGTACTGGCTCAGCGCACGATGGTGGTCGGCAAGAAAAAGATCACTCTCCAGCGCATGAGTTATCATCGTAGCGAGCCGATTGCGGAAATGCTCAAGCTCATTCGCATGTTGGTCGCCGCGTTGGATCGTCCCCGGGTGTATGTGATGAAGGGGTTGCCACCACGCGGTACCCCCGAATCGGGGATGGAGGGGATCACCAAGTACCAGACAAACACCTGGTCCTTGATCTTCCACAATCTCCGTCTCTTGACCGGTTTTGACGACAATAACCTGGTACACGTTTCACGTGATCGGAAAGCGGAGGAATGCGCCCGACACGGTATCAAGATATTTGTCGATGATCGGGCCGAAGTGTTGCAGCATTTCCCTGACGACATCCTACCCCTGGCGTACGATCCGTACGAAAAGGAGTGGGGTAAGTATCGCAGGGCTCGCAACATAGTGAAAGTGCATTCGGCGGACGAAATTTTTGAGAGGATCCTGGCTTTCGCAAGACAAGAGGTCCAATCAAAGGTATTTTCAGCACTTTAACCGTCTGTCCCCGAGCGGCGCAAGCGCACTATCGGGGAATCAATAAAGCAGTTTTTTAACCAAAACTGCTTTATTTATTGTAATTTATAAAAGCAACTTCATTGATGGGGGTTGCAGTTATTGTCTAGGCTTGGTATAACTGAAATACTTAACTTTTTTTTGGGGGTGGGGGGAATGTCAGAATTGATAAAGTTCCTCAATAAAGGAGTGGAAAGTGGACGTGATGCGCCAAGGCCACCTTTCCGCGTTGGTTTTGATCACGGCGGACTCTTTGTCCCTAGCAGGCGGGGGAAAAAAACGAAAAATAAAACCATCGGATGGAAAACCCTGGAAAGGGAATTTTGGGGAGCAATCAGTGAATTTAGTAAAATCGTCGAATTGATTGGCCCGTCTAATGCTTTTTTTATTAAGCGGGCGGCCGATCGCGACGAGGAGCGCTATTTTCATCTTTGGCTGGAGCGAAAGAAGTTCTATAAAAGAACTTTCTTGGAAAAAGAGAATGTGTGCGTCTGCAAATCACGCGAGGATAAAGTGAGTTATTGTATCGCTCACGGAATCAACGTGATGGTAGATGATCGGTATGAGGTTTTTGACTGGTTTTACCGGACAATGTTCGGGACGTTGGTTACCTGTGTAGCCTTTAGACCGGATCTGGAAGAAAGGGCGAGGTATCCACATCTCCATGGTCGCGTGATAGAAGTTAATTCTTGGAAGGAACTTCGGTTTCTTTTTAAGAAAATAGTAGTAAGCCTAGGGTACGATATAAACAATAGCTTTCCAGTAGCGCCTGGTCGGGTGAGCTCATATGTAATGGAAGAACTTACCAAGTTGTCTCTGGGTGGAAAAAAATAAAAGAAGGAGGAATAATCTTGGTCTCTGCAGATAATAATGTAGGGACCAAATACAAAAACAATCTTTTAATAAGGTTGTTTTTGTATTCGCCACTTCTACGTTACTTCTATTCTATTGACGTTTTATCGGGGAGTTGTTAGTCTACCTGAATAAGAAATGGGGAAATATTTATGAAAACTGTCTCACAAAGGACCTCTGATTATGTGCGCAAACGCTTGGAACACGAGTTGTCTGGCCATGATTGGCATCATGTTGAGCGTGTCTGGAAAACCGCAGCTTATTTGCAAAGCAAAGAGGGTGGAAATCTTAAGGTTATTGAATTAGCTGTTTTGCTTCATTCAGCGGCTGAAAGAGACTACAAGGCCGGGACAGATGAAAAAGTTCGTCCTTTGGCTTTATCCGGCATTATTGATGTCTTGGATATTGAAGAGGAGTTTAAGCCTCTAATTATTTCGATTATTCAATTATGTAAATTTAGGGGTTCAGAAACGGAAAAACCCTATTCACTTGAAGGTAAGATTGTACAGGACGCGAACTGGCTCGATTCCCTCGGCGCTATCGGCATCGCTCGTAATTTTACTGCCGGCGGTTATATCGGGCGAAAGATTTATGATCCTGACATAAAACCCAAAGAAGACCTTGATCCGCTTTCTTTTATAAGGAGTAAAAAAGAACGGACAAGTGTTGCTTATTTTTACGAAAAAGCTTTTCTAATTCCCGATATGCTTAATACAAAGACAGCGAGGGAAATTGCCGTTAAACGTACTGCTTATGTCAAAGATTTTATCAAACGATTTTTAGAGGAGTGGTATTTACAGGATATTACTGAAGGCCTTAGTGAGCCTCTGGATATCGCTGTGCCCGCGGAACTCCAATAGCTTCTCTGTCGAAGCAGTTTTTGACGCTTCTTCTTTTACTATGGTATTCTAGCACTGTTCAAATATTATGTTTTCTTTTTCTCCGGTATTAAAAACTATAAAACAAATACTAACCCCGCATAAGGGTATTTTGGCGGCCGACGAGACACCTGCTACGCTTGGCAAGCGTTTTGCAGCGGTAGGCATTGAAAATACCGTTGAGAACAGACGCGCTTACCGAGAAATTCTTTTTACGACACCGAACATTGAAAATTATATTAGCGGTGTAATTTTGCAAGACGAAACTATTCGTCAGACGACTTCTGGCGGACTTTTTTTTAGGGATATTTTACAAAAAAAGGGTATTGTCCTCGGTATTAAAGTTGACCAAGGTCTTGCTCCTTTCAATAATTCGACAAATGAAAAAATAACTCAAGGAATTGAAGGTCTTGACCGACGTTTGGAAGAGTATTATTCGATGGGCGCTCGTTTTGCAAAGTGGCGGGCGGTATTTGCAATCGGCACGTCGACTCCAAGCAAAGAGTGTCTGGCGGCGAATACCCATTTGTTGGCTGTTTTTGCCAAGCTTTGTCTGAAACGATCAATGGTGCCTATCGTTGAGCCGGAAGTTTTACAAGACGGTGACCATGATATTAATGTAACTTTTGAAACTACCAAAAAAGTTTTAACCTCCGTATTTTTGGCTTTGGCTGATGAAGGTGTCTCTGCTAAAAAAATTATTTTAAAACCCAACATGGTTGTGCCGGGTGAAAATGGCCCAGTCGTTTTACCCGAAGTGGTCGCTGAGAAAACGGTTGAATGTTTTAAGACTATCATACCAGAAAGTTTGCCCGGAATTGTATTTTTATCTGGCGGGCAGTCTGAAGAAGCGGCCTGTATAAATTTACAGGCTATCGTCCAATACGGTAAACAATGTCCTTGGCAATGGAGTTTTTCGTTTGGTCGCGCTTTGCAAAACTCGGCTTTACAGACTTGGGCTGGTAAAAAGGAACAGGTTGACGGGGCACAGGCTCTTTTTCTACGTCGGGCCATGATGACCAGTGATGCTAAGGAGGGAGAGTACCAAACTTTTTAAAAGGTATAGCCTAAATAAAAACAACCTGTATAGGTTGTTTTTAAATTTGCCCCGAGACGTTTGTTAGACGTTCAGGGCAGTTCAGCTTCCCCCCCTATTGTGTTTCATTTTCTCCACCCCAAGTACATTAAGACTTCAGGCCAGCTGTTGATGATCGTGATGCCATCCGGCCATTGTTCATGCAAACGGCGATCTATCGGATCTGGCCTGAAAAGGATACGACGGAGTCCGTGCGGCGGATGATCCAACTCCACATCACTCATCTGCCTCATGTGTTGCAGCGAGAGTCCCGGAGGAGTTTTTTGACAATGCGCTCGTCCGATACTCCAGTGGACCGCTGTCCTGTCGTCCATTGCAATCGTGATTTTCTGCACGTAGCAGATTATCCCTTTCTCTTCGCGATAATGGCAGAATTTGACGTGATCGGGATCGTCGCGTACTCCCGTCTCTTTAAAGAAGCCCCTGTTTCGCAGAAGGTCCAAGTAAAACCCTTGTAGCCAAGGAGCTTCCTTGTCAATACGCGATACGATGATGAGGTCGTCAGCGCCCACGTTTTTGACTGCGACACTTACTCCTTCTACCGCATTTGGAATGTACGGTATTTTATAAAGTTCCTCCTCTGTTTGAGCTTTTTGTTTGGCTTCACCTTCTAATATTACATTCATCAGATCGCACATGAATCTTTGTTTTTGGTTCCTATCGCCGATCATTTTTTTTGTGTCCCTCACATGTGGGCCTATGTCTGTGGGCAAGCCAGTATACTTACCTTAAGCGTTTCTCATTTTACTGTCAAGTTACGCACAAGCTGGGGCTGTTTTTGTTTATCATAAATTGACAGCTTTAATAGGTTTGCTATACTTTAATCTAAGCTAAAATATGCTTATTAATCTTCTTAAGAGTCTAGGTTTTTCTGACAAGGTTTCAACCTTGTATTTAGCCT
>MFQK01000021.1:8478-9801 GCA_001783035.1 Candidatus Magasanikbacteria bacterium RIFCSPLOWO2_02_FULL_44_11
AGCCTTCAAGAAGAGGGTGTGGTCGAGTTTTATGAAAAGGAAAATAAACAATATTTTGTCGCTACCAATCCTGAAAAGCTAGAGGAAGTCGCTCACGGTCGCGAGAAAGAACTTCAAAAGACCAGACAACAAATTAAAGACGCTTTACCGGAATTAAAATCACTTTATAATAAAGGCGGCGGTCAGCCAGTGGCTCGTTATTTCGATGGTTCACAAATTAATCTTATCCTGGAAGATGTTTTATCAACGTGCGTTGTCAGCGGGGAGCTTACATATCGAATTTATTCGGCGGTCGGTATCCGCGAATATTTGTATGATACTTTTCCATCTTTTAGCGACGCCAGGATCGCGAAGGGGATAGCCGTTAAGGTAATCGCCTTGGGAAAGGGCGGCGAGCTGCGCGGATTGGATGAGCGTAAATGGATTGAAGCGCCGGCCGGTACTCCGACTTACATTATTATTTATCCCGGAAAAACCGCTTATATTTCTTTGAACGCGCATAAAGAGCCGATCGGCGTGGTAATTGAAAATGAAGGAGTAAGCTCGACGCAACAAAGTATTTTTGATCGTTTATGGAACACCTTGTAACAACGATCGCGCCGATTACAGACAAAAAAATAATGACGGTTATTTTTGATTTTGATAATACGCTCTACGATACTGAAAAACGTAAATCATTTTTTTGGGAAATTGCGAGTGTGCATGGGTACAGCTTGCTGGAAGCTTACGAAATGTATAATGAAGCGCGACACAGCTGCGAAAAAATTACTATAAGTTTGGAAAAGTATTTGGAAGTTTTACAAAGTCATTTGAAACGTGACCAAAAAGAATATAACGAAGCGGCGGTAAATGATATTCGTATTGCTATGGAAAAGGGGGATAATTTATTGCCTGGCGCGCGCCAGTTTGTGGAGTGGTGTCAGCACCAGAAGTTGGCTTGCTATCTTTTGAGCTTGGGTGTAAAAGAATGGCAGGAAATTAAATTTAGGCAAGCTGATTTGGGAATGTTTTTTACCTCTGACCGCGTGGTCTATACTGAAGATGCTCGTCAAGGAAAAAAGGGATCGCTGCAAAATTTGTTTGGCAGCATGTTTACCGGCGAGGGCGCGACGATTATTAATGATAAACCTGATGAAACGCGCGATTTATTGACGGTGTTTCCGAAATTACAGGCGTTGGTGCGACGTGAAAAACGTGATAAACGGTATCAAAAGAAGGATTTTGACGGTTTGGTGAACGATTTTCCCGGCCGCGTAGTCTGGGCAGAATCGTTATTTATAATACAATCATTATTAGCTCAACAAATTTAATATGAAACAAGTC
>MFQK01000022.1 GCA_001783035.1 Candidatus Magasanikbacteria bacterium RIFCSPLOWO2_02_FULL_44_11
TTACTGTTAGCTCTGCTTATTACAACGACCATTCGGCCAGGATGTAACAGAATCTATTAACCACCACTGGGACAAAAGTAGTAGATTGGCTACAAATTTTTATAGTTTTCTGACGATTAAACCGTTCAACTCACATTTATAAGCTACATACCTCTCGTTTGGAGATACAACTAAACTATGGCAATTCTCCAAATCGCTAGACCAAATTATCTGCCTCTCATGATTTCTCCTGGTAATACTTAGAGAAACGCCAAAGGGATTATCGTTGTCAATTGGGCCGAGCTCAATTACCGTCCCATCCTTTGTAACAGCTTTCCTGGGGTTATACTCAGGCTTCTGTCCAGAAGGTAAATCATCAGCAGGAATCCTGTTAGCTCCGCTTTCAATAACAACGTCAATGGGCACTCCACTATGCCAATAACCTTGTTCTAAATTAACACTATTGATACTAACCTTAACCCAAATTCCTGCCTCATTCACATAGTGTTACTATCAGAAAACCACCTTGGCGCTTCGTCCAATGTCTGAGATTCAATAAGCAACGCTTCAGAAACATTTAATCTATCTAATTGGCTATCAAAAGGATAAGTTATGCCAGCCTCACTTCTTGATTGGACATCACTCTTATAATCCCGATACCCTAGTACCTGGCATTCATGTAAGAGAGCCCTGTATCCACGTCATACTCCTGCCCTGTAAATTTGCGCTGCTCGACGCACGCTGGCACACTTCTGAACTCTTTCGTGCTGTGATCAACGAGCTGTCTCAAAAATTTTTTTCACTAGCGTTGTTCTCGCATAAAACGCACGAGTTATTGGTCGCCGCTTTCCGGTGCGCGGATTTATGCCACCAATACCCTTGGTTCTGGCCTGTATCCATTTTCCGTCCGTGCCAGTCAAAGCCTCAAAACCTTGCGTAATGAGTTTATTACGGATAAAGTCGTAATCAGTTTTTATCTCATTAATCAATTCGTCATCTTGAGCAAAATCCAAACTCGTAACCTTTAACAATTCTGCTCGCCTGGAGTTTTTTCCATGCCACATAACCGCGCGACACAAAGTCGAGAGATTCTTTGTTGCGCAAAACTTGTGATTGCTGGCGAATTTTTAGCGGCGTTATTTTTCCCAGACAATATGACCATTGACATCATGTTTCTCGTATATTGATAAAATTTCTGAAAAAAAGGCAGTAAGTTCTTTTGAATCTCTTTTTTTAGCCAAATTGTAAAATTTAATGAACATTTTCTTAGCACTTTCAGTTTGACCAAGATTCCTCTTCCAATAATTATGCTGCCCGCATAAGGTCATACCATTTTCTATAGATATTGCTTCCCCACCCTTTTGTCTAGAATCGATGTGATCAACGTGTAGTTCGATGCCATCTTTCTCACCCCTTCCGCAAACTACACACTTGAATCCATCCCTCTTTTTGATTTCCTCTTTCTGTTTTTGAGTAAAATCATTTAAGTTCTTATCTTTTTTGTAATTTTCATTATATTTGTATATCCCTTTCTTTACATATATCAAAAAACCCTTATCCGCCAATGATCTAATACCCCTATCAGGATCAGCAAATTTTTTTCCTGTTCTTTTTTCATATTCAGAATACAACCAAGGAACAGATTCATAATGAGGCACATCTTTACCGGCGTGACTACGATAATATTCTTTAATAAGTTCAAGCTGGGTTACTTTTTTCCTGTTCCTTTTCATAATGTTACTCTAGTGAACCACGCACGGGCTTAAGCCCGTGGCATCTAAACACTAGGATGGACTACGCTCCATCCACAGCTTAAGGGGCTGGCGTTTTTAGGCGAATAAAGTTGACTGATTTACTTTAGCTTCTCGTTGTAGGCGTTCTATTGCTATATTGCAATACTTTTCATCAATCTCAACACCAATTCCTTTTCTGCCGTGCAGATATGATGCAATAAGCGTTGAGCCGCTACCCAAAAATGGATCCAAGACGGTGTCACCCACAAAGCTGAATAATTTTATACAGCGGCGCGGTAATTCAATGGGAAATGGTGCAGGGTGTCCGCCCGCTCCTTTTTTACTTTGGCCATTGAATGTCCAAACTCCGTTTGTCCAATCCATAAATTCTTTTTTTGTCATATCGTTCTTTCTGCTACCACCAGTTTTTTTCCAACTATCTTTATATAAAACTAATATCAGTTCAACTGGCGCAATGACGTAAGGAGCGGAAGCGGACATAAATGAACCCCAAGCAGTGCGGCGAGAAATGTTACCCTCGTTCCAAATGATTGTTGAATGGTACTTCCAGCCTATATCTTTTGCTATGTTTGTAAAATCTGCACCAACCGATTTTTGGCCTCCCTTATTTTTATCAAGGGGGATATTAAGCAAAAAACGTCCTTCGCTTTTCGCTAGATCAAAACATTTCTTGATCCATTTTTGAGTAAATTCCAAATATTCTTCATAGGATAAATTATCTGCGTGAGAATTGTAGTGTATGTCTACATTATATGGCGGGGATGTAACAATCAAATCAACCGAATTATTTGGAATTAAATTAATCTTCAAAATATCGTCTTTGTAAATCACTAGATTGTCCGTCTTAAAATATGCTTTGCTTGCTCTTGTAGTATACTTTATAGGTGCACTTGATAAAACTTCATGCGAAATGGAAATATCTCGAATAATATCAATCACTATCCCCTGTATAGCAATATCCCGACCGTGCCGTAAAATGATCGGCTCCATCTGTTTATTTGCTGGCTGCAAACGAATATGCCCTCGTTCTCGATAGTATTTTTTTAACGTCGCTTCATGGTTATCTATCAACGCCACCACCTTTTGACCGTTTTCTGCCGTCTCTTGGTGCTTAACTAAAATAATATCACCATCATTTATATTCTCCTCCACCATACTATTGCCCTTTACCCTAAGGGCGTAGACGTCACCATTGCACGGCAGGCGAGTTTTGGGCACCGCGATAGATTCACCCTCACGAATAGCTGCTATGGGTTCACCGGCGGCAATCGTGCCTAAAAGTGGAATACTGACTAGCTGATCTTGACTGGGGATGCGGATTGCCCGAGCTCGGTTCTCTAATTTCTCTAAATAGCCGCCGAGCTTTAATTTCTCCACATGAAAATGTGCCGTTGAAACCGAAGCAAATCTAAACCTCCGCCTAATTTCCTCTAACGACGGTGCATATTCTTTCTGGGCTGAACGTTCCCTGATAAAATCAAGGACTTCTTTTTGCCGTTTGGTAAGCATATAACCAGTCTAATTTATGGGTATACTTAAGTATAATAGAAAAAAAATAGAAAATCAAAGCACACTTATCCACAGCGCTAAAACTAAAATTAGAAAGGGTGGCTGGAAAAAATGCCTAGACTTTAACACCAAACGGCAGTTCTTGTTGGACTACGTTGAGAAGGTTTCGTACCGGGAGGGCCAAGTTACCCTGCGCGGATCTGTACCAGTGAAACTAAAAGCGTACACTGACCCGATCAACCGAGCGAAGCAAGTAGGATTGAATTCTCAATAGAGAATAAACTCTTGGAACGGAACCACTATTGAAGCGACTGTGGGTACTGTGATGTACCGTCACCGCTGATGGTGAGCGATCCCCAAATTTTACCATCATAAATAAATCCTCCAGAATCTGGGCCATATTGAATTATATGTTCTTCGGTTTGCATTGTATCTAGATTAACATTACCTGCTACTACTACAGGCGGGCCCCAATATAAATCTCCCAAATCTACAAATAACAAGTGCGAAAGAATATAAGGTATTATTTTAAGTATACGCGATCGGTCGTCACTCCAGATATAATAGAGTTCATTATCAGTTTTCTTTACAATAGCAATTAAACCAACGTAGCTACCTCCAGTAGTAGTAAATAAACTACGCGTAGCAACCTGCCCAGATGTATTAATCACCTTGATGGATTCTAGTGGATCAATACAATATAAACTATCACCGTATAAATATGAATAGATGCATTGACTACCACTAAATTCAGCTATAGCGCTCCAAGTCTTACTATCATCATCCGAAGTGAGAATCTGTGTAACAGTTTGGGGAATCCTATATCCAAACTGTGGCGAACCACCTTGCTCTACATGAACTTTGACTAATCCGTCATTCCAAGGCCTATCTGGCTTCATAGTATTACCACTCTTAAAGTCTAGTTGATAAATATCTTGCGCGAGCGGAGGCTCCTTCGATAATAGCTGGCCAACCTCACCGCGTATGACTTTATTAACCCTAAAAGCATAATGTAACGAATAACCCGCAGGCAATGCTAGACCAAGTATTATTAATAATATAGCTACAAATAATACAACGGATATTTTTTTCATATAACCACCCCTATTTGAGAATATTTGGCAATACAACATTATTCCACACACCACTGTTCTGCCATAACTGAGTATGGGCACGCACCGAACCAAACTCGCTATATGCTGGGTATTCTTTTTCTACCCATTTGTTATTTGCCCCCGCAAATACCTTACCAGCATAGCCAGTTTCTCCGCCACCCAAATACCACGTTAAACCGATACCGATAAGGCTATCTATAGTTTTACCGAAAGGCATCCGTGAGGCTTTATTGTAAAGGGTTTCCGTATTTCCCGCATTACGCTGCACATCGTCATTAAGACTGCTCACGTTCAGATGGTAGTCAATCATACCGACCTTGGGTTGGTAATTAGACGTTACTGGTGTACCCAACGTCACAAGCTGATCAATCGAACGATTCAACATGTGAGTCGCTTCCATAACTATATTACCGCCGTGGCTAAAGGCTACTATGTTTAGCTTTTCACCGTCAGCAAAGTTCCAACCATTTATGGCGTTCGCAAGGGTCTGAGCAACTAGGGAACGCTGACCAGAATCATTAGGACCGCCGTTCCACTCCAGATACCGAACATTGTTATCGTTGAAAGCGCTGGCTAACCTACCCTGCAAATTAATCTGTGGGCTATTAACCCCTGCGCTATCATAATTTGTACCGGGTACAAATATGGTCAACAAGCCGCTTGGATCAGTAGCCACAAGTGGGTTATTTAGAGCATAGCTGTACGTATTCCAGTTCTGGGGGTTGGAGATGACAGAAACGAACTTTTGTTGGTCTGTAGTTTGGAAACCAACTATTGCCAGCGGGTCTTGGGAAATGAAACGAGCTATCGCGCCATCATAGTACCTGGCATTCATGTAACTTAACCCAGTATCCACGTCATACTCCTGCCCCGTGAACTTCCTTTGCTCACTGAATGTACCAACCTTTTCATCCAATCTGATGGCACCAAACGGGTAATAGTCCATAAGTTCTTCTTGGACGCCAGTACTGGTAGTTACGACGTTACTGCCCGTAAGATGGTCGGTGGACACGCTATACACGCTTGCTCCCGCGCCAGTGCCCTTTACCGTGGCCACCACGCCATTGGCCATAATGTGCTTGATGGCTGCCGTGCCATCGGTGTTGTAGAACTGCGTGGGGTACACGGTGGTAACTTCTCCTGATATAACTTTAACACGCTGGCCAGAGGCGTCATAGGCATAGGTCTGGATAGCGCCTTGCGCGGGAATGACACTGGTAAGGCGGTTATTGTAATCCCAAGTAAACGTATCTTGCGAGCCGCCGGAGACTGACCCTAAAGTGTAGAACGTGCTTGGGC
>MFQK01000023.1:0-5741 GCA_001783035.1 Candidatus Magasanikbacteria bacterium RIFCSPLOWO2_02_FULL_44_11
AGCTCACTGGTACGTTTCTGACACTCATGGACGAAAGCGTGGGGAGCAAACAGGATTAGATACCCTGGTAGTCCACGCCCTAAACGATGCGAACTAGGTATTGGCAGTATCGACCCTGTCAGTGCCGTTTAAAAAAGCTAACGCGTTAAGTTCGCCGCCTGGGGAGTACGGCCGCAAGGCTAAAACTCAAAGAAATAGACGGGGACCCGCACAAGCGGTGGAGCATGTGGTTTAATTCGATGGTAAACGGGGAACCTTACCTGGGCTCAACTACTAGCTGCAAGCTTCCAGAAACGGAAGCCGCCTTCGAGGGTGCTAGATAGGTGCTGCATGGTTGCCGTCAGCTCGTGCCGTGAACATCTCGCGGCCTTGTTCTGAAAAGGACAATGCGAAATCTGGCTCATATCGGAGAAGCTGATTATCAAATACATGGCATGTGTTATAATCACCTAACTATGTATTTAGTAACTCCGAGGGAAGTCAAGTATCTGCCCAACATACTACGCGCAAGAAAAAATCTGAAACTGACACTTTCAAGCCGTCAAATGCAGATTCTGATAGGATCGATCCTTGGCGATGGGTATATTACCTATCGCGGACAAATCCAGTTAGAACATTCGGATAAGTACCAACCGTATTTATTCTGGAAATTTGGTGAACTTAAAGCGTTAGCTTACGGACAGCCGAGTTTGGTTGAACGTACGGATAAGCGCACCGGTGCCAAATATCGGTCATACCGGTTCTGGCTTCGGCAATATTTTCGTCCATGGCGGGACTATTTCTATCAAAAAAAGATAAAAATATTTCCACATGGATTTGAATTGTCGCCTTTGGCGCTCGCAGTATGGTACATGGATGATGGCTGTTATAGTGATGGCCGGTGTACAATAGCGACTGAATGTTTTTCAACAGAGTCTTGCCAAAACATACAAGACATGTTGAAGAAGCAGTTTGACCTTGATACGCATATCAGATCAAACGGAAAGTTAGCTATTCGTGCCCGGAGTCAAAACTCCTTCTTTTCCATAATCCGGCCGTACGTCCATTCTACTATGGCGTACAAAATACTTTGACCCTGTAACGACTAAGGCTTAAATGCCGAGAGTGAAGTTTCCGATTGTAAAGGAATTTATAACTTCGCTAATACGCCAGCCCCTCATTTAGTTTTAATAAACTGAAAAGGGTGAAGGAATAGTCTGCAATGGTGATAATTTTTATTCGGAGGTGTACCGTTAAGTCGGGAAACGAGCGCAACCCACATCGTGTGTTAAATGTACACGCGAGACCGCCCCGTATTTTGCGCGGAAATCGGAAATCGGAAATCGGAAATCAGACGCTATTGTCTGACATCCGATATCCGAAATCTGACTTCTGAACAGGATACGGGGAGGAAGGGGTGGACGACGTCAAATCAGCATGGCTCTTACGTCCAGGGCTACACACATGCTACAATGGCGAGAACAATGGGTTGCCAAGTCGCGAGACGGAGCTAATCCCATCAACACTCGCCCCAGTTCAGATTGAAGGCTGCAACTCGCCTTCATGAAGTAGGAATCGCTAGTAAACGCCAATCAGCCACGTGGCGTTGAATACGTTCTCGGGTCTTGTACTCACCGCCCGTCACACCACGGGAGCTGGCAATGCCCAAAGCGCCGCAAGGCGTTAAGGCAGGGTCAGTGACTAGGGTGAAGTCGTAACAAGGCATGGGTAGCGGAAGCTGCTCATGGATCACCTCCTTTCTGGAGATACTCAGTCGAAAGACTGCGATTCTTCGTCGAACACACGAGGCCGCAAGGTCACGTGATGTAAGATAGGTAGATTGTATGCGTTTTTGTCACATCTGTATTCGTTAAAAAACCAGCCCCACAAGGGCTGGTTTTTATTATAGCTGATGATAGTGCGCTGATTGCATTTTCGCTTTCTTCGGCCGCGCCATTCTTATTAAACTAAGAAGCAACGCTACGAGCGGATTTTTCAGGTCCCTTTTGAACTTCCCCAGGAAAGCGGGTCTTCGGTTCACGAGGAGGCAAAACCTTTCCTCTCTCGCGAAAGTCTTTCCGTTCGTCAACTTCAAGGCCGCTCGCGGTTTGTTCCTCACGAACGGCGTGCAGATCCATTGACGTGCGCGCATCCAGGCGTTTTTTATAGTCAGGACCAGTGTCAAGGTCGAGAGGCTTGTCATCACCTAAATTAAGCTTAAATACAGCCTCGGTTTCCTGGCTAAGATTTTTTTTCGCCGCAGCTTCCTCTTCTCCTCCGGTGCGCGGTGCTTTCCAAGCGTCCCAGGAAGCTTGTTCGCGGGCTCCTTTGTGAGTTCCTATTCCTCGTTCACCCATACAAAAATAGTTAAATGTAATCTGCAAATATAGTAACATATACTACCCCTTTTTGTATAGTTTCACCTGCTTTTCCGTCAAGGGTTAGGTATGGTCTTAGCTATCGTTTTATTGCTTAGGCTCGGTATTCCGCCTTTAATTTTACGGCGGCCGCTTTTGGGCACGGTTTTAGCTATTGCCGCTGATGTTTTCGATTATAACCTCTACAGCCGTTTTGGCTGGGGGATTTTGGGTGGCCCGGGGTTACGCTATCAACTTCTCGATAAAGCGCTCGACACCTATTACATGGTTTTTGCCTTAGTTGTGGTGAGCAAGTGGACCACAACCCTCAAGATAAGCAGTTATGTATTGTTTGCCTCGCGGCTAGCCGGTGTCGTCCTCCTATTTCTACTCAAAAATGAAATCGTCCTCGTCATCTTTCCTAATTTTTTTGAAACTTTTTTCCTGTCCGTCTTGATTTTGCGTCTGGATAAACGTCAAAATGTCCACCCGGCCATGCTCCTTTTCTTATTCGCGGTCGCCATTTTCCAAAAAATGTTTCAAGAATATGCCTTGCACGTCTTACCGATCCGATATCTCACCATCTTAAAGGAAATAGTAACAGCTGGTGTAAGTATAGTATTTTTCAGCCTCTACTATCAATTAAGGGGTGTGACCACATCTTGACTTTTTGGTTTTATCTTAGTATACTCCTCGTACCTTTCGCAGCCGAAAAGAGGCTCTTTCTAGATGAATAAAATTATTTAAAGGGCGACTAGCTCAGTTGGTTAGAGCATCTGCATGACATGCAGAGGGTCAGAGGTTCAACTCCTCTGTCGCCCACCAGACTTCGTAAGGTTTCGTCCCGCGAAGCATAAAAACATGGGCATATAGCTCAGATGGTTAGAGCGCGTCACTGATAATGACGAGGTCCCAAGTTCGATTCTTGGTATGCCCACGCATCGCAATCTTATTTTAGACTAGAAATATTGCACCTTTGATGACGGCATAGTATAGTATCCTTTTGTAAACAACGGTTATGGATACAAGGATTACAATTGAAAAACTAGTGACCGGCGGTCAAGGCTTGGGCAGACTCGACCAAAAAATAGCTTTTATTTGGGGCGCCCTTCCCGGAGAAGATGTAGAATTTAGGATTATTAAAAAAAAGAAACAGTTTGTGGAAGGTGTAATAACCAAAGTGTTCACGTCTGCCGTATATCGCGAGCTTCCTCGCGAGGAACACTATCTTATTTGTTCACCCTGGCAAACCATTCAATTTGCCGAAGAAAATACCTGGAAAATTAAAATTGCCAAGGAAACTTATTTACGACTCGGAGATTTGGCCGCCCCCGATGATCTTCAAATTTTTACCGATGGCGTTGAATATAATTACCGCAATAAACTTGAATTCAGTTTTACCACCAATGAGTCGGGTATGCTTTCTTTGGGTTTTCACGAACGGGGAAGCCTGTGGAAAACTGTCGCCGTCCCCGGTTGCGCGCTAGGAACAAATTCCATCAATACCACCGCGCCAGCTATCGTTACTTGGCTGCAGAGTCAGTCAATTACCAGTAAGCAGATGAAGAGCGTGATCGTGCGCAGCAACCAACAAGGCCAAACCATCGCCGCTTTATTTTTAAAAGATCGCTTGGCCTTCTCATCTTTCCCGATCAGGCCGCCGGAATGGCTTGGTTTTCAAATTTATTTTTCTAATCCGTTGTCACCAGCTTCAGTTCCCACCGAATTGGTTTATAGCGATGGTGATGTTACGCTCACCGACGATATAGATGGTAAAAAATGCCGCTACGGCCTGCTCAGTTTTTTTCAAATCAACGTTCCGGTCTTTCTTAAAGCAGTCTCGGATATCGGTACTTTTATCGAGCCGGGCAGCAAAGTTGTAGATTATTATTCCGGCGTCGGATCGATCGGCATTTCGATTGCGGCGAAATGCTCGGAGCTGACGCTCGTCGAAAACAATAACGAAGCGGCTGCTTTTGCGGCAGAAAATATTACCAGGAACGGTTTGAAAACCGTGAAAGTATCCGGTTTAGCGGCCGAACAAGAAGCCGAACCTATAACTAAAGAATCAGTAGTAATTATTGATCCGCCGCGAATCGGGCTGCATAAAAAAATGGTCGAAGTATTGCTGAATAAACAGCCGCGCCGTATTATTTATCTTTCCTGCGATCTGGCCACGCAAGCACGAGATGTCCGTCTGCTCACCCCACTATACCAACCTGTCTTTTGGAAACTTTATAATTTTTTTCCAAAAACACCGCATATCGAAGGGCTGATTATTCTGGAGCGTCGGGGATAGAGTTGCCAAATCTGTAAAAATGCGCTAGAATATCCGTTAGACATTTGCCCTATGGAAAAAAAAACACCACAATTTAATCAGGAAAATGATAAGAAAAATCGCACTCTGGCTATCATGGGTGGCCTTGGTTTGTTTGTGGTTGAGGTGTTAAGAATCGCCATTTTGGCGGCTGTCACTATTGTCGTCATCCGTTATTTTCTTTTTAAGCCTTTTTATGTCAAGGGCGCTTCCATGGAACCAAACTTTTACGACCATGAATATCTGATCATCGATGAATTAAGTTATCGCCTGCGCGAACCGGTTCGAGGCGAAGTGATTGTTTTTAGGTATCCGAATAATCCGGAAGAATATTTTTTGAAGCGCATTGTCGCGCTGCCGGGCGAACGAATAAAAATTTCCGCAGGAAAAGTAGCTATTTACAACGCCGACCACCCGGAAGGCATCGCGGTCAAAGAAAATTATTTGCCACACGACTTGGCGACATTGGGAGAAAAAATTTCCACGCTCGGTCAAGATGAATATTTTGTGTTGGGGGATAATCGGCCAAACAGCTTCGATTCGCGCCGCTTCGGCCCGATTCATAAAAGCGCTATCGTCGGTCGGGCCTTGTTCCGCGGCTGGCCGGTTTCGCGAATTGAAAAGTTCGAATCGCCCGGTTTCAATCTATAAATCAGTTTATATTATAAATTAAGGAATGCCAAGGTATGAAAGTTAAAAAAGCGGTCGCCAAGCCGAAAGAAGCCAAGAAAGAACATAAAGGAGCTGCGTCTAAAGAAGCGGCCGAAAAACCAAAAAAGACTTACAATGTTTTGCGTGGCATGCACGACATTCTTCCTAAAGAAGAAAAATATTGGAAGCTTTTATACCATGCCGTCGAAAAGTTGTCGGAATATTTTCAGTTTGGCCGTATCGAAACACCTCTCTTGGAGGAATATAATTTGTTTGTGCGCTCCATTGGTAAGGGCACCGATGTCGTCGATAAGGAAATGTATGTTTTTGAAGATCGCGACGGTTCGAAAGTAGCTTTGCGTCCCGAAGCCACCGCCTCGGTGGTCCGTTCTTATATCGGTAATGGTATGTGGAACATGGCGCAGCCGATAAAAGTT
>MFQK01000023.1:5787-7709 GCA_001783035.1 Candidatus Magasanikbacteria bacterium RIFCSPLOWO2_02_FULL_44_11
CAAAGATCCGGCTGCGGACGCCGAGCTGATCCTGGTAGCCTGGAACTTATTTAAAGATATTAATCTGCCGGTTGAAATTCGTTTGAATAGCATCGGCACTTTTGAAGAACGCGAACGGTATATTAACGAGCTCGTTAGTTATTATCGCAGTAAAAAAAGCTATCTTTGCGAAGATTGCCGCAACCGCTTGAGTAAAAATCCGCTCCGTCTTTTGGATTGTAAAGAAGAAGGCTGCCAGCCTGTCAAAGAAGGTATCCCACATATTTTAGACTGGTTGGATGAAAGCTCGAAAAATTATTTTATGAAAGTGTTAGAGCATCTCGATGAGCTTGGTATTCCCTACACGCTTTCTCCGACACTGGTTCGCGGACTTGATTATTACACTCACACTGTTTTCGAAGTTTACCCGGCTTTTGGGGAAGTGGGGAGCCAAAGCGCTTTAGGCGGCGGCGGTCGTTACGACGGCTTGATCGAAGATTTGGGCGGCAAACCGACACCGGCAGCCGGTATGGCTTTGGGTATTGATCGTATCATCTCGGCTATTCGCCGCTATTATGATGAGCAAAAAATTTCACTCGGTGAAGTTAAGTATGATGTTTTTTTTGCGCAGCTTGGCGATGAAGCCAAACGGTTGGCGCTTCGGATCATCAACGAACTTCGCAGTTCAGACATCAAAGTCTCATTTAATTTTTTCAAAAATTCGCTTAAGACTCAATTGGAACAAGCGAATAATCTTAAGGTAAATTATGTCGTTATCCTTGGACAAAAGGAAGTTCAGGATAAAAGTGTCATCATCCGCGACATGGAATCCGGCGTTCAAGAAATAGTTGACCAAAAGAAGTTGGAACCCATCTTGCGCAAGAAGTTGGGGAAGCAATCTGTTGAAAGCAGTGGATAACTATTTGTTTAGATGGGAACAAGCGGTCGCCTGGGGCGACCGTTTGTCTTTATTGGTATTTGACGCTGTAATAAAATTAAGGTATACTATCCGTGAATTTTATTCACGTAATTTTAGAAACGGAGGTGAAATTGTGACCGGCATTAAACGCAGAAAAAATGAATCATTCGAGGCCTACATGCGCCGGGTTAAAAAAATTTGGCAGCAATCGGGTAAAGTATTGCAAGTAAAAAAAACTCAATACTTCGATGCTCCAAAGAGTCGCAACATGCGACGCAAAAGCGCGCTCCATCGATTATCAGTGTCAGAAAAAATGAGTTATCTGAAAAAGATCGGACGGCTTCCGGAAGAAACATTCAAAAGAAAATTTTAATTTAACCCTCACTCGCGAAGAGGTATAAAAATTTCCATTGTCCCATGCTTCAATGGATTGCTATACATCTTAAATCTTTACGTACAAGAGTCACCGTTATACTAATTGCAACTACGGTGGTTTTTTGTTTGTATTTTTTAATACAAGCATCGGCAGCAAGCGCAGAAACCGCCGTTACTAGTACCGTCACGCAAGGTTTGGAAATAATCCAAGAGCCGCTTGGTCAAACCGCCGTCGATATCAGGGTCATCGTGGCCCGCGTCATCCGTGTCGCGCTGGGTTTGCTCGGCATTATTTTTTTGATTTTAATTTTATACGGCGGGTATCTTTGGATGACGGCCGGCGGCAATGCCGAACAAATCGCCGCTGCCAAAAAAGTTTTGACCAACGGCACGATTGGGTTAATTATTATTTTAAGCGCCTATTCCATCGTGCTGTTAATTATGAACATTCTCGGGCTAGGATCGTCTGGGGATGGTTCCGGTGATCTGATGGGCGAGGTTGGTTTATCGTCCGACCAGAATTTTTACGGCAGTGGCGCCCTGGGGACTATTATTAAAGATCATTATCCCGATCGTAATCAAATAGATGTCCCCCGAAACGCGAAAATAATTATTACTTTCAAGAAGCCGGTCAATTTGGCAAGTTTTA
>MFQK01000024.1 GCA_001783035.1 Candidatus Magasanikbacteria bacterium RIFCSPLOWO2_02_FULL_44_11
GGACAAACGATACCTTGTCCAACCGAGTACTTGAAGGCGATCCAAAACAACCAAATATACCGGCACGAACGCGGTATGACCCCGGAAGACCAGCTGACCTATGCCATAACTCACTTGGAAGCAACCAACCAGATTATTGACGATTACTTAGGAAAAGGCAGTCTCTCGTACCAGCTTGGTGCCTGGTTTCCGGCTTCTGGCCGTGTGCCGGACGCGTTTTGGTACCGTGTCAGCCACCGGGCCGATGTGGCGGGTAGCGATCCTGGCAGTCGGGGTGGCGACTGCGGTGTCCGTTCTGCGGTGGGGGTGTAGCGGTGGTTTTTGATATTTTACGTTTTTCGTTTTCTTTTATTTTTTCTTGTGGAAGCGGTCGAGGAAGCTTGCTTTATTATCAGGATTGACGTTTGCTGTGACCTATTCAATAGTATCTTCAAGAGAATCAAATTCGCGAACAAGCTTGGTAATCTCATCTTCTGCCGCTTGTTTAAATGTTTCTAAAGCGCGCATTTTTTCAATCATTTTAACATCTTCGAGTGTACTCGTTTCATCATCTTCGAGTGTACTCGTTTCATCATTATCCTGAGACTTTATTTCTGGCCACTCAGCTCGTTCAGGTGGCTGGCCGTAGGCAAACATGACCACATCTCGAGGGCCATAAAAATGTCGCGATCCCGCCTTGTTCTCTGGCGCTTTAATCGAGAATGACCGAACGACCCCACCACTGCCATAGTTTGGGTTTTGTTCCCATCCGTCACCTTGGAAAAAATTAAACTGATCTTTCAATAATTGATATAGATAGGCACGGTCACTGGCTTGGGTGCTCGGGGCCACAAATTCTTTATAGACATACTGATCAAGCTCAAATTTGTACCCTTCTACCTTCCATTGATTGATTACCCCGTCAAGCGCGCGTAGAGTCAGGGCGGCTTCTTTCAACATATAGGGGACCGAACGACCACCGGCTTCTTTGAGATAAAAAGCATTATTAATCCGCCGGCCAGCAAAAACATCTTGCGTAACACGGGCCGCTTTGGCAAGATTCCATAATTTTTTGACACTACCTTCAGGTAATACGACATTTCCATTTTTGTCCATGACACGCGTCAGCAAAAGGTGAAAGAGTTCGTTTTCAGAACCTGTAGCTTCATCGAGTGTACCTTCAGTATTTTGCGGTAGATAATCGTATTCGAGTTTGTATAGACGTGAAAGGAATGCTGGATCCATATCTTGGCGGCCAATATATTGTTCTTGACCTTGGTTCAGGTTACCAGTCATCATAATACAAAACCCTTTTTTCACTTTGATCATCTTACCGGAATCCTGCTGAACATTGATATTATCGCCAGGTTTTCGAGTCAATATGTGGTTTAAACTGACGAGTACTTCATGTGGGATTGCGTTCACTTCATCAATAATAATCGGATGGCCTTCTTGCATAGCTTGATAAATTGGCCCTAAAAAGAATTCTGAAATGGTACCACCCTTTAAACGGGTGAGATACGTCTGCAAAATACGGTCATGGGCGCGGTTCTTTTCTGCTTCGCTAGCTTCTTGATGAGCTGTCTCCCAGATTTTAAATTTTTCTTCAACTTCTCGCGCAAATGAATCAAGTTCGTTAGTATTTACCTTGTCGAGCGCTAGCACTTGATGGCCATATAATTCCGCCAAAGACATATTTTTAGCGCCGGAAATTATCAATGCTTCTTTTTCCATATATTTCCGGGCAACATGCATGGCGAGTTCGGTCTTGCCGCTGCCAAAATGGCCGTACACGAGCACTGGTTTGTTCGCTCGCAGGTGGGCGACTATATCTGCGATATGTTTTTTTACATAAGGGGTTTCTACGATCCGACCATGTTCGATCTCGTCTTTATATTCTTTCAACTCCTTAAGGTGCAGGCCAAAATAACTTTCTGGATTTTTTTGTAACAGCTCATTTCGTTCCTGTTCGTTAATTTGAAGACTCATTCGGATGTCTTCCAAAGCATCAAGCTCGCTACTGCTCAGGGTATCTTTTGATTCTTCGAGAACTTCAGTCTCTTCGGCCAATAATGTAGTACGGTCTTTTTTGAGATTTTTTTCCGTGCGTAAAGCCTCAACCAAATTTTTCCGTTGTAAACCAACCAAAGCCCGTTCAAGCGATCCTGTTTCACCAAGGAGTGTCTCCTTTTCGGTATTTGTTGCCGCCTCTTGCTCTCTGGTCTTGGCAAGTACGAGTTTACTTGATCTTTGATTATTTAACTCGCCTTTGGCGCGTTCAGATTTTGGATTACCGGTCTTTTCATATAAATCCCGTGAAGCGCGGGCTCCTTTGCGAGCCGCCTTTTCCGCCTCACCAACAGTTTTAGCTACTTTCCCCCACATTTCTGACGATATTTTTTCTTGCATATAAAATATAATAATTGGATACACTAAGGATTACATTACAATTGCACTCGACTTAGATATTCTTTTAAAAGTGCGGTTAAGGCCGGAAGCAGCTTGACAATATCCTTATCCACGATTTCGCCATGAGGAGATTCACGGCCATTATTCCAGACTGCATTAAAAATCCTTTTCTCTTCTTCGTCTGTTTCACCAATCTGGAAAGCGCGCACAATGATGCTTTTACTGAGAAGGCTATCAACAGCCTGACGCGTACCAGCTTGGTCTGATGAGCCGCCATCAGTCACTTCAAAAATTAATTCCATGGTTTTTCCCTGGTCAATTTTATTTTGGTCCTCAAAACTAAGCGAATTGTTGATTGCCTCAAAAGCCAAATGGTCACAGGTGCTGCCAATGGTCTGGTTGAGTTTGGCAAATTGTTTTACGATGCCAGCCTGTTCGTCATCAAAAGATTCTTTATCACGGAATGGCTTGATTTTTTCAGCCTGACTACCAAAAACCCATACTTCGGTATCGACAGCCAGTTTACTTTTTGTTTGGTGACGCGTCATGTTCAGATATGTATTGAACTCGCGCAGGGAAGACAAAATGAGCACAAAACATTGTTGTAAAATATGGCGTTTATTTTCATCCATGGAGCCAGACATATCACCAACCAGCCGAACACGAATATAATCCGGTCGCTCTACTAACCTCTCTTTTGCCACCACTCTTTTCATAACTCGAGATTCCTCGGCAGTTTTCGCGGCCAATAGAGGGTTGTCGCTTACCACTCCCGGATAGCGACCAATCAATTCAGGTATATCAAGCTCCGTACCAGTTTTATAATAACCTTCAACATCACGATCTAATTGACGACTTGAGCCATACACAATGTTCTGCCACAATTTTGAAAGGTCTTCCAGATACGGAGCCACTTCACCTTCAATCTTTTTAAATTCTTTCAGGTTTTGGGTGGAAATACTATGTTCAGCACGCCAATTCTGATCAAGCACATTCTGGGATTCTTGCGCTTTTTGTTCGGGTGTTTTTTTATCATCGGCCGCGGCTTTAGCCTGGGCTGCTTTTTTCTGGTCAGTATCTTTTTGATGCTTATCTATCCAATCTTTGATAGCTTCCTCATCTATCTGGTCGGGGTTGTTTTGCTCAAAATTATTATAATCACTTTCAAATGGATTTCCTTCAGGCTCTGCCTTGTTTGGATCTTCCTGTTCACCTGACTGTTTATTCTGACCCGACTTTGTTTCCGGTTTTTTTGGATCCCATTCTTCGATGTCCTTCTGTAATAGTTTTTGGAAAATAGGCTCAAGTGTTTTTTGGAGCACAAAATAACGTTGTCCAGCTTTCGTGTTTTGGCGCGCTCGTGGTTTTATAAATGTTTTCACGATCTCTTTGGCAGTGTAGGTTTTTCCTTGGAAAACAATCGGTTGATTGAGAGCCGCTTGAACTTCGTCGCCGACCACCACTGCCTCATCCGGCACCATTTCCTCACGTAAAAGATTATAGACAAATTGCAGATGGCGCGGTTTTTTTGAATAATCGGTACCGGCAAATAGTTTTTCTTGATACAAACGTTTCACTTCTTTACCGCCTGGCTCACCAGGTTCAAAAGTAGGTGCGTTCCTGGCGACGAAAGCATTGTCGTAGATATCATCGAAAATATTATAGAAGGTGTGATGTATTTTGTACGCTGCCTGTTCAACAGCATTCATTGTTTTGTTTGGATTTTTTCTTGATATCGGCTGTTGTTTTTTAAGTTTTTCAATATAATCTGGATCACTAGCACCCAATGCGTCTTCCCATCGCTTCATCATCGTCGCCCCGGTTGTCCGAGCCTGTTTTCCGATATATTCAAAATTTTCCATCACGCTTTTTGGGTCTTCGGCTAGATCGCGAAAATGGCCGAGCTCATGTAAAGATGCCCAAAGGATCTGGCGTTTGGAAAAACCTTTGTCAGCAAACCATTGTGCCGCCAAATTGACTTCGCCTTTTTCAAGGTCAATGAAAAAAGCATCAGAAAATTTGAAAGAAAGGGAAACGTCTTTGGCAAACGTCGTAAAAAAACGACGATGGCCATCTAGCATGGTTTGCGCTTCTATTTGATAAACAGAGGGCTCTGCTTCTTTTTGAGTGTCTTTTATCTGAGTAGGGATTTTGGTGTTTGAAAAGTCGTCCTGGCCTTTTCCCGCTACCTCGTAATATTTTCTCGATTCCGACATATATTATTTTTCTGTTGAGACTTTATTCAAAACAAGCCATTGGAAATCTTTTCTTTGTTGACTGGTGCCGTGTTGGGCAACTAATCCAAAATAACTGCCGAGATTATGTGTAGTAAGGCGTTCATTTACTCGTCGCCAATTTCTCTTTTTGAGACGACGTCTAGTTGGAAAAATATGAACACCAAGAAAATAGAGACCGGCTTTAGTTGGTACTATGATACCATTTTTACGGTTGATGGCAAGGCCTAAGCTATGCAGTAAGAAATCAATAATCATCAAACGCCATTCTTCCACCACGGCTCTGTTTTTTCCAAAAACAATAAAATCATCGCCGTAACGTAGATAACTGATTGGCTTAATACTATGAACCACGAACCGATCCAGTTCGTTGAGGTATATATTGGCAAAAATTTGGCTGGTCAGGTTGCCAATCGGGATACCGCCGGTAAAGCTATGGTATTCTCCATGGTGATAACACCCAGTCTGGAGGTCGTTGTAGAGTTTCCATAATTTTTCCTCCTAGGACGCATGCTTGGTGGTTGGATTAAATCACTCCACACTCCATAAACCTTCACCGCTTCCACAAGAAAAAATAAAAGAAAACGAAAAACGTAAAATATCAAAAACCACCGCTACACCCCCACCGCAGAACGGACACCGCAGCTGTCAACCCGACCGCCAGGACCGCGCCTGCCCATATAGGCCCGGTGGACGCCACGGCGCCAAAAGGCGCCCGGCACATGGCCAGAAGCCGGAAACCAAGCACCAAGCTGGTACGAGAAACTGCCTTTTCCTGCGTAATCGTCAATAACCTGGTTGGTTGCTTCGAGGTGGGTTAGGGCATAGGTGAGCTGGTCTTCCGGGGTCATACCGCGTTCGTGCCGGTATATTTGGTTGTTTTGGATCGCCTTCA
>MFQK01000025.1 GCA_001783035.1 Candidatus Magasanikbacteria bacterium RIFCSPLOWO2_02_FULL_44_11
CTTCAGTGGAAAACAACATCCGGTTGGTTTTGTCGGCACTGATATTTGTCATATTTTGGCTACAATTAGAGTAAATTATACCTCTATTGTAGCATAATTTTGGTTAATTTTTAAGGGGATAAGTTGGGTAATTTGGCGACAGTCCCAATTTGCGTGTGGGATTGCTCGCGTAATTCTGAAAATGCCTCCGCAGGAACTTCTGTTTTGGGAGGTCCTTCTTGGGAATCTATGGGCATAAATTTTGCTGTGGCTTTTCTGCACTATACTACTTGGACGAAGAGCACCACGTTTTCATTCTCTCCAAAAATTCATTCACTTCTTGCTCGCCAGCTTTTCCTGCTTTCTTGTGGAGTTTGGCGATTCGTGTACAAAAATCATCTTCAACTTTGTAAAAAAGACGTTGTGTTTCTCTATCAATACCTGGCGGACGATGCAGGTCTGACCACGCATTCCAATCGCCTCGGATGTATGTCCAGTACTCCCAAAGAACAAGCAGTCGCGGCAACGCGTGAGCAATGTCTTCCTTGGAACCTTTTTCAACCGAATTTAATATTTGATTCAAAAGTTCGTATGTCGTTTTCGCGTACTCAACATATTGCACTATGTTCAAATGTTTTGGAGGAATTATTTTATCCATATGTGTTACTAAAAATATTTTAGAATTCGAGTGTTGTAGAGCTTCTTCGTCAATTTTCGCGCACGGACGGGAATAGCAATGG
Organism: Candidatus Magasanikbacteria bacterium RIFCSPLOWO2_02_FULL_44_11; assembly: GCA_001783035.1. Taxonomy (GTDB): domain Bacteria; phylum Patescibacteriota; class Patescibacteriia; order Magasanikbacterales; family GWA2-37-8; genus 2-02-FULL-45-10. Next base: position 720 of record MFQK01000025.1, read on the forward strand.
AACCGAAATTTGACTTGTTTCAATTGACAGAACATCGTACGGGACTTGGATCCCAGTTTCTAACGCAACAGCGTTATGAATTAATTAATTTGTCAAAAACCTCATACGGCGTTTGATAGTCCAATGTTTTTCTCGGTCGTCCATTCAGCTGGTGTTGCGCTCTTTTTACTTCGTATCTGGATACTTTGGTAAAGTCCGTGCCTTTAGGAAAATATTGCCGTATCAATCCGTTGGTGTTCTCATTCGTACCCCGCTCCCAGGGGCTTCTCGGATTGGCAAAGTAGACTTTAACACCGGTTATTTTGGTAAAAAGCTTGTGACTGGCCATCTCTCGCCCTTGGTTATAGGTCATGGTCAATCTCATTTGTTTCGGAAGTTTTTTAACTTCTCTGGCAAATGCCTTGGCGACATCTGTAGCAGATTTGCTTTTGACTGGGATAAGGATAGTCGTACGGGTCGTGCGCTCAACCAGAGTGCCAAGAGCCGAACGATTGTTCTTTCCAACAATGAGATCGCCTTCCCAGTGGCCAGGGATAATTCTATCCTCCACTTCTTTGGGGCACTCCTCAATACTGAGCATATCCTCTAGTTTGCGTTTGGCTTCAACGCCCCGCCGTTGTTTGCGCCGGTGTTTCCGATTTTGCCTCAAACAGGCCAACAACTCCTTCTTGAGCGTACCTTTTGGCAAGACAAACAGATAGGTGTAAATTGATTCCGGGGATATTCGCATACCTATGTCAGTAGGATAATCCTTTTCCAGAGTTTTGGCAATCTGAGTGGTTGACCATTTGAGGCGCAATTTACGGTAAACGTATCGTTTGAGGCGTAAATTATCGTCCAAATCATACCTGCCGGCTCTTCTTTTATGGCTATTTCTTATCGCTCTGGCTTGTGCTTTGTTTGCTCGGTACGTATACTTGTTGCAACTGCCCGCCGCAATTTCACGGCTGATGGTACTGGTATACCGACCTAATGATTTGGCAATGGATTGAAAAGAACGCTTTTGAGCGAGCAATCAGCTGATTTCCTCCCGTTCTTCCCCGCTTAATCGTTTATATTTATTCATAGAAATCTAACGTATCATTTTTAGCGCTTCGCGCCAAGAATGTTGTGTTAGATTCTGGAGTCATACTAATTTATTTACCGATTTAGTTGCTACGACATTGACAGCGCAGTATGCTAAACGGGAACAAAAATTGGCGGTGCTTTTACAGTTGGCACAAAAACTCGATCATCTTAAATACTTCATAACAATTTTGTGGGAGGCAAAAGGAATGGAAACAATCCAATACTCACAATTAGCTGGGAAGCTGAACGAGGCTGGCAACATGCTCGGCGGGTGGATACGCAAGCTTGAATCGATGTAAAAAGAAACTCCCGCCGCGAAGACGGGAGAATGAGAAGACTGGCGGCGGAGAACCCGGTAGTTGCCGTTCCAGTCGTTGTCGAGCCAGTTCCAGTTCGTGACCCAGCGGTCGTCGTTCCAGTAGACGTAGTAGACGTTCTCGGGGTTGTCCGGGTGCCGCTTTATGCAAATTGCCATCCGTATCACTGCCCGTTGAATACTCTCAGGGCTGTATTTTATTTGGAGACTTGATCTCCCCAGCATTTTGCACCAAGTATCATCATTTTTAGGGTATACCAATGGCACGCTAGCTGACGCAGGTGCGCCATACTATTCTGGCCGGTTGGTGTATCCAGAGTTCAACCGCCCAAAGCTTTGGTCGTCTTGAGCGACCGCCACCGTGGACTGTTTCGTTTACTATCCGGGAAAAGTATACCACAAAAAAGAAGAACGCGCACCGGTGAATTGGTGCGCGTTTTGTTGCGAGCCGAAGGGACCGAGTGACTTGAATAGTACCAAGCCACCCAGAATCCCAGGGCTAGGCCGACTTGCGGCGGAGAACCCGGAAGCCGCCGAACCAGCCGCCGTCGAGCCAGCGCCAGTCCGCGACCCAGCGACCGTCGCGCCAGCAGACGTAGTCGACGCGCTCGGGGTCGTCCGGGTGCCGATCGTCGGTAAAGACGAAGACGACCTTGCTGCGGAGGATGGACGGGATCTCGTCCTGGTGCTTGAGGACGTGCTGGCGGTCCTCCTTCCCCTGGTGGGCGCCCATCTCCTGCGAGCGGGCGACCATGACGTCTCCCTTGACGCTCGTCTCGCCCCGGAGAAACGAGAGGATGTCGTAGGTGACGCCGCCCAGGGTCATGGTGGTCGGGAGACCGGCCGCGACGAGAGCATCGCAGAACTCCTTGACTTTCCCGGTGTTCGCCGAGTCGATCAGGGCCCACCATCCCGCTTCGCCGAGCTGCTCCTCGAGGTGTGCCACTGCACGGAAGTCGCTCATGGCGGCTTCCTTTCTCCCTTTTTTCAAAGGGCTCACTCCTTGCCGACATGGCAAAGAGGAAGTGCTGGTTTACCAGCCTTCTTTTAGACTTACTTTATTGAAATAAGGCTAAAGAAAGCTGGAAATTTTACAAAGAACCATACTAGAATAACAAGAAAGTATAGCATAAAAAACCGTTCTTGTCAAGGAATACATTCCATACCCCAATTAAATTCATATCACTAAAAACACTATTTTTAGTGTTCAACATATACTTAAATCAGCTTAATTTTAATCTGCAAAAAGGGTTAACGAACGTTGCCGAACATGACAGATTTCGCAGGCCGTGGTAGATGAAGTCCGAACCATCATCAACAACAACTATGCCAGCACAACGACGAATTTAGTTAATTAATCTCTTTTTACTTTCTCCACCGTATCAAGCACCAAATTTATTATTCCACTCGATGAAATTTAAGTTTTTTTATAATTAAATCAGCCAACAAATTTGGTCCAATACTGCTCTCAAAAAGCGGTATTTTGTATTTTCTTATATTTTTTAAAATCTCCTTTTCTATATCTTTCACGGTTTCAAAATTATTTTTTACAGCATGCCTTGTCTTAGTTACATTCGGCTTAGTATATCTTTTTTTGTGCTCATCCTTATCATTCAAAAATAAGGCGACCAGTTTTATTTTAGACATTGGTAAATATTGTGGTAATAATTGTATACCATCAATTATATATGGCTCACCGGTTTTTATCGCCTTATCGACAATCTTACTGATAATACTTCCCATTATCCTACACTGCGCATGAATTTTTTTAACAAAATCCTGTTCAGTTTTACAACCCGAATAATCATCCCATTTTTGAATCTCTTCATTACCACTTTCTAAGATTTGCATCGTTTTTAAAACAACACCAAGACCGATCCTTTGTTTTATGTCAAGTTTTATTGCCAATGCATGAGCAAGGGTGGTTTTACCCACCCCATGTGTGCCAGAAATGGCTATTATTAATGGCAGTTTTTTATTTGAAGTCATGAATTTTTTCTAAAAAAGGTATGCTTATAAACTTAACACTGACTCCAATAATTTCCTCAAATTTTTTTGCTATAATGCTCAATGGCGCATTTTCAGTGTAATAATGACCAAGCTCAACTAGAGTCACACCGTTATCTCTTGCCTGCATTATAACACTATGTTTCGCCTCACCAGAAATTATTAAATCACAATTGGTTTGTTCAAATAGTTCTTTTTTGAATCCCGAACCTGATGAAATTAAAATATTTTTGTACACCTTATTATTATCTTCATGATTAAAAATACGAGCGTATGGTGAACCAACTTTCTTTAATTTATCCAGGAGTTCACGAAGGGTATGTTGTTCTAATATACGATATTCGCCACCCCGTATTTTACGACCTTCGTATTTAAACGTGATCGGTTCTGCCTTGAGGTCAGCCATCATACATAAAACAGAATGGATACCAATAAAGTCTGCAAAATTTAGAGGCAAATGACATTTGTACAAATTTAATTTATTTTTTATTAATTTTTTTATTTCCTTTGTGATGAAATCTTTACCACCCAATTTATCAGGAGCATGAAAACATACCAATGTATCGATTCCATTTTCTAACGATTTTTTTACAGATTCAATTGAAATATCCAACGTTAAACCAATCGAGTCGATAGCCTCTTTTTTTTTATTCTTATATATAAATCCGCTGAATTCAAACTTAGCATTATTGACCCCTAAAAATTTTATGATTGCTTTATCAAAATTTTTTTGTAACATATTCATATTTATATATTATTAGCTCTAATCATTGGCAATGGTTGTTCTGATCTCAGCTTATTGTAAAACGGCTGTTCGTAGGGAAACACTTTTTTCTGGACATCAAACAAAATTCCGGTTGAAAACTTACCTTGCAGTAATTTACCAATCGTAGAATAAAGTTTTATTTGAAATTCTGCCCTTTCTCTACTATTTCCAAATTGTTGTAAAGTATCATCACCAAGGCTGGTCAGGTATGAAGAAAATAAATCAGCTTTTTCAGTAGCAACTTTTTTCATCTTCTCCTCAAACCCAGGGAA
>MFQK01000026.1 GCA_001783035.1 Candidatus Magasanikbacteria bacterium RIFCSPLOWO2_02_FULL_44_11
GGTCGTGAGACCGATATCCAAAAATGCATTGAGGATACGGTGAAACGAGGGGGCGTTTTGATGATTCCGGCGTTTTCGCTGGAGCGCACGCAAGAATTATTGTATTTTTTTAATGATTTGATCGAGCATAAGAATGTTTTGCCGCGAGTACCGATTTTTTTAGACAGCCCCATGGCTATCGGCGCTATGCGCGTCTATCGCAAATATGTCGATTATTATGATCGGGAGGCGCGCGAGCTCGTAAAGTCGGGCGATGATATTTTTTCTTTCCCGGGTTTGACGATGACCGAAACGCGAGATGAATCAAAACGCATCAACCAGGTACCGGCGCCGAAAATTATTATTGCCGGTAGCGGTATGATGGAGGGTGGCCGTATTATCCATCACGCTTTGAGGTATTTATCTGATCCTCGAAACACGTTGATGATTGTTGGTTATCAGTCGGTTGGCACGTTGGGTCGACGGATTATTGACGGCGCACGATCAGTTGAAATATTAGGAGAAAAAGTACAAGTGAAGTGCGAAATACGAATTATGAGCGCTTTGTCGGCGCACGGCGACCAAAATAAACTCATCGACTGGATTTCCGTTGGCAAACCAAAACGTATTTTATTTAATCACGGCGACCCTGATGCGTCTGTAATTCTAGCTAAAAAAATTACCACTGATGTTGCAATCCCTACTGAAGTGGTTGACCGAGCTATGACCACTACTTTATAATTTTATAGCGGTTAGGATATCATTCCCACATGAAGTATAAAATTGTACTAATCATAGTTCCATTAGTAAGTGGAATCATATTTATATTTTTTTTACCCACGCTGATCAGCAGGGGGGTTGGTTATAATAAGAACGTCTATGATGGTATTGATATTTTTTTTGCATGGGTTGAAAATGTAATCATGATCACATTTTTCTTTTTGACTATTTTTGGACCGCTAATCTATTTATTCGTAAAATCCAAAAAAATAATCTAGTTAAAGAAAAGGTAAAGTCTCATGTTGCGTCAAATAAGAATGTGGGCTAATATAGTGACGAAGTTAATGTTTTAATATGACGAATGTGCAGCCTATAATTCAAATCGGGTGGCTTCCAGCGGTTATAGGGATAGTTTCCTTTTTGGTTACAATTGGTATTGCTTGGGGAAGTTTACGAACGCTCGTTAAACACATTGGGAAGACGCTTGATGATGAAATTAAGACCGATCTTAAGGATGTCAGAGAAAGATTTAGTATTGTAGAAGATCGTGTTGATACTATTTGGAAAGATCGGCTTGCCCCGGCACATTCACCCCGACAATTGAATGAGAGAGGAAAAAATATTTTGGAGACAAGCGGCATCAAGGAAATTATTGATGATAAGAAAACGCTTTTATTCCAAAAGATAAAAACTATGGGGATTAAAAATCCGTATGATGCCGAGAGCGCCATTTTACAGATTGTTAAGGAGTTGCCGTCTCATTTTCCGGAAATTGAACTTGGATTAAAAAATGGCGCATTTAAGGCGGGGGCAAATTTAGATGATGTTTTTTTAGTAGCCGGCGTTTACCTTAGAAATTTAATTTTTAACGAACTAGGTTTTAGTTTAGAGGATTTGGATAAACCAAAATAATAACTAAGAATTGTCCACACCCACTCTCTAGTTACTCATTAGAAATGGCTTACTTAAGCCATTTTTTTGTACTTATAAAATGGAGTAAGGTGTTGACGGGCGGTTTCAAGTGGTTTATAATGGAAGTAAGTGGTAGAAAGTGGTGACAATGCTTGTATCACTAATTATTTCTCCACCTCGTATGTTCATCGGCGAGTACAGCCACAACTTAGACGACAAAGGGCGATTGGCCGTACCGGTCAAATTTCGCCGTGATTTGTCAAAAGGCGCGGTCGTAACTCGCGGATTGGATAACTGTCTCTTTGTCTACACCAAGACGGAATGGGAAAAACTGGCCACCAAGTTGGCGAGCCTCCCCATCAGCCAGGCCAACAGCAGAGCTTTCTCTCGGCTCATGCTGGCTGGCGCCATGGATGTAGAAATCGATAAACAGGGCAGAATGGTTCTCCCTGAATACCTGCGCAATTTCGCGCAGCTGCAAAAAGCAGTCGTTATCGCCGGTCTTTACAATCGTCTCGAAATTTGGGACGCCACCAAATGGTCTCACTATAAAGGTCAAACCGAAGCCGAAAGTGGCAGCATTGCGGAGCGCATGGCCGAACTCGGAGTTTAACCGAGATTAATGACAGGTCATATGCGACATATACCGGTACTCATCACTGAAGTTCTTGAAGCTTTGGCACTAGAACCAAATCACCACGTCATTGATGGGACGCTGGGTGATGCCGGGCATAGTGAGGCGATTTTAGAACGCACAGCGCCAAATGGCGCGTTGCTCGGCATTGACGCGGATCCCGAGTCGCTCCTCAGGGCGAAACAGAATTTATATCGCTTTGGAGATCGGGTCAGGTATAGTCGTGGTAACTTTGCCGACATGAAAAAGATTGCTGAGACCGAGCAATTTGGTCCGGTCAACGGCATCCTGCTTGATCTGGGTTGGTCCAGTCCGCAATTTGCGGAGCGGGGGAGAGGCTTTAGTTTTGAAAAAGACGAGCCCCTCGACATGCGCTATAACCCGGATTTTGTCGGCGGGGCACAATTGACTGCCGCCACCATCGTCAATTCTTATTCGACTGATGAGTTGGCACAGGTTTTTAAACAGTTGGGTGAAGAGCCGCTCAGCCGCGAAATCGCTCAGGCGATTGTGGCCAAACGAAAAGAAACTCTTTTGAAAACAACCAAAGATTTAGTAGACGTGATACTCACGGTCTATCGCGCGAAGCTCAAAAGTACGAAAGAAATTCCTTGGATCGGCGGTATTCACCCGGCGACACGAGTTTTCCAAGCTTTACGCATCGCGGCTAACCGCGAGCTCGAAGTGCTAAAAGAAGTTTTACCGCAAGCGATAGATATTCTTGCTCCGGGCGGACGGCTGGTGGTTATAACCTTTCATTCGTTAGAAGATCGGATTGTCAAACATTTTTTCCAAAAAGAAGCCCTGACCAAAAAAGTTAAAATGGTTAACAAAAAACCGTTAGTCGCGAGTGAGGCGGAGGTAAGCTCTAATCCGCGGGCGCGAAGTGCTAAACTTCGGGCCGTCGAGAAAGTATAAAAAACTATACTATGTCATTCAAACATCGAGTCATTCATCGTTACGAATCAATCCTAAACTTTCTTGGCAACATGATTATGCCGGCTTGGTTGATGAGTACCAAGATGAAGTTAGTTTTGGTCAGTCTCGTTCCGGTTTTGGCTTTCGGCTATGTTTACCAGATCAACACAGTCTCGACGAGCGGTTATATCATCCACAATTTAGAAAAAAAGGTTCAGGCCGTAAGTATTGAGACACGGCAGCTGGAAACACAGGTCGCCGAACATCAATCGATGGCTAGTATCCAAAAACGGTTACCTGATCTCGCTATGACCATGGCTCCAAAAGTGACTTTTGTGAACACGGCCGTTGCTACACCCGTGGCTCAACGCTAGATTTTTATAATATCGCTACCTAGAGCGTTTTTTTATTACTTCATTTATGCTATACTACGGATAGCATTTTATGTATCTATTTATTGTACAACGTTTGTGTCTCGAGGCTCTTCTCGATATTTTGTATTTTCCGGTGTGGTGGTATAGCCGTGGGTTTATCTGGGTGACGCAAAGCGCGCTTGATTGGTGCCGGATCGGTAAGCGACGTTTGGCGCCGGGGCTGTGGCTGCAAAATATTTTCGTGCCCATGTACGGCCAATATGATTTTACCGGCAAGGTGATCAGTTTTTTCATGAGACTCATCCAAATCGTGGTGCGCTCGGTGATCCTGGGTTTGTTTTGTTTCGGTTGTTTGATGGTAGTGGCCATTTGGCTGATATGGCCAGTGATGGTGATTTGGGGTTTAACTAAATCATTGTTTAGTCCGCTTTAGTTTATGTTGTTTGAACGGGACCAGAAATTTGCCTTACTTCGCTGCGATCAATGTCGCGGTACCGGTCTGATTTATTGGGGCACTTGCTCGCTGTGCCGCGGCATGGCCCAAGGTAGAATGTCGCGTGGTCGCTGGCTTTTTTGGCGATATCCTTTAGACCGTTATCATATTGCTTTTGATCACGCCAAAAAACTAGTTAATAAAATTCGTAAAATTGTTGTTTTTATTTTGGGGTTGAACTTTTTGTTTTGGGCGGGGTTCGTGGCGTATCGTTATTTAATTATTACACCTAAGTACGGCTATGTCAGGCCCGATTTTAGTGTTTCACAATTACCCGGCTCGGTTGACGCCTTATTTTGGTTAGGCATCGCGGCATTATCCTACTGGTGGTATCGTGTTGTTGTTGAACGTGCCAAGCTTATGCCGATCGCCCATAAAGAAAATTTTAATGAAGAATTAGAAGAAGCTGTTGAAGCTCTGCCAACTTCGTGGTCTGATGTTTTGGCGATGCCGAAATATAAGCGCACGAGTATTATTTCTTCGTTTACTCCCGAAGCGATTGAAACGCTGGGTGTAGCCTATACCGTGGCCGATCAATTTGCGTACAATAAGGTAAACAGTTTTCATTTATTATACGCGCTTTTTACTACGCCAAAAATCCGTATCTTGTTTATCCGGATGGGCGTGGCCGTTGACCAGATTCAGGAACGTTTGCGTCCATTGTTTGCCAACAATAATTCGACCACAGGGGGTACGCACACGGCGCCGGTTGTTTCCGAGGAATTATTTGATATTTTTTTCAAAGCCTATGAGGAAGCCTACCGGGCTGAAAATGATTATGTCTATTCAATGGATTTGTTGCTTTGCGCCGTACGGGCATCCGAACAGATTCAGGATATTCTCTATGATTTCTCCATCGATAAAAACAAACTTTTGAACGTCGTGGCTTGGGCGCGCATTAAAGATCGTTTATATCGGCAATATGCCGATTTGAAAGAAGCGTCTAGACATCGTTCCAAATATGGGATGGATCGGGCTATGACCGCGGTCGCGACCCCTTATTTAAATCATTTAAGCGACGACTTGACTCTTCTCGCCCAATTAGGACACACCATGACCTGTGTGGCTCGTGATAATGAAATACGCCAGGTGTTTCAGGTAATTGATGGCGGACAGCAGAGTGTTTTATTGGTCGGTGATTATGGTGTCGGTAAAAAAAGTATTGTTGAAGGCATCGCCGAGAAGATGGTTGAAGAACGGGTGCCGGCTCGATTGCGCGACAAGCGTATGGTGCGACTCAATCTGTCGTCACTTTTGGCCGGTGCGACGCCGTCTGAAGCAGTCGAACGTTTACAATCCATTATGTATGAAATAGAGCGTGCCGGCAATATTATTTTGTGTATCCATAATATCCATGAACTTTTAAGTGTTTCCGCCGGTGGACGAGCCGGTGTGGATGTGGTGAGTACTCTGGCTGATTATTTATCGAGTGGACGTTTTCTCACCATTGCGACAACGACGACCGAATCCTATGCGCAAATGATTGCCAATTCAAAATTAAGTACGGTTATGACCAAAGTTATGGTTCCGGAGATGAATGAAAACCAGGCTATCCAGGTTTTGGAATCGAAAGTCGGTTATTTGGAATACAAACATGATATTTTTTATACCTACGATGCTTTGGCGCGGACGGTGGAATTATCTAAGAAATTTGTACGCGAGGTGACTTTGCCGGGAAGCGCGCTGGAAATAATGAGTGAAGCCGGAGCGCGGGTGCGTAGCCAACGCGGAAAAGATTCTTTGGTGACCAAGGATGATGTCGGTGAAGTGATCGCCGAAAAAACACATGTGCCATTGACGAGCGTGACAGCAGACGAATCATCTAAACTTATGCGGCTCGAAACGACCATGCATGAACGAGTGGTTGGACAGGATGAGGCGGTAAGTCTGGTTGCTAATGCCTTACGTCGCGCGCGGGCCGACATTCGCTCCAAAGCCAGACCAATCGCTAACTTTTTATTCTTGGGTCCGACCGGTGTCGGCAAAACTGAATTAGCGAAGACTATGGCCGAGGTTTATTTTGGCGGCGAGGACAGGATGGTCCGTTTTGATATGAGTGAATTTCAGGACAAGCAGAGCTTGTCGCGTCTGATAGGTTTACTCGGCGAAAAAGGGACGGGACTTTTGACCGAAGCCGTTCGTCAAAATCCGTTTGCACTTTTATTACTCGATGAAATTGAAAAAGCCGATAAGGATGTTATTAACATTTTCTTACAGGTCATGGATGATGGTCGGTTGACCGATAGTACCGGTCGCGTGGTAGATTTTACGAATGTTATTATTATCGCCACATCAAACGCGGGGACAGGGTTTGTTCAAGATCAAATGAGGCAAGGCTTGTCGAGCGATATCATCAAAGACCGCCTGCTCCACGGCGAATTAAAACAACATTTTAAGCCGGAGTTTTTAAACCGTTTTGACGGGATTGTGCTCTTTAAGCCGCTCGCGCTCGGTGACATCAAACAAATTACTCATTTAATGTTGCTACGAATCGCGAAAGAATTGGAAGCTAAAGGTATCACTCTTGAGGTGCGGGATGTGGCTCTGGAGTTTTTGGCTTCGGCGGGTTACGATCCAGAGTATGGCGCTCGCCCGCTTCGACGGGTTCTCCAGGAACGCGTGGAAAATAAGCTGGCCGAACTTTTATTAACCGGCGCGCTTCATCGCCGCGACACGGTGGTGATCGGGCAAGGGGGAGAAATAACTCTTCGGACTTAGCGTATGTTGATTTATTTTGCGGCCGCCGGTGGGTTATCAGCGGTGTTGACTTGTTTGGTAATGATGTTTGCCAAGCGCCGCGGTATTCTGGATAGGCCGGACCAAGCGCGAAAAAAACATACGCATCCCGTGCCTTTGTTAGGTGGGGCGGCATTGTTTATCGGTTTTTGGGCAATTGTCGGTTATTTGGTTTATCATCCAATCTTTGGAATTGAATTGTTGCGTACGAAACTTTTTGCCGCCTTTCTTGGCAGCTCCATTCTTTTTATCGTCGGAATTTTTGATGACGTCTATACGCTTTCGACGCGTTTGCGATTTTTGGTAATCGCCTTTGCCGCTTTGGTCACAGTTTTAGGTGGTCTTGGTTTGGAGAAAATAACTAACCCGCTTGGCGGAGTTATTTCTTTGGAACAGGGGAAGATCGTCACTGTATTTGGGAGTTTTTTTATACTGGCAGACGGTTTGGTGTTCTTATGGCTCCTTAGCATGATGTTTACGACAAAATTACTGGATGGTTTGGATGGTTTGGCAACCGGGGTGGTGTTTATCGGATCGTTGATAGTTTTTTTTATGACGACGATGACGAAATTCTATCAGCCTAATGTCGCTCTAGTGTCGCTTATTTTCGCAGGTACGTGCTTGGGATTTTTATTTTTTAATTTCTCACCGGCCAAGATATTTTTAGGCGAGTCGGGGAGTTTGTTTATCGGGTTTATGCTTGGCGTGTTGGCGGTTATCGCCGGCAGCAAGGTCGCTACGGCTTTTCTCGTTCTCGCTATTCCTATCCTAGATGTGGCACGAGTTGTGTATTTGCGTCTTAAGCAAGGGCAGTCTATTTTTCGAGGTGACCGAAACCACCTGCATTTTACTTTAGTCGATGGAGGTCTTTCCGAGCGTAAAGTCGTATTGTTATTTTATGTGTGCGCGCTGGTTTTTGGTTTGGCCGCGTTGTTTTTACAAAGTATGGGTAAAGTTATTGCTCTAGCTGTTATCTTTGTCGGACTTTTGTTCGTGGCCCTGCATTTTCGGACTCGTTCCGCATCCTATGAAAGAATTTAGGACTTTCAAAAAATGGCACGGTATTTTATTTTTGGTGATGGTTGTCTGCGCTTTGTTTGTCTATTTTAATGCTAAGCGGTGGCCGGAAGCAGCTATGATTCACAATAATGAAATTCTAAAACTTATCATTGCTGACACTTTTACCAAGCAGAGCCAAGGATTGAGTGATCGTGATAGTCTTGGTGAATATGATGGAATGTTATTTCCTTTTGGATATGAAGCTTATCATACCATAGTCATGCGCAAGATGCGCTTTTCGCTTGATCTGATTTGGCTTCGTGGGTCGGAAGTTGTCGATATTACCCTGGCCGCCAAACCGGAAGCAGGCCGAAAAGAACGTGACTTAACACGTTATTCACCGAAAGTGCCGGCCAATGCGGTAATTGAAGTCGCGGCTGGGTCGGTTTATAAGTGGGGGATCCAAGTGGGGGATATGCTTACTTTAGACAAATAATCTTGACAGCCGGCAGCTTTTTCGCTATACTATCGGTACTCAATTATTTAACGTATTTATGCTCGCAGTCATTGCCACCGGTGGTAAGCAATATCTTGTTAAAACCGGTGATACGCTCAAAATAGAAAAGATTCTTGGAGAAGCCGGCGAAAAAGTTACTTTTGATAAAGTATTACTCACGGCCGACGACAATGGCAGTAACGCTAAAATCGGCGCGCCATTCCTATCCGGTGTCGTCTTGTCTGCCACGGTAGTGAAGCAAGGAAAGAATCGGACTGTTCGCGTGGAAAAGTTCAAGCGCAAGGTCCGATATCACAAAGTCCACGGTCAACGCCAACGTTTTACAGAAGTAAAAATCGCTTAACACTCACGAAATAAAAGCATCTGTCAGAATTAGTGTTTTTTTGTGCACTGTTTCTCCACACTTTACACACAGATTTCGTTGACTCTACCGGTAGGAGCGCTATGATACCCGAACTATGGATCTCATTATGGTTTGGCTGGTAATTCATTAAACCCGTCAAAGTGAGAATTCATGGGCGCACTAAGTTTCTTGAAGAATGTGCTCATGTCTTTTGGCGGGGTATAGGGATGCCATCGCTGCTCGTAGAGGTATCGACGGAACATCGATATCCCGAAGAGGCAAAATAACATGGGTCACGCTGCCCGCAATCACTTGTGCTGTTGAGAGAGAAAAGCATAAATGATTACGGATATAATTCCCGGATAACGCTCGCCTCGGCGAGCTGTTATTGTTTTTGGGTGCGGTTTTTAAAAGCGCTGGCGAGGGTAATTTCGTCGGCATAACGCAGGTCGGCGCCAAGAGGGAGGCCGCGGGCTAGCCGGGTCAGCCTCACTTCCGGTGACGCCGTTTTAATTTCTTTTTCCAAAAGCAACATCGTGGTTTCACCGGCGATATCCGGGTTAAGGGCGAGGATTACTTCTTTAATAGTTCTTTTCTTTAGACGGGCGAGGAGCTCGGATAGTTTTATTCGCTCCAGGCTTTGCTCGTCGCTTGGATCATAGACGTTCCGCAAAATATGGTAGACGCCGTTGTAAAATCCGGTTTTTTCTATGACGTTCACATCGGGCGCATCGGTCACAACGCATACTGTTGTTTGGTCGCGTTTGGGGTTCGCGCAAATGGCGCAAGGGCTGGTGTCGCTGAAATTCCAGCACACTTCACAACTTTTGATATTTTCAATCAATTCTTTTAGAGCGAGCATGAGCTCGGACACTTCTTTTTTTCCGGATTTTAATAAAAAAAATACAAACCGTTCCGCAGTCCTTTCACCCACGGACGGTAGTCTTTTTAATGCCCGAATGAGATTGTTAATTGCCGGTGGGTACACATGATTATTTGCCGCCGCCGAGGCCGGGGAAGCCACCCATATCTTGCATTTTTCCGGTAATAATGCGTTGCATTTTTTTCAAGGCCTCATCATGGGCATCGCGAATAGCGGTTTCAAGTTTTTGTTTTTTGTCAGGTGTCAGCACTTCCGGATCAATGGCCAGCCCGGAGATGCGCATGTTGCCATCCATAGTCAAGACAACTTTGTCGCCCAGGGCACGGGTGACGACGCTTTCACCGCTCACGGCTTCCTGAAGTTTTTTACCTTGGTCGCGCAGATCTTTGAACTGTTTTAATTTGGAAAACATGGACATATTTATTCAATAATTTAGTAAATATTATAGAGCGATCGCATAAATATATTTTTGACTCGCCGGGGCTACATAGTTAGCTCCCGGTCTCGCAAAAAGATATTTATGCTTGTCGCTTTTATTACATAATTAAAATTGTGGAATTTCATTTGGAGGCTTCGTGAACGCGGATTTTTGTTTCAGGGCTTGCGGGGAATTATTCATAACACCACCTGTTGCGCCGCCGGCCATGTTTGTTTCCAAGTTTCGGTACGAGGCAAATGCTTCATTAAAGGCCATCTTGATCATGCCGGTCGGTCCGTTACGATGTTTGGCAATATGGATTTCACCGATATGGCGTTCGTCTGGTGGAATATCTTCCAGGCGGTAATTACGGTCGGCAGCTTTGCGGTAAATAAAGATGACCACGTCGGCATCCTGCTCGATGGAACCAGATTCACGTAAGTGGGAAAGTTTCGGGATAGCCGGTTTGCTTTGCTCGACCACACGCGAGAGCTGTGAGAGAGCGACAACCGGAATATTCAATTCGCGGGCGATACCTTTTAAGCCACGGGTAATTTCCGCGACTTCTTGCACACGATTATCCGAATTGCCTTTTGATTCCATAAGCTGCAAGTAATCGATGACGATCATACCCAAGCCATGTTCGGCTTGAAGGCGTCGGGCTTTAGTCCTAATCTGCATAATATTCACATTTGGTGAGTCGTCGATGTAAATCGGCGCTTCAGACAAATTGCCGATGGCGTGGCCGATACGGGAAAAATCTTCATCTTCAGGACGTTCCGACAAGCGGCCGGTGCGCATTTTCCACAAATCAACATTTGCCTCGGCACACAACATACGGTCGACGAGCTGCTCCTTGCTCATTTCCAATGAAAACATACCAATCGGGACTTTTTTCTTGGTGGCCACGTGGCGGACGATATCGAGCACGAAAGAGGTTTTGCCGACCGAAGGCCGGGCGGCAATAATCACCAAATCCGAACGTTGAAATCCGGCAAGTAAATTGTCGAGACCATGAAAACCGGTGGCAATGCCGCGCAATTGACCTTTGTTTTTGTGTATTTCATCGATACGGTCAAAAGCATCAGCCAAGATGCCGCGAATCGGTGTAAAGGTTTGTTTTAGGTAGACCTGCGATACGCCATAGAGATTTTGTTGGGCCTTATCCAGCACGTCTTCAATGTCGTCTGTTTCTTCATGGAAAGCTAAACGGGTAATTTCGCTTGAAGCGGAGAGTAGTCGTCGTCGGGTGGCTTTTTTATGGACGATATTGGCGTAATGCACCACATTTGATGCGGTAGGCACGGCGTTGGTGAGGGCGGCGAGATAGGCGCGACCGCCGATGTGCTCGAGGTCGCCCTTTTCTTCCAAGCGCGTGCCCAATGTCAACATGTCGAGCGGCTCGCTTTTACTATATAATTCTAAAATTGCTTCGCAAATTTTGCGGTGACTGTCTTTGTAAAAATCTTCCGGTTTGACAATGTCGGCTACCTTTAACATCGCTTCTTTATCGATGAGGAGTGATCCTAATAGTGACATTTCCGCTTCCAAACTTTGAGGAGGTATTTTTTCTATGGCGTCATTTGACATACGTACAAGCTAAGTACACCCATAGTAGCCGAAGCGTCCTCTTTCGACAAGTGTGGTTGGGGAGGAATTGTGCAGAAGCTGTGGGTTTTATTATCGGTTTCAAACAAGACTGACATTTTAACCCGTTATAATTGTGTGGTATACTTAAAATGATATAAATCTTAGTAAATATACTATCAAGTATGAGTGAAAAAGCAGGTTATACGCCAATTGAATCAAATCAAAATCTTGAAAATGTCGCAGAAAAGCCAATAAATGAATCTAATAAAAACAAAAAAAAATCATTTCTGCGACAACTCGGTGAAGGGGGGTTGAAGAAAAAAATGGCGGGTATTTTACTTGCCGGCGCGATTGAAGGCGCGACAGCTTGCGCTCCGGATATGGGCGGTATTTGTGAAAATCCGAATGAATCGGAAATGTCGCTCTCACGCACATTTGAATTTGAAGATGGTTACGAATTATCCGCCGAACAAAAGGATCTTGTAAAAAACATGGTAAATCAAGAATTTGATAAAATTGAACCGGCGTTTCGGCAGGGTATTGATACCATAAAAATCATATCTCCCGATTCACAGGATAGACTCAATGATCGTTCTATACGAGGAGATAAAAAAGCGACGGGAATATACCGTAGCGCCGATTTCATTATTCCGTTGGTAAATGAAATTATTCTGGCGGGGCCGCGTTTAATCGATTTCGACGCTTCCAGATGGTCTTATTACAGCAAAAATATTCGAAATGTAATTATGCATGAAGTAGGTCATCATGTCGATAATTACGGTGGCATACATGAGGGTTTTAAGAGAGCCGGTCCAACGTTATTCAAAGAATATTACGATGGTACTCCCGATTTTAATGGCCAAGATCGAGAAAGAGAAGATGCCGCCGAAGGTTTTCAAATATATCGGGGCAATAAATATAAATTTTTATTGTATTATTTTCAAACAGATCCGAAAAATATTGATAAGTTCAGGTCATTACGCGATGAGACTTTTTGCGGCAAGGATTATCCTGTTGACGATCCGATTATGGCTTATCAAGAATTGTTCTTTCTTTATCGCACAGACAAAAGTGATCTTCCGAATAATGAAATTCACGATCGCATACTAAAAGCTTATGAAACGCTGGAAGACGAATTTAAGGATGAAAGGTCGGATATGCTTATAGAATTTTATAGACTTGGTGGAAATAACACCGCCTGGCAACGGGTAGATATGTCGCTAGACCAACCACATGTTGCGTTTAAAAATAATTATGAGACATATCGCGGTAAATATGAGGCGCTTCGCGCGAGAGCCGAAGCTGTTCAGTGGCCAAAAATGGTCGCGGAGATTGATTATAGAATTGTGAGTTTAGCATACATTTGGGCCGGCTCATATTTTTCTTCATTTTTCGAGAATGAACGCGATAAAATATTTAACGAGGCTGTCAAAACAAGTTGGTCCGTTGTTGACAGTCGCGTTTTAAGTGTTGAGCGAGAATATGAAGTCCGTTGTGAATTTGCCAATTTATTTATGGATGCTAAGCAATTTGATGATGCGAGAAAAATGCTTGCCCCATACCTTGATCAGAAAGATCATATATCCGCTGATCACCTTCAAAAATTTTCAGAATTAATTCAATATAGGGAAGCCAAAGCAAAGTATAGGGAAGCCGAAGCAGACGGCAATTAGACTTATGTTTGAAGTTTTTGCCATACGAAAAGGGGTTGCCGTGGCAGTCCTAGGCCTCCTCATTGCGTGGTGTTTGAGCATGCCGGTGCCGTTTCTCGGCCAGGCCGCTTTTTTAGTGTATCTGTACTTGGTGGGTAAGGCGGCGACGCGGGTGTTGGTGATCTTATTTAATTTTTCCTATTCGCGTCGGACTTTTGTATTGGGATTATTTATAATTTTTGTTACATTGGGTTCGTGGTTGTGTGTCGCGCTTCTCGTTGGTAAACTGACGCCTCTTATGTACGCGTTGGTTTTCCTGATAAACGGTTGCGCCTGGTTTTGGTTGGATTACTACGCGGTGCGGCGGTCACCGCCTCGTTTGGAAGAAGCTGACGCATTTGTAACTCAAGAGCCGAAGAGTTTCTGGATATTTGCCGGAGTTTTTGTGTATGCGGTTTTGTTTATTGTTGGGCTGATTCTCTTGTACCAGACAAGAAGTGAAGGCTCGCTTACCAGCCCCTGGCAAACCATTCATCCGCATTATTTATATATTTTTATCGCGGCGACGATAGTGCTTGGTTGGTTGTCGCTCACTTCATTAAGTACACGATCAGTCGTCGTTTTATTTATTGCCCATACTTTTTTATTGCATAGTTATTTGCCGTTGTCGCATTCATTATTTTATGGGGCGGATGGCTGGCGCCATCTGGCCAATGTCCAAACAATTATTGCCGAAGAACCTTTGGTCGAGGCGGCTTTAAGCGAGGCTCCCGGCACCGGCGCGTATTTTGGAATTTTGCCGTATGGCCAGATGTGGGGATTGATGGCGCTTTTGACGCGGTTGTTTGGGGTGTCGCCGGTAGTAATCATTAAATGGTTTGTGCCGGTGATTTGGTCGCTTATTTTTCCTTTGTTAATCGTGGAATTGGCTAAACTTTTTTCTTTAGGCAAGCGCGGCACTTTTTATTTATTGTGGACAACCCTTTTCCCTTTTGCCCTGCAGGCAGCGGGATCGTTCACGTTGCCGGTTAGTTTTGGTTTGCCAATCTGGCTTTTTTTGACCATTTTAGTTTTGAAAAGGATAGATAAGCCGCGGCAGAGCCAGATGACGGCTTTGGCAGTTTTGGGATTTCTATCAATTTTTGGTTATAGCCTTTACGCTGTGCTGTTTTGGCTGGGCTGGTTTGTCGCCGAACTTATTTATTGGCCGCGGGAGCGAGGCTGGCAGGCGGTGGTCATCGTTTTTTCCGGTATCGTGGGCATGTTGAGCATACCCGCGCTCGAACTCATCGCCGGCTACAGTACTTTTAAGCCGATCGCCTGGTTCGGTGTTCTTAAAGAAATTGTTGGTAATTTTTCTGGTTGGTATGTGGCGATGGGCCCCAGGACTTTTGATACGATCATTGGTAATATTTTGATAAATCAGGTCCCATCGGCCGCTTATGTTCCAAATGTATTCACGGCGCATTTGTGGTGGCTGCCGATCGTCGCCATCGTATTTTTTGGGTTAGCGATCTGGGGGACATGGTATGCGCTTAGTCGCCGACAAATGACCATAGTTTGGTTTGGCGTTATGAGTTTTGCTCTCACCGGCGGCTATCTAATCTCTCGCTATCTACTCGCCGGGGAACAATTATTCAGTCGCCGGCTCGATCCGGTTCTAGCTATCATTTATTGCGTTGTGATCGTTTTTGTGTTGAGATACTTGGACCGATCTATCACCAACCAACCGATCGTGGCGAAATTATTGCCGGTATTTTTGATATTTGACGCGTTAGTTATCGGCGCGCTTTATACGCTTGGGCCGGATACTGGTGTTGTCAGTACTGCCGATGCGCAAGCGATGGAGTATGTCTGGCAACATGACAAAAATCAACCGCGCCATTGTGTTATCGCCGACACGTATCCACTGCTCGCGCTCGAGGCAATTTCCCATAAACAGATTATTGGCGGCGGTTTCCCCATTAATGAATATTTTGCGCAACCGGAGCTGCAAGCGATCTGGCGAAAGGCTAACGGGACTCTTTCGGCGAGTGATTTGCAGGCGGCATTTCTCGCCACCGGCGCGAATAATTGTTGGATTGTCAAAAATGGCACGATTCTTAATAAGACTGATAAAAATTGAGTATATAGTGAATATATATAGAATGTCTAAGCTGCTAAAAAATTCGTTACTTTTTTTGGGATTTCTAATCACAATTCTGGGTTTTTTTAGTCTTGGTTTATTGTTCTTGTTCTCACTTTATGAAGTACTTGATGCCTGGATGGAAACTGATGATATAAGGATGTCTGTTTTCATTGCACTGATTTATTGTTTAATGGTCGTTATTGATGGATTGGCGATTTACTGTTTATATAAAATATGGAAATCGCCGAAAACAAATGTTAAAAATAGCTCATCAATTAGGGTTTTATAGGGAAAATATGTCCTGTATTTTTTGTAAAATTGTAGCGGGGGAAATCTCTAATTATACGGTGTATGAAGACGCGAATATGCTCGCTTTTTTAGACGTGCATCCGTGTTCCAAAGGGCATACGGTGATTGTGCCAAAAAAACATGTCGAAAATCTTTCGGCGATGGATGGAGAGCTGTGGAACACTACCTTGGCCGGCGTACAGCAGGCGCTCAAAAAAGTTTATACAGCGCTTAAGCCAGACGGCGTGAATATTGGTATTAATGATGGGGAAGCCGCCGGGCAAACAGTGCCACATGTGCACTGGCATATTATTCCCCGCTACAAAGGTGATGCCGGTGGATCGGTGCACTCGATTATCCGTTCCAAAGAATCTTTTGATGTATCCGCGGTCGCAAAAATGTTTTCATGAACGGAGTATTAATAACATTTTTCGCTTTCCTCGGCCGCGAGGCCTCAGGGATGTCGCCGTGGGCGATATAACCCGCTCAAAATATTATTAATACTTCGTTTATATTTGAATACTATGTTTAATGCTCAAAAAAGATACTCGGCCACGCTCCATACGACTGCTGGCGATATTATTATTTTGTTCAACCAAGGCCAGACGCCAAAGACCGTGGAAAATTTCGTCACGCTCGCCGAAAAAGGTTTCTATAACAATACTATTTTTCATCGTGTCATTGATGGGTTTATGATCCAAGGTGGGGACCCCAAGGGCGATGGTACGGGCGGGCCGGATTATCGCTTTGACGATGAACCGTTTGAAGGCGAATATATTCGCGGCACTGTGGCCATGGCAAACGCCGGGCCAAATACCAATGGCAGTCAATTTTTTATTATGCATGCCGACGTGGCATTACCAAAAAATTATACGATTTTTGGCAAGGTAGCGAGCGGTCTTGAGGTCGTTGATACGATTGCGACCGCGCCCGTTAAGGCGTCGGGCTTTGGTGAAGCATCAAAACCGGTTAATCCAGTGGTTGTCACTTCTGTTGCCATAAAAGAGACCTAGTACCTCTTCCGTCCCGTCTTTTTTTCGTGTATACTACCGTTATCTATGGAAGACCAGCACGAAGAAGAAAAACCGCAGCAACCGGAAGCCCCGGCTTATTTTAGTGACCCTAACATCAATTTTTTTGCTAAAACAAATTATCGCGGCTCAAACCGTAAGTTTGGTATTAAGATTGATGACCGTCGTCGTCACATGTACGTGGTCGGCAAAACCGGCATGGGCAAAACCACGCTTTTAGAAAACATGGTTTTGAATGATATTTACGCCGGACATGGTGTTGGCCTGGTGGATCCGCACGGTGATTTTGCCGAAAAGATTTTAAATTATATTCCCACCAGCCGCATCAATGATGTGGTGTATTTCAATCCGGCGGATATCAATTTTCCGATCGGTTTTAACATTTTGGAAACGATCAATCCCGAACATAGGCACTTGGTCGCTTCCGGCCTGATGGGTGTCTTTAAAAAGATCTGGCCCGACGTTTGGAGCGCGCGTATGGAATATATTTTAAACAATACGATTTTGGCGTTGTTAGATTATCCGGGTACCACTCTTTTAGGCATTAACAGGCTGCTTGCTGATAAAGATTACCGTGACCGCGTCGTTAAAGCGCTTAAAGATCCGGTCGTGAAGACTTTTTGGCAGACTGAATTTGCCGGTTACAGCGAGAAGTTCCGCACCGAAGCCGTTGCGCCTATTCAAAACAAAATCGGCCAGTTTTTGTCCGCCTCGGTTATCCGCAACATCGTCGCCCAGGTGAAATCGCGTATTAATATCCGCGAAATCATGGACAACAAAAAAATCTTTATCATGAATTTATCCAAAGGTCGGATCGGTGAAGATAATTCGCGGCTGCTGGGTGGCATGCTTATCACCAAAATTCAGCTGGCGGCCATGGAACGCGTAGATATGCCCGAGGCTATGCGCAGCGATTTTTTCCTCTATGTCGATGAATTTCAAAATTTCGCCACGGAAAGTTTCGCCAACATCTTGTCGGAAGCGCGCAAGTACCGTCTTGATTTGACAATGGCGCACCAGTATATGGAGCAGTTGGATGAAAAAGTTTTGGCGGCGGTTATTGGTAACGTCGGGACGACGGTTACGTTCCGAGTTGGTTCATCCGATGCCGAAATTTTAGCCAAGGAATTTATTCCGACGTTTGTAGAAGAAGATTTGATTAACTTGCCGAAGTTCCAAATTTATTTGAAGTTAATGATCGACGGCGTCGCTTCACGTCCTTTTAGCGCCGAAACACTCGAACCAATCGCCGTCCCGACGGCTTCAACAGAAAAAGTCATTCGCGTGTCGCGGGAACGTTACGCGGTCAGCCGGGAAAAGATCGAAGATAAAATTATGCGTTGGAGCGGTATGGTGCCGGGGGCAGAAGAGGATGAAGATGGTTATATCGATAGCGATGGAGCTGAAACTTCCAAGCCCACCCTAAAGATTGCGCCCGCTCCAGAATCATCGGCAGCACCTAAAAAAACGAGCGGTCCGTCGCCGGTTGTAAATCTGCGATCGACTACATTTGGAGTGCCGCCAAAACCGCCGACCGGCACGGGTAAATTTTCTGGTGGGGGAGCTTCTCGGCCAGCAGGCGGTAACGCTTCGCCAGCTTTTCAAAAGAAGAAGCCTTTTAAGCCCAACCGTCCGTCAATGCCAACCGGTGAGCCACAAAAGGTTTTACTCGGCGACCCGAAAGAAAAAGGTATTTCCTTGGACCAAGCAATGAAAGTAAAACAGCCTCCCGCGCAAAAGCCGGTTGATCCTTTTTATTCATCGATGGACGCGCCATCGATTGTCAAAGACACGCCAGCGGCCGCGCCAAAAGAAATTCGCCCCGAACCAAAAGTCACACCAACACTTCCTAAAGATACGAAGTCGAACCCAAAGCCGCTTGAGCCCGGTAAAGTAACTAAAATTGACCAGGATGGCGCACAGAGTTGACAAAAACTGATTTTTGTGCTATAATCTTTATTGTTGGGTAACATCAAAAAAGTTCCCAAAACATCTCGACTCCGTCGGGAGGGTCGACAATTTATCAAGCTTCTCAAACAACATTTTGGGAACAACAAAGAAACTACGTATGGCTTTTGGTGCTACTCGGCAAATGTACGATGTGGACCTTACCTGCAGTAAATGCGGTAACCACATTTCACAGTTGCCATTCCAGCCGTCTGGTGATCGTCCGGTCTATTGCAGTGATTGCAATCGGGCTTTCCGCCAAACTCGGCCTGGTATGGGTGGTGGTGCCGGTGCTCCTCGTGCGCCTCGTCAAATGTTCGATGTGAACATGACGTGCGCAAGTTGCGGAACCGCTATCACTCAGTTGCCTTTCGATCCGAAGGGTGACAAACCAGTCTACTGCCGTGATTGTATGAAATCACGCCGCGGTTAAGATCTGTCTTTTAAAAACCCTTGGCTTCGGCTGAGGGTTTTTTAGTATTAGTACTAATCCGCCAGTATTTGAACCGACATACTGTTCTAAGTGCTGAGAAAGGGTTCTTTTGCACGTTGGAACGGTTGCCTGCAAGTTTGAACCAAGACAAAAAGGAAGGCCGAGAATACTAGCTACGGCTTAGTAATATCAGGTAATACTGACGGAGCAAGAAATTCTTGAATCGAAGATAGTGGAGTTTCGCCGATAAGTGACAGATGCGCACGCCCGCGACTTTCGTCAACGCCGATGCAGGATGTGGCGAAACCGCTTTTTTTCGGCGCGTATAAAAGATCGCAATTCGCTTGTCCTGGATAGTTTACACGCAGACTATCTTTCATTGTCTTTTCGACATTCAGTCGTGCACGCGTATCGTGAAAGAAATCTTTTCCAAAAACTGACTTGCCCTTTATAAAATCAAAAACAACAAATGTCCGCTCCGGGTCGTTGTTTTTTATGCCGGCAAGATGTTCAGTTGTGGTAAAAGCCAGAGAGATTAAGCGTGGAGTTAAAAGTAGTACCTCCGTGTCAATACTTAGAGTGTTTGTTTCCCCATTATCTTCTGCTGCAGTAGAAACACTAGCAGTGAACCAATCTTTTGCATATTCAATCCGCTCTGCTATAGCGGCGTTTGCCTTACTCGCCAGGTCATAATTACCATAGATAATTATCTTGGGTGAATTGATAGTAATGATCGTATTATTCCTCGCTTCTTCAATAGTTATTTTTTGCCAGCTGGCAGTGGTCTGATCTACCTTGATGGCAGTGTTGGGAACATTTTTACCACCACGTTGTAAGGATATATAAAACAAGCCGACAAAAACAGCCGTAACGATAAGCCCTGCGATAATTATTTTTTGTTTAGTCATTAGTCAATGATTTCGAGTATACCCACGCTCAAGAAGTCGCCCTTACGAGCCTTAATAAGCGCACTGTAAATTTCCATCCATCTGGTGGTCTCTATGATTGTCATGCATCCGGCTGATCTCGCGCCGACATGCAAATATCTCGCGCTTTCAAAATCTATCGGAAACCAAACTTTTGGATGGATTTAAGCATGGGTCTTACTCGTTTGTATTACACTATTACAATTTTTATTATAGCAAGATTTCAGCATTTAGAAAATGGGAAGTTCTCTGGTTTTTGAAGAAAGTACTCAGATTTAAGCTGGCAACAA
>MFQK01000027.1 GCA_001783035.1 Candidatus Magasanikbacteria bacterium RIFCSPLOWO2_02_FULL_44_11
GCTTTTTATTTGCAATGGCCAAATGACCAATCCTATATACCTTTTCAGACCAAGGCGGCTTGGGCAAGCCTCGAGCTTAACTTGCCGACTGTCAACGGCTATTCGGGGAATGTCCCGCGCAACTATAAAACCATCGAGTCGCCAATGACTATTCATGAAGTTGACGAGTGGCTGCAGGTTAGTGGTAAATCACCGCATTCTCAGAAAACTCTATTTCTTACCGGTTCTATTCAGAACGGGACTTTTAAACTCACTACGTCAACCGTCTTTTCCTTACCCACACTTAACAAGTGAACATGGTGGACTTCTTTAAAAAGTATTGGTGCTACCATCTTCGCGGCGTAATACAACTTCACCTGTTCGGAAAATACGATATCTGGAGAGTCACCATAAAACACATCACATAAAACATTAGCTTTTGCTAATGTTTTTTGTTATACTGTGGTCACTATGTCAGATCCCCTTATTACCAGAACCAGTAATAATTTTAACTTACTTCGTTTACTGGCCGCATTTGGAGTTATTATTACTCATTCATATACACTTCTTGGTTTTGCGGAAAAAGACCTCCTCACCAAAATGACTAACGGATTATTGTCGTTCAGTCGTTTAGGTGTTTATGTCTTTTTTGTTATCAGCGGTTTTTTAGTGGCTAACAGTTTATGGAATAGCAAAAACACTGCTTCCTTTTTTTGGAAACGTTTTTTGAGGATATTCCCCGCATTATTTGTTGTTTTATTTTTAAAAGCCGCGCTAGACATTAAAGGTCAAATTGACGCGAAACGTGATGAAGAAAGACAATCAATAGCAAAAGAACTTGCTGATACTTTCGGTCCGCGCGCAAACAAATAAATTTTGACAATAATTCAATCGAGCAAGTTTATTCACGCATATCAAATATGAAATGGTATAAGAAACAGATGGACCAACTTAAACATTCTAAATCCGTTGCGACGGAACCGGCTACTTCTTCCGGCCAGCCACCGGGGTTAAAACGACCGTTCGCGGCGCCAAAAATGCGTATTAAGAAATTTATTAAGCCACTTGAAAAACGCAGCCGGCCAAAAACAGATTCGTTCTAGCATGCGCGTCGCAGTGATTGGGGGTGGAAACTTATTGATTCTAAAAACGAGGGCTTCTGGTGTTTTAATTGCAACGTACGAGCCCGCCGGATCGCTCAAAACCGATTCATTCGTTGATTAATCCATATGATTTATTTCGTACGACATGGGCAAAGTGAAGCGAATAAAATAGGATTATTTGCCGGCCAAAGAGAGAACTCCGCTTTAACGCTGCAAGGCAAAGAACAAGCAAAAATTGCGGCTCAAAATATACAGAGTGAAATCCCGCGCGTCGACAGGATTGTCTACTCCCCTCTCCAAAGAACCCTTGAAACAGCGACTATTATCGCTGAAAAAATTGGATTTAATCCAGATGCAATACAGATTGACCACCGGGTGATAGAATATGATATGGGCAGCCTCACCGGCACTCCATTTCATAATATTTCTTCTATTACTTTGACTTCGGCACAAGGGGCAGAAAATCCCAAACAATTTTATAATCGTGTCTATTCGTGTCTCAAGGAATTATCCAAGCTACAGGAAACCATTTTAATTGTCAGTCACGCCGGCGTCGGGAGAATGGTGGAAACTATTAAAAACAATACGGCGGCGGAATTGTTTTATGATCTTCCCGCTTATCCGAATGGTTCGATAATTAAAATTGATCTTTCAATTTAGTGAGGTGCACATCTTGACGAAATGAATAATTATTGTTAGCCTCTCTGTTAAGGAGGTTGACTATGAAAGGTTTGCATAGTTTCACTTATATGAATGGCCGCCAACCGAACATGTCGTGGAAGCTGCCGCTAGAGTAGCAATTGTTACTGAGATAATAAAATATCTTGTTTAGCAAAAAAAGTTCGGAAGCTGTCCGTATATGCGAGTCACCATAAAATTTTAATTTCATTTTTAATTTAATTGATGTCGTATGAACCTCACACTTTCTAAAAATTTTATTATCGGCATTTGTCTAACATTGTTAGTCGGCGCTGGTTGCAAACAGAGCTGGGGCCTTGATGCTAGCCACGAAGTAACTAGCGACTCTGCGCCTACTCTTGTAGATGTACAACCAACCACAACGGCTGGGGCTAACAATACCACAACCACCAGACCGGCGGCTACGGGAGCGGCTGTGAGCAGCTCCAGCAAGACCGCTACCAAACCCACAGTGCTCGCCACCAAAGTATCTGTCACCACTTCTGTTGCGGTAAAGACAGAATCGGTGCAGCCAAAAAAGTTGCTTTCAGCAGAGGATGATTCGCTGGTTCAGTACCTTTTAAAGGAGTTTTACTACATGCCAAAAGTAACCATTGAAGGATATGGGCTAGGCACTGATTCCATTAATAAGGTAACACCAGATGTTAGTGGCAACGGGTACTACGTTGGTACATTTCATATGTATAATATGAGCCCATCGGACTCCTATTTGACTAGCTTCAGTTTTGCGGATACCGGTCAGAAGCAAATAATTCCCAACACTGAAATTATTTATTATTTATACGGAAAACGTGGTGCCTCCTACAGCCTGCCCAGATTGTTAATTGCCACGAACGTAGGAGCGCCAGTTTTCAAAAATTTCGCGCCATTCTTTTTTGAATCTCCGGTCACCGAGTCACGATCGGAAATTTTTCTTTCAGTCGTGGCTAAGCGCCGAGTAGTTAAGAATCCGTCGGTTCCAGCCGAGCAAGTCATAATTGATGATAGCAAAGAGCAATACCATATTTTGTTAAATAGTTATAATGACGCTGTATTCATGATTAAAGAGAAAGATTTGCAAATATTTAAGGACCCAACTACCGGCCAAACACCTGCCGAGCAGTATTTTTCAATGAGTCAAGGTCGCAGAGCTGATATGTCTCCAGGAGTATATAATGTGAGCGATAATTAGGCAGTAAGATTTGAGAATGACACGTTGTCCAGAGGCTGAAATCAAGCGGCTTTCCAGAGCTGAAAAAATAGCGTTAATAAAAAAATGAAATTTAGGCGGCTATGCGTATTGCGATAATTGGCGGTGGAGCGGCCGGACTCATGGCAGCGGCCACGATTAATGAAGTCGACCCAACGGCCGATGTTTTTTTATTAGAAAAAAATCCCGAGCTTGGCAAGAAAGTTATTATTTCTGGTGGCGGACGCTGCAACGTGACCACGGGTATCGAAAGTGCGTCTGAGGTTCTAGCGAAGTACCCACGCGGAGGAAAATTTTTACAATCAACGCTTCGTCATTTCACGCCGACCGACGTTCGGGCCTGGTTTGAAGCGCACGACGTACCGCTCAAATGTGAAGATGATGGGCGGGTCTTCCCCGTCTCTGATAACGGCCATGATATTGTTGGCGCGTTCACGCTCTTGTTTTCTAGTTCAAAAACCAAGGTGCTCCTAAAGCACGGTGTGAGCGGCCTCTCGAAAACAGACCGCGGTTTTATGGTGGAAGTAAAAAACCAGCCTCCCCTGCCTGCTGACCGGGTTGTTTTAGCCCTCGGTGGCCAGGCCTATCGCCACACGGGCTCGACTGGTGATGGGTATGCCCTTGCCGAAAAACTGGGCCACCACATCACGCACTTGGCGGCTAGTTTGAATTCCTTTATTACCGCAGAAAAGTGGCCACGAAGTTTGGCGGGCGTGTCATTTACTAAAGCAACTATTTCCGCTCACGGTACAAAACACTACTCGTTCACTGGCCCATTTTTATTTACGCACAGTGGCGTGAGTGGTCCGGCTGTGTTTGCTCTATCATCGCTTGTCGCCTATGAAGAATACGGTCCAAAAAAAGCTTTGAAAATTAATATTGACCTGGTGCCCGACAGTGCGGCGGACAAGTTATTCGCTGATCTAAAATCACTTATGATACAATCAACTAAAAAAAGTTTTAAAAATACTTTACGGACTTTAGTCCCATTGTCCGTCACTGACGTCATTTGTAGTGAACTGCAGATCTCTCCGACTATAAAGAATTCTGAAACTAGCCACCAGATGGCGCGCGCAGCGGTGGATTGGATAAAAAACGTGCCACTAGCGGTGATTGGCCGCGGGACTGGTGATGAGTTTGTAACGGCCGGCGGAGTGGAATTATCCGAGGTTGATCCACGCACGATGGAATCAAAACTGTGCCAGGGGCTGTACTTTGCCGGTGAAATTTTAAATGTTGACGGCTTCACCGGGGGTTTTAATTTACAAGCCTCGTGGTCGACCGGGCGGATGGCCGGTAAAAGCGCTTCAAAGTAGTTATTTTTTTATTTCCAATAAAGCTGCAATATCCTTGGGAAGAATTTTTTGAATTTTTACTAACTCGGCCGGTTCAATATACACGGCAAGCAATTGTATCGTGCTGGACACGATTTCATCGGTTTTTGGCATGGTTGTTTCAAATACCGGCAAATGTTCCTGGGTCATAAAGATAAATATTAAAAAACTTAAAACCCTTCCTCTTCTTTCTTTACCGTATCGGAAAAATCTTCCACCACATCAAACTCATCATTAACATCTTTTTGATACCGCTCGGGAATTACTTCTTCTTCGGGATTTAATTCTTCTTCCTTTGCTTCTTTCTTAAACCGAAACCAAAGCGGCGACAATGATGTTTTGTACCCCTCGATATCCTGATTAGAATCCAATTCACCCATATCAAGATAGCCATCCACAATCTCATCAACCAGCGTTTTCCAATCGGCTTGGCTGCTGACGCTATTCTCGCGGGCTACTTCGGCTATTTCTTGATATAAATCCTCAAATGTGATAAAGACGCGTGGCATAATACTATTTATTATGTGACGTACAAACTACACAGTTGCTTGCGCCATCGCGCCAGATATAAAAAGGACATTTGTACGTCTTCTATATATTAGACGTCTAGTGGAAATTATGCTTAATAATTAGCTAATGCGTTTCAAAAATAGGCGAGAAGCGGGGCTGCTTCTGGCAGAAAAATTAACTTCTTACGGCGGCACTCCCCTGGTTATTTATGGTTTGCCGCGAGGTGGTGTTGTGACGGCTTTTGAAATTGCCAAGCACCTGAAAGCACCGCTCGATATTATTTGCGTTCGTAAGATCGGGCACCCCAACGAGCCTGAGTTTGCTTTGGGTGCGGTGGCAGAGGATGGGCATTTGCTTGGTGATCAAATCGGTCTGGCCGCAGTGGATCAATCCTGGCTCGCCAAGGAAGCGGATCGTGAACGCAAAGAAGCGGCCCGGCGACGAGAGACATATTTGCAGGGTCGGACTGGGCTGCCGGTAAAAAATAAAACCGCCATCTTGGTTGATGATGGTGTTGCCACCGGTTACACCCTCAGACTGGCTATCAGGGAACTAAAACACCGCCATCCTAAAAAAATTATCGTGGCTGTTCCGGTTATTCCGGAAAGAGTAGCCGCCTTGGTGAGAGTGGAAGTTGATGAATTAACGGCGCTCGATGTTCCATCTGAAATTGATTTTCTGGGTGCCGTCGGTGCTTATTATGAAGAATTTCTACCGGTCAATGATGATGAAGTCATTG
>MFQK01000028.1:0-4765 GCA_001783035.1 Candidatus Magasanikbacteria bacterium RIFCSPLOWO2_02_FULL_44_11
ACAATAGAGGTATAATTTACTCTAATTGTAGCCAAAATATGACAAATATCAGTGCCGACAAAACCAACCGGATGTTGTTTTCCACTGAAGAAGAAATTTTTAACAAACTGATTGAATCCGACCACCCTTTCCGCAAGTTGAACGAACTATTTGACTTTACCGAGTTGGCCGGTTCGCTCGCCAAGTGTTACAGTGAATTGGGCACAACCGGTATTGCGGTGGAAAAAGGGTTTAAAGCTCTCCTGGTTCAATTCTGGGAAGACTACTCTGATCGAGAGATGGAAATGGCTTTGCGTTACAACATCGTGGTGCGTTGGTTCTGCGGTTTTGGTCTGGTCGAAGAAACTCCCGATCATTCCTACTTCGGCAAACTCCGGAAACGAATCGGCCCCGGTCGATTAGCGGAGATATTTCACAAAGTTAATGAAGCTATGAAAAAGAAAAACTTGTTTGGCGAGGTTTTTACCTTCATCGATGCCTCGTCCATTATTACCAAAACCGCGCTCTGGGAAGAGCGCGACCGAGCGATTGCCGAGGGTGAGAAGAAATTAAACAACGCGATTGTAAGTAACTACGCCGCCGACAAGGATGCCAAGTGGGGCGCTAAAAGTAAAAGCAACATCTGGTTTGGCTACAAAAGGCACAACGCGGTGGATATGCGATTTGGTCTCATCAGCAAGGTGGCGGTCACCCCGGCCAACATCCCCGACTACAAAGCCGTAAAAAACATTGCGCCCAAGCAAGGGATGGTATTTTTGGATAAGGGGTATGATTACCAGGAAGCAGATCAATGGATTAAGGCGAACGGCGCGACACCGGCGACACTACGAAAAAACAACAACAAACAAAAGAACTTTGATCTCGACCGCTGGCGTTCCGGTATTCGGATGCCGTTTGAAAGCACTTTTTCTAAACAGAGCAAACGAGCGAAGTATCGCGGACAAACAAAAGTATTATTCCAATGTTTTGCCGAAGCTCTGGTTTATAACCTAAAAAAAGCAGTCCATATTTTACCGAGATTGGCGACAGTGGAAACGTAACCGTTGCCAAGGGCGAAGTGTGTCTAAAAACGTAATTGCGAACACAAAACACACTTTGATAGAAGACTAAAAACAAAAAATGACAAAAGTGAGATGAAAATCTGACGATTTTCATCTGGCTCGTGTCATTTTAAAAATTTTGTTTAGTTTGGCGACAGTGCCCTAATTGGTTCTCGGTTTTGCGCAAAGTATCTTCCTGCATCTCGGTAACTTTATTTGCTTTTTCAGTTTCTTTGCCCTCGGTATTTTTTAAGTGCTCCAAGGCCCAGTCGAGGAATTGAGGCTCGATGGCGAAGCGATCTACAAAATCCAAGATTTCTTTGACGAGGTTGTCTTCGGTGATAACTTCTTTTTGGGTACACGTGCTACCAATTTTTCGCCTGGTGCAGTGGTAGTAGGTGTAAACTTTGTATTCTTTGGTTGTTTTGATAAATTTTTTCTTTATTTCTGCCGTTATCGCACACCCACATTCGCCGCACTTAATAATGCCGGTAAAGTCAAAGCTATGTTTCTGCGGGCGGGGGGCGTTTTTTCTCCTCCGAATTTGCTGCCCTTCCTGAAATTCATCAAGGGTTATCATCGGCAGGTGTTTGCCATGGTATTCTTGTCCGTTGTGTACAATGACACCGGCATAAAATGGATTGTCAAAAATGGCATACAGGCTGCTTAGGGATAGTTGTTTGTTCCCTGAATGCCTTCTTTTGATTGTTCGGAAGCCCCATTCGTTGTTGGAAATTGAACAGCAGTAATAAGTACTCATACTCAGCGTCGCTCGGCGGCTGGGCTGATTTGAAGGATATAATTTAATATTGGTGACGAAGATATTTTACAACTCGTCGAGGATGGTACAATTGAGCCTGGCGATATTTCTGACTTCAAAGATATGGACGATGAGATACAGCAGTTGGTGGCGGAGGGTGAGCTGGATATTGATGACGCCAAGGAGCTTGCATAGAATAAGAATTGATTAAGCAAATTTGACGTTGTGTCATTGGCTCTGTAAATTATAATGGCTAAAACAAGCCATTTTTTAGTTTTTTGCATGTCGGTCATTGACAAAAGCACTAAAATATGGTATATTTATACGTTGTTTCTTAGTATAATTAGCCAATAAATCAAGCAAAATTATTGAGAAAAGCTTTAGTTCCATTTATTTGTTTAAGTGGTACAAAAGCTCTTTTCGAGCCATAGAGACCCTAGTCCCGGGCAGGGACATAACGCTTTTCGGGCTATCAGCCTGGGAGGATACCGCAATGGGAAAATACGACGATTGGAAGCGTGGCGAAACGGAAGCACTCCTCAACATGATCGGTGCCACCGTCGGTGCCCCGGGCGATGCGATCGCCCGCGCGATCTTCCGTGGTGAGTACAGGATCACCGTCGAGAAGGTCGAGCAGCAGCCGCAGGTCCCCGACCGGCCCCCATTCGTCGGCCGCGTGGTGAAGACCATCACCGTGCCTGCCTACCAGGCGAAGAACTTCGTCGACGCCGTCCGCCTCGGCAACTTCGACAACGCGGACTTGCTCGGCGACATCAAGCACCTGTGGGGCAAGGAGCCGGTTGGACTCGACAAGCCCGTGAACATCGATCTCGTCGAGTTCAACCGCAACTGGTGGCACGAGGAGGTGGTCGCGTGGGGCGTGGAGAATCACAAGCCGCTCATGGAGACGCGCCACACCATGGGCATCTCTGCGGGACTCCCCAACGAGCAGCGCGATCGGCCCATCGTGCAGGCCAGCTCCGCGCGGGACGGCGACGTGCTGTGCCTCCACGGCGACTCCGACTGGCGCCGCCTCTACCGCGGCACGGTCGCGAGCAGGTGGGGTCGGGACTTCCTCGTCGGCTTCCTCAGCGAGTCGCAGCCCTAGGGTACTGGGGTGCTCGGCACTATCACAGTGTCGCGGCGCTTGGTCCCTTCAACTCGCTGGCAACAAACCCGCATCGGTTCGATTCCAACGACGAAGTTCGTCGAAGGGATCGGCCGGTGTGGGTTCATCATTTTTGTGGTATACTGTATCTCGGATAGTAAACGAAACAGTCCACGGTGACGTTTGATAATGGTTGGCCAATGGAATCAAACTAGCTTTGGGCGGTTGAACTCTGGATACACCAACCGGCCAGAATAGTATGGCGCACGTCGTCAGCTAGCGTGCCATTGGTATACCCTAAAAATGAAGATACTCGGTACAAAATAGTAGGGCGATAAAGTCTCCGAATGCGATTCAACCCTGAGAGTATTCAAAGGGCGGTGTTCTGGAAGCTATTTTGTATATTTGTAGTCGGCTCCGCGCGGGACGGCAACGTGCTGTACCTCAACGGCAACTCCGACTGGCGCAACCTCAACCGCAACACGGTCGCGAACAGGTGGAATCGGAACTACCTCGTCGGCTTCGTCAGCTAGTCTCTTCGTTCTCCCGTCCATGTGGCGGGAGGTTCATTTTATGAATATGAGGGATGGCTATAAAGATACCATCAGAAAATTTTTTAATAAATAGGATAATTAACATTAGTAAGCGAGAAAATACAAATAAATCGTGTAAATTTCGTTCGTAATTTTTCATATCCCTGTTGCAATAAAATAAGACCGGAAAAGATGGCCTTTTCGTATTCCACTGCGAAAAGAATAGCTGTTATTTTGCGGCTATTTTTTAATCTGAATCTTTCTTTTATCCGCCAAAATGCTAACATTAAGGATGTTACCGGATCTAAATTTTATGCGAGAGGAAAGTGTTTTTGACAAGAGTAAAATTGAAAACCGTCGGTCATTTTTGAAAAAAGCGGCCATTTTGGGTGGTGCTTTTGCCGTTGGTTTTGGAAAATCGGCCGAAGCCGAGGAAAGACGGGAGAGAGGGAGAGAATTATTCGAGTTTTTTTTCAGTTATTTAAAAGAAATTAACAATTGGAAAAAAGAAATCGAAACTAATTTTGGTTTGCCCAATGACCGATCACTCGCCCAACAAGATCAAGTAAGAGAATTATTTTTACAGAGCAATTTACCAAAAGAATTGGATAGCTTGACCGAGTATTTGGATACTCCGCAAGAATTTATAAAATATAGCGCGGAGTTTGATGAAATATACCGCATGTTGGGCGAGATAAACTGCCAAGGAGTTTTGTACGCTGCTTTACGCCGACATAATGCTTACGTACGAAGAGACAGTTTTCTTGACGCGACTAATTTAAGAAAAGCGCATTTTTCGACTAAAGTAAAAGATTTTCTGCCGACCGGCGAAGAAAAATTAACTTCTCTTGATGTCGGGAAAAATGATTTAACGGATGATGTAAAAACAAAATGGTTGGACATGATCGAGAATGCTAAGGGAAAATCTTTGTTCGTGGTAAATACTCACGGTGCCGAGAGCTCGTTTGTTATTAACCATCTTCACCCCGGTTATGAAAATAACGTTGTTAATTATTCCGATATAGCCCGAGCTTTGATCAGTCGCGTCAACCAGACCGGTGATCCGAATTGTCTAAAAAATATTACTTTTATCTTTAATCAATGTCACAATTATGATTTTACCAAAAATATTTTTAGCGCGATGAAATTTTTGTTTGATTTTGAGCAAGATGGCGAAACTATAGAACGAAAAGCTATAAAATGGCAGGATATTACTATGCCGACGATTATTGCCGGCGCCCAAGAGGGGAGCCTGGTGTGGCATGACGACAGAATTTTAGAAACGCTGGTCAAGTATGTGGGCGGCATTAAGAAAGATGGGGGA
>MFQK01000028.1:4781-7470 GCA_001783035.1 Candidatus Magasanikbacteria bacterium RIFCSPLOWO2_02_FULL_44_11
TATTGGCGACTGCTCAGCCGGAAATTTATTGGAGCAATGATGTGGTGGTGTTTGCCGGAGAAAAAGGTAAAATTGTGGAGATTGCCGGGCAAACTAAACCAAGCGAAGATAGGCCGGTTTAAAATTTTGTAAAATAAAGACTGGGTAAAATCCAGTCTTTTTTTAATCAGGCTACTCGTTAACGCAATAATGTTTATAACGCTGGCGAGTAGGTAGCCTGATGGATGTTTTTGGCCCCTTGCTCGATTCGTCATTCGAGGGAGGCCATGTGGTGGGCGGAAACGAGGTCTTTCATAGTGATACGTTCTTTGTTGAGCTCGTGTCCCGCCGCATTTTTGGCAATGGCCGGATTGGGGTATAAACGAACCAATGTCCGGCGTTCCAATTTTATTTTTTTATTTATTTCCATTTTGCCGTCGACGAATCCGTTGGTTTGGCGCAAATCGTCATCAGAAAGAGTAATATTCCGATACAGGGATTCTTCGCCGATTTCTTCATCGAAATATAGCTTGCCAAACTTCAGGTCGTTTCTTTCTTCGCTAAAGTTATCGAACCTGGTTGGCGCCACGGTCGGGATGAGAGTAAACATCAGCGCCTGAAGCTCGCTGGCTCTGTACAAACCGGTTCTGGCGGCGACGAAGATATTTACCAGTTGGCCGAAGTGTTCATTCCTATCGGGCAGGTAATTTATTTCTTTATCGCCCACGATCACGATGTTGAAATAACCTTTTAGCGCCTGGCGAATTTCTCGAAGTTTACTCATTATTTGTCTCCTTTAACCAAAGAATGGGAAAATGATTAGACATATGCGATTATTCTATACGTAAAATGTCCCGTTTGTCAAACCTTGACTATCGCACCCAAGACCATAGACTTGACAACATGGCGATTTTGTGGTATACTATTTCTTTAATTCTAGGCAAAAGCTTCGGCTTTGCCAAGACTCGAACCTCTTCACGTGTCATGCTGTGGCCTCAAGGGATCGGGTCACCAATGTATTATGACACCAACTAAACAAGTTGTGCCGGTTAGTTTTCAAAACCTTGGCATAGCTCCTCGTCTGCTTGCGGTTCTCGAAAGCAACCGCTACGTTACACCGACGCCAATCCAGCATCAGGCCATCCCAATCGCCATTGTCGGTAAAGATGTTATGGGTATTGCTCAAACCGGTACCGGTAAAACACTGGCTTTCGGTGTGCCGATGATTCAACGCCTGGCCCATCACAAAGGTCAAGGTTTGGTTATTTTGCCCACTCGTGAGTTGGCATTACAAGTGGAAGAAACCTTACAAAAAATCGGGCGTTCTTTTGGATTGAAGACCGCCGTGCTCATTGGCGGTGCCTCCATGCAACACCAGCTTCGTTCACTTCGCCAACATCCTCATATTATTATCGCCACACCGGGTCGTTTGGTTGATCATTTGGAACAAAAAACAGTTTCGCTCACCCAGGTCTCGATTGTCGTCCTTGATGAAGCCGATCGCATGTTCGATATCGGTTTTGCGCCGCAAATAAAACGGATTTTAGCTTTGGTGCCAAAGGAACGACAGACCATGTTGTTCTCGGCCACCATGCCGCATGCCATCGTGAAGATGGCTGAACAACACATGCGTATGCCTTTGCGTATTGAAGTCGCGCCCGCCGGTACGGTCGCCGCTAACGTGGCGCAGGAAGTGTTTATTGTCAGCAAGGAAATGAAAATGCAATTGCTCGACAAGCTTTTGACCGACAACCCGGGCACGGTATTGGTTTTCTCCCGCACCAAACATGGCGCTAAACGCATTGCCGCCCAAGTCCGCAGTATGAACCATGCCGGCGTCGAAATGCATTCGGATCGGTCGCTCGCTCAACGTTGCGCCGCTTTGGATGGTTTCAAATCGGGTAAGTTTCGTGTTTTGGTGGCTACGGATATCGCGGCTCGCGGTATTGATGTCACCGGCATTTCCTTGGTTGTTAATTTTGATTTGCCGGATAATCCGGAAGATTACGTCCATCGTATTGGTCGTACCGGTCGCGCCGGACTTTTGGGTAGGGCTGTTTCGTTTGCGACACCAGACCAACGCGGCGATATCCGCATGATTGAAAGAATTATTCGGAAAATTTTGCCGATTGTGGCCTTACCGGTTCTTCCTCCTCGTCGCGCCGCGGCTCCGCACACTACTTCATTTGAATATGCCGATAGACCTTTTCGACGGGGCGGCTACCGCGGGGGCGGCGGCCAGGCCAAACCGCGCGGAAGTTTTCGCCGCCAACGTTAATAACAGATTATAGACAGCCGGTATCACAACCGGCTGTTTTTGTTGTATACTATACATCATGGAGATTTTTTATCACGTTATAATGTTTATCGGCGCCACTTCGCTCATATTTTTTTTGGGCGGTTTTATGATTGAAGCCACCGACCACCTGGCTCACCGTCTTCACCGGAACGGTTTTTTAGTGGCTTTTATTTTGCTCGGCACCCTGACGTCATTTTCAGAAATGTCCGTGGCCTTCAATGCGACGCTTGAGCGCGTGCCGCAAATCTCGGTCGGAAATTTGGTTGGCGGTTCTTTTGTAATTTTTTTGTTAATCATTCCTTTCTTGGCTTTTTTTGGCAAGGGTATAAAACTGGAACGTTCATTTACGAACCGTCACGTACTGCTGGCTTTGGCGGTTATCGGCGCGCCGGCAATTTTTATTCTTGATGG
>MFQK01000028.1:7516-11832 GCA_001783035.1 Candidatus Magasanikbacteria bacterium RIFCSPLOWO2_02_FULL_44_11
ATTATATATGGCTTTGAGTAAAATTGTCGTGTCGGGTATCATTATTTTTTTGAGTGGAAAAATTTTGGTTGATGAAGCTTTGTATTTTTCAAATCTCTTAGCGATACCCGCCTCGATTATAGGTTTGTTAATAATTGCCATCGGTACCAATGTGCCGGAAATCGTCATTGCCATCCGCGCCATCAAACAAAAACGGAAGACAATCGCTTTTGGGGACTTCGTTGGGTCGGCCTCTTTTAATACGTTACTATTGGGTGCGCTGATCCTTATCAATGGTACGATTTATTTGGAGCCGAGCGAGTTTATTATTGCTTCGGTTTTTCTAACAGTTGGTTTGTTGCTTTTTTATATTTTCTCCCGCTCGAAAACCGATATTTCACGGACCGAGGGCGCGTGCTTGGGGCTGGTCTACGGTTTTTTTGTGCTCATGCAAATTGTTAATGCCCTTTTTGTTGCGTTGAGATTGACTTTTTTTGGATAATGGAGGATAGTAAGTCAAATAATTTTGTATGTCCACGATTGAAATAGATGCTAAGCGCGATTTGTCGTTTGATCCGGCCGACCGTGATACGGCCATCGCGCCCGGAGATGATTTTTACCATTACGCCGTTGGTTCATGGTTGAAAAATCACCCCATTCCCGATGACCATAGCCGTTGGGGCGTTTTTGAATTGCTGACCGAATATACGAACAATATTGTAAAACATATTCTCGAGGATCCGATGCCGTTTACCGGCACGCCGGATGAACCGCTCGCCAGGAAAGTTTCCGATTTATATGCGTTGGGTTTAGATGAAGAGCGGCTGGAATGTGAAGGGTTACTCCCTTTGCAAGTGTTGCTCGACGAAATTAACGCTTTGTCCACTGCCAATGAAATGGCGCGCCTGGTTGGAAAATTGCACCGGACCTTGTCGCGGCCATGTTTTTTATTTTTCGCGACTCCCGATGCCAAGCAAAGCGATACGGTGATCGGCGGTTTGGTTCAAGGTGGCTTGGGCTTGCCGGAGCGTGACTATTATCTAGCGCTCGACGAACGTTCTGTCGATATTCGCGCCAAGTATGTGGAGCATACGGCTCGTTTGTTGGTTTTGGGCGGGAGTAGCGCCGCCGAGGCTCGCGTCGCGGCCGAAAAAATAATGCAGCTGGAAACGGCCTTGGCCACCCACATGCTGCCCAAAGAAGAATTGCGCGATCCGGTAAAAAATTACCACAAAATGCCTTATGCGGACGTGCAAAAATTATACCCGCGCTTTAACTGGCAGATATTTTTTAACGAACTGGGGCTTCCGAACCCCGGCCCGATTGATGTCGGCCAACCGGATTTTTTTGCCGGCTTTAATGATTTGATGGGGAAAATAAAACTTGATGATTGGAAATGGTATTTGCGTACAAATGTCTTGCGAAGCGCTGCCGAATATGTCTCCGCCGCTTTTGAAGAAGAGAAATTTAATTTTTACGGTAAAGTTTTTAGCGGGCTCAAACAAATGAAGCCGCGCTCTAAGCGCGTCGTTGAAACCGTGGACAATTGGATGGGAAAAGCGGTTGGTAAATTGTATGTTAAGGATAATTTTTCTTCGATTGCCAAAGAGCGGGCGCACAGCTTGGTGGAAAATATACGCCTTGCTATGGAAGGCCGGATCAAAAGGCTGGAGTGGATGGGGGAGGCGACGAAAGTAGAAGCCCTTAAAAAATTGCATACCATTACGGTTAAAGTGGGTTACCCCGACAAATGGTACGATTATACGCCGTTGGTTATCGATAAAAATTTTTCGTATGTTGAAAATATCAGGCGCTGTTACGCGTTTGAGATGCGGCGTGAACTCGATAAAATCGGGAAGCCGGTAGACCGGACCGAATGGCTTATGGATCCGCAGACCGTCAACGCGTATTATGAACCGTCGAAAAATGAAATTGTTTTTCCGGCCGGCATTTTGCAGCCGCCTTTTTTCAACGACGCGGTCGATGACGCCATGAACTATGGCGGGATTGGCGCGGTCATTGGACACGAAATTACCCACGGTTTTGA
Source organism: Candidatus Magasanikbacteria bacterium RIFCSPLOWO2_02_FULL_44_11 (assembly GCA_001783035.1). GTDB lineage: Bacteria > Patescibacteriota > Patescibacteriia > Magasanikbacterales > GWA2-37-8 > 2-02-FULL-45-10. The sequence goes on from MFQK01000028.1 coordinate 9,543, forward strand.
TGATCAGGGACGGCAATTTGATGCCTACGGTAATTTGCGTGATTGGTGGACTAAAGAAGACGAAATCCGGTTCAAAGAGCGGGCTAAAGGGTTAGTCGAGCAATATAATGGTTTTGAATTATTGCCCGGGTTGTTGGTGAACGGCGAGTTCACTCAGGGAGAAAATATTGCCGATCTCGGTGGTGTCGAGGTCGCGTACGATGCTTTCAAGTTAACCGACGAGTCGAAAACGAAGGAGTTGATTGATGGGTGTACGCCGGATGAACGTTTTTTCCTGTCCTATGCCCAAACTTGGAAGACAAACGTGCGCGAAGAAAAAGCGCGGCTGTATATAAAAGTTGATCCGCATGCGCCCGGTATTTTTCGCGTCAACGGATCGGTCAGCAACGTCGCGGCATTTTATACTATTTTCAAAGTCTTACTCCATCACAAACTTTACCGTCCGCCGGAAAAGCGGGTGAAAATTTGGTAAGTCTAGGCGGATATTTTTTCTTTAACAGCTTGGTATAGGCGCTTGGCGAGGATTGCCAAATTATCGATTAATTCACGGACATCACGGTCGTTGTGTTTGTAGGCCTGGAGTTCTTCGGACACAAATGAGAGTCCGGTCGCGAGGTTGCTGACTTCGTGCACAAAAAGGTCACGGGAACGTTTTTTTGGTTTGATTGTTTTTTTATCCGCCATATTATTTTTTGACAGCTAATTTATAGCCGCGTCCCGGGATGGTATGGATCAACCGCGGTCGGCCGCGAGCCTGAGTTTTTTTGCGCAGGGTGACGATGTGCATTTCAATCGTATTGGAAAATAAATCACCATTCATGTCCCAGACATGCTCCATGAGCATTCCACGAGATAAAACTACATTTTTATTTCTCAGGAAATATTCGAGAAGCATGAATTCTTTTTTGGTGAGATAGATTTCTTTGCCGCCGCGTTCGACGGACTGGGTGGTGATATTCAGCGTCAGGTCGTCGATTGAAAGAATCGGTTCTATTATCGGCACTGGTCGGCGGAGCATGGCTTTGATGCGCGCGTACAATTCTTCGTAGGAAAAAGGTTTGGTCATGTAGTCATCGGCTCCCAAGTTTAGGGTGGCGATTTTTTTCGGCAGGTCTTTTTCCATCGATAGCATAAGGATTGGATAGTTCTTGCCTTTGAGCCGGATATCCTGGCAAATATCCGGCCCGCCTCTTTCGGGCATATGATAATCCAGAATGACTAAATCATAGTCGTTGGTGCAAGCCATAAACGAACCATGTCGGCCGTCGTTGGCCACGTCAATGGCAAAATGGGGAGATAGTTTTTTCTCGAGGACCGTGGTGAGTGTTTTTTCGTCATCAATGAGTAGCAAGCGCATAGGAGAAATGGCTTATTTATCCATTGGCATCTAAGCAGCTTTGGCTATTTCTGTCAATCGGGCGGTCTCGTTTTCTTTATCTTTTCTTTATGTCGGCTTTATGGATATTTTTGGTGATTGGCGGTAAGGTCTGCGGGTAACAGCGCTAGGGAGGGCCTTTTGAAGTTTCGAAAGGAGCGTTGTGTCTATAAAGCTCCGTGTAATAACGGAGTTTTATTATTCATTAAAAAAATCCGCCCGGGGGAGGCGGATAGAAATGATTACTTTTTCTGGCAGCTGGCGCAAAGGCCGAAGAATTCGAGTGAATGTTGGAGTACTTTAAATTTCTTTTTATGCATGATAACCTTTTCTTGTCGTTCCAGATCTTCTTCGAAACTGATATCTTCGGTCTTGTGGCATTTGGTGCAGACGAGGTGGTGGTGATGGTCGTCGCCTAAACTTACTTCATAGCGGGCGCTACGGTCTTGGAAACGGATTTCTCTGACAATGTTATGAAACAACAATTGCTCTAGTTGGCGGTAGACAGTGGTTTTGTTGACGGCCAGTTGTTTTTTCTTTAAGGCTGACAGTAAATCTTGCACTGAAAGAGGGCGGGGGGCGGCTGATAAAATTTCAATAATGGCTTTGCGGACATCGGTGATACGTTCGCCTTTATCACGAAGATTGTCGAGAAGTCTCGAGGTGTTTTTCATAAGATTACTCTAGTATAGGCTAAAAGGGCCTTTTTTTCAAGATTAGGGTATAAATAGTCAAGGTTTCAATGGGAAAAGTCAAACTTTCAATGCACCACTTCGGCCTTGACAAAAGGCTGATTTTGTGCTATAATGGTTCGTTGAATAGTACTGGGATAAAGTTTAGAAATAAGCGGTTTTCGGGTCGTTTTAGCTCATTAATTGGGCACAAGCGACCCGCAAACGGGCGGGTCAATTTCGC
>MFQK01000028.1:12091-12397 GCA_001783035.1 Candidatus Magasanikbacteria bacterium RIFCSPLOWO2_02_FULL_44_11
ATCCTGTCGGCCGACTTGCTGTGGCAGTTTCACATGGTGCTCGGGTGGCGATTCGTCGCCCGCACCATCCCGTTCACTCCCTCCTGGGAAAGCCAGCAATTCGGGTTCTTCACCGGCCCGAACCTGACCTTCGCCAGGTACGACGACGTCACGTTCGACGTCGGTGTGCTCGGAGGTAAGTTCCTCTCCGAGCCTGATGGCTACGGAGCAGCCATGGCCGTGTTCCGGCTGTGGTTCAAGATTCTCTGACCAGTCGAGCGCAAGCTCGGCCGGTCGGGAATGCAATATAAGGGCGGTTGTCTTCGG
>MFQK01000028.1:12440-15407 GCA_001783035.1 Candidatus Magasanikbacteria bacterium RIFCSPLOWO2_02_FULL_44_11
AATAGCAATCATAAATCTAGACAAAAACTAAGAAAACTGCTATAGTGAGCACACTGTTTTTACGGCAGTCCCTGTCTTTATTTATTGAAAGGTATGAGTCTTTTAACGAAAATATTCGGCGATCCCAACGCCAAAGTTATAAAAACAATGCAGCCCCTGGTTGATAAGATCAACGCGCTTGAACCGGAGTTTACCGCGCTCTCCGACGACCAGCTCAAAACCAAGACACCAGCCTTCAAAGAACGCCTGGCCAAAGGCGAAACATTAGACGATCTATTACCTGAAGCGTTTGCCGCCGTGCGTGAAGCGTCACGCCGCCTGACCGGCATGCGTCACTTCGACGTGCAGCTTTTGGGTGGTATCGCGCTTCATCGCGGACACATTGCGGAAATGCGCACCGGTGAAGGTAAAACTCTTGTAGCTACTTTGCCGACCTACCTCAATGCCCTTTCCGGTAAAGGCGTGCACGTGGTGACGGTCAACGATTATCTCGCCAAACGCGACGCGGTGTGGATGGGCCAGATTTATGCTTTCTTGGGGATGAGTATTGGTGTTATCCAAAACATGCTCGTTTCGTATACCTATAGTCCGCACACGATTACGCCCGAAGAAAAACCAGCCGACCTGAAAGAAGGTGGCGCAATCGACAAAGAACGTGACGCGAAAGGCGCTTACAAAGTTGAATATGAATATTTGCAAAAATCAACGCGCCAAGAAGCCTACGCCTGCGATATCGTCTACGGCACCAACAATGAATTTGGGTTTGATTATTTGCGCGATAACATGGTCGGCAGTCTTGAAGAAATGTCCCAGCGCGGGTTGAATTTTGCCGTTGTCGACGAAGTTGACTCGATTTTGATCGATGAAGCGCGCACGCCGCTGATTATTTCCGCGCCAGCCGAAAAAGCTGCCGATAAATATTATGAATTTGCCGACCTCGTCGAAAAATTAGAAGAAAAAGAACATTATGCGGTTGATGAGAAGATGCGCTCGGCCACGCTCACCGACGCGGGCATTCATCAGCTTGAAAAATGGTTGAATGTGGAAAATATTTACGCTGAAGGCGGAATGGTAACGGTGCATCATATAGAACAAGCGCTCCGCGCTAAGACGTTGTTCAAACGCGACCGCGATTATGTCGTTGATAATGGTGAAGTAATTATTGTGGATGAATTTACCGGCCGCAAAATGCCAGGCCGCCGCTATAGCGAGGGTTTACACCAGGCGATCGAGGCTAAAGAAAAAGTGGCCATCCAGCGCGAGAGCCAGACTATGGCCACTGTGACCTTTCAAAATTATTTCCGCATGTATACGAAGTTGTCGGGTATGACCGGTACGGCGGTGACCGAGGCGGAAGAATTTGGCAAGATTTATAAACTTGAAGTCGTGGTCGTTCCGACGAACCGCGACAACAAACGCTCGGACCAACCGGACCGTATTTACCGGACGGAAGAATCAAAAAATGTCGCTATTGCGAAAATGGTACGGGAATTACAAGAAAAAGGCCAACCGGTTTTGGTTGGTACGATTTCGGTTGAGAAAAATGAGGCGCTATCCGCGTATTTAGAGCGCGAGGGGATTAAACATGAAATTTTAAACGCCAAGAACCACGAGCGTGAAGGTGAAATTATCGCGCAAGCCGGACGACCGGGCGCGGTGACCCTCGCGACCAACATGGCCGGTCGCGGCGTCGATATTATTTTAGGCGGTAATCCGCCAGACCAGGTTTTGGGTGATAAAGCTCGGGTGGCCGGCGGATTATTTGTGATTGGTACGGAACGTCATGAATCGCGTCGTATCGACAACCAGTTGCGCGGCCGTTCAGGTCGCCAGGGCGATCCCGGTGAGACGCAATTTTATTTGTCGACCGAAGACGACCTGATGCGTATTTTTGCGGGCGAAAGAATCAAAAAGGCCATGCAATTTTTGAAAATTCCCGATGACATGCCGATCGAACAGCGTTCGATTACCAAAATTATCGAATCGGCTCAAAAGAAAGTGGAAGGTTTTCATTTTGATACTCGTAAACATCTTTTGGAATATGACGACATCATCAACCGTCATCGTGAAGTGATCTATGGCAAGCGTCGTGACGTATTGGAAAGTTTTGCTAAACAGAAAGAAGCGCTTAAGCCGGACTACAAAACTCCTGAAACGGAAGAAAAAATAGCCACGCTGCGCGAGATGATTTTTGACATGATTGAGATGGAGCTTGAACAGGTGGTGTCATTCCATACGAACGCCGAGGTGCGGGAAGATTGGGATATCGATGGCATGATTTCGACGGTCCAGACTGTTTATCCATTATCTGAAGCTGAAAAAACGGCGGTGAAGGAAAAAGTTAGACCGGGCAGCCAAAAATTGGATGCCGTGGAATACCGCCACGAGTTAGTAGGATATTTGATAGAACTTGCCAAACAAAAATATGACGAGATGCTCGTGAAAAAAGCGCCACATCCCGAAATGATGCTCGAGATTGAAAAGCAGGTTATGCTTCGTTCAATTGATAATCTCTGGGTTGAGCATTTAATGGCGATTGACGCATTGCGCACCGGTATCGGTTTGCGCGGTTATGGCCAGCGTGACCCGTTGGTGGAATATAAGAAGGAAACGTATCGTATGTTCCATGAGCTTATTGCCATGATTCAAAAAGAAGTGGTTTATAGTATTTATAAGTTATCGATCGGTATCCAGATCGCGCCAAGCTTGATGGAGAATAATAATTTGATTTTACAGGGAGCGCAGAAAGAAGAGGGGGAGTCGGCCCGACAGATTGGGGGCGGATTGGCTTCTAATAAAACACCCGAAGGCAAAAATATCGGCCGCAATGAGCCATGCTATTGCGGATCGGGGTTGAAGTATAAACGCTGTCACGGCGCTTGAAATTGCGTCGAGCTTCGGAAGAGAAAATTTATTTTCTCTTCGCTCGGCTCTAGCAATTATAAGAAATGCCACGGCGCTTGAAAT
>MFQK01000028.1:15451-16714 GCA_001783035.1 Candidatus Magasanikbacteria bacterium RIFCSPLOWO2_02_FULL_44_11
ACGGCGCTTGAAATTGCGTCGAGCTTCGGAAGAGAAAATTTATTTTCTCTTCGCTCGGCTCTAGCAATTATAAGAAATGCCACGGTAAATAAAGAAAAGACCCCGCTGGCAGGTAAATAACCAGCGGGGTTGGGATGGGGGAAGCGTTTTACCGACTACTGCCTACCTTTATTACCGTAGCATGTAGAAAATAACTGTCAAGTAGACTATTGTTTATGACGCTTTTGTGATTAGATACGCCTATGTTAAAACAAGAACAATTAGACGCTATTGCTCAGCAGATAACGCGGTGTCGAGTCTGTCGGCGCCGTAAAATCGGCTTACCTGTGCCGGGTGAGGGAAGTCCAGAGGCCGAGGTTGTTTTTATCGGTGAAGCACCAGGCAAGACTGAAGCGGTGACCGGCAGGCCGTTTGTTGGTCGGGCCGGGAAATTATTGCGCCAGCTTATCAAAGAAGCCGGTCTGCTGGAAGAAAAAGTGTACATTACGAGTCCGGTGAAATATTTTCCTAAACACCTGACACCGACCAGAGAAGAAATTGAGCATGGACGGAAACATCTCGAAGAACAATTGGCTATTATTCAGCCGAAAATAATCGTTTTGCTCGGTAGGGTGGCGGTTTTGGCGCTTCTCAAGCGCGCTGTTGCCATCGCCAAGGAACATGGTATAATAGTCGAGGCCGATGATAGGCGATATTTGATTGCCTATCATCCTGCCGCGCCGCTCCATTCGCCCAAGGTCCGCGCGGAATTACTCGATGATTTTAAGAAGTTGAAAAATCTGTTATGACCAAGCTTTTTACTTTATGCCTTATCCATCGGACATGCGGACAGATGACCAATTCTGGTTTCTCTTGTTTTTAGCAGGTAAGACTTTTACAGGCGCATTTTCTTTTGGTCCGGGTGACGTCGTTTTAGAAAAATAACTTCAAGAGACGGTTTTATAAAATTAGTCGAGCTATCCTTCCTATCCACTTGCCAAAGAATCAAAAGTGCTGTAAGATGGCGGCAACTATTTTTGATACTTTTTATGGCACAAAAAGCACCAGTTTCGAGGGGGGACAGTCCAAAGGAAGTCCGCTACAAGTTTGTCGGCATAATTGCTTTAACAATCCTCTGCGCGCTCATTGTTGTGCCGCAACATATCAATAGGATTATTGATTCCGTTAACGCCCAGACCAATATTGGCATTCCTAAATTGCCGGAACGAGATTTTAATTTCGGTTTGGATTTGCAGGGAGGCGCTCATCTTATTTACCAAGCTA
>MFQK01000028.1:16791-36740 GCA_001783035.1 Candidatus Magasanikbacteria bacterium RIFCSPLOWO2_02_FULL_44_11
TGCAAACCACGCGTGTCGGCCAAGAATACCGCATTATCGTCGAATTACCTGGCGTTACTGATGTAAACACCGCTATTAAAATGATCGGCGAAACGCCGATTCTTGAATTTAAAGAAGAAAACAATACGCCGCCTCGTGAATTAACGGCAGCCGAGAAAAAAGAACTAGACACTTTTAATGCTTCGTCTACCCGAAGAATAAATTTGGCGCTAGCCGATCTTCGCCGCGGCATCTCTTTTGAAGAAGTCGCTAAAAAATATTCGGAAGATGACACGACTAAAAATAATGGCGGCGATCTTGGTTTTGTTTCCCAAGTGCTCCAACCGGAGCTTGTGGAATGGGCCAAAACGCGCCAGGTAGGCGAAACAAGTAAGGAAGCGGTGAAAACTACAATCGGTCTTAATGTTGTTAAAAAATTGGAAGAACGAGATGCCGGCAAGGAAGTTTCAGCCTCACACCTTTTGATTTGTTATCAGGGAGCCGCAAATTGTACCGCCGCTTATACCAAAGAAGAAGCGTTGTCGAAAATTAATGGATTAAAAGTACAGGCGACGATTCAGAATTTTTCTAACCTAGTGAAAGAATTTTCGACTGAACCGGGTGCGGCAGAGCGCGGCGGAGATCTTGGTACTTTCAAAAAGGACACGATGGTCCAAGCTTTTGAAGATGCGGTTTGGGACGCATCGTCCGGTACGATCGTTGGTCCAGTTGAAACTGAATTTGGGTATCATTTGATTTACAAACGAGGCGAAAACATGTTGAAGGACTATCGTTTGGCTTGGGTCTTTGTTAAAACGAAACAAAAAATCGATATTGTACCCGCCGCAGATGTCTGGAAATTTACCGGTTTATCCGGTAAGCAGTTGAAACGCGCTGAAGTGACTCAAGATCAACGCACCGGACAGGTTCAGGTGAGTTTGCAGTTTAATGAGGAAGGAACACAATTATTTTCTGACATTACTACCCGTAATGCCCGTAAACAGGTGGCTATTTTCTTGGATAACGAGGCTATTAGCACTCCAACCGTGAATGAGCCGATTACCAGCGGCAGCGCCGTGATTACCGGCGGCTTTAATTTTAATGAAGCTCGCGTCTTGGCGCAACGCCTTAATTCCGGGGCTTTGCCTGTGCCGGTGGAAATTATAAGCCAGCAAAAAGTTGACGCGACGCTTGGCGCCGATTCATTATCAAAGAGCTTTAAGGCCGGCGCGGCCGGATTGCTTTTAGTGATGTTGTTCTTGGTCGTGTATTACCGATTACCAGGTTTTCTCGCTTTTGCCGCGCTGTTGGTTTATACCGTGGTAAACTTGGCGATCTTTAAAACATTGGGAGTAACCTTGACCTTGTCCGGTATTGCCGGCTTTATTCTTTCAATCGGTATGGCGGTTGATTCTAATGTGCTGGTTTTTGAACGTCTGAAGGAAGAATTGTTATCCGGCCGCATGTTGAAGAGCGCGGTTGAGGAATCATTTCTCCGTTCTTGGCCATCTATTCGCGACGGCCATGTGACCACACTTATCGGCGCCGTGGTATTGATGTGGTTTGGCAGCGGTTTCGTGCAGGGTTTTGCTGTTGTCTTGATTATCGGTGTGTTGACCAGTTTATTTAGCGCCGTTACCGTCACGCGTACCTTTATGCGTATCGTGACGCAGCTATCAAAAGAAAAAGGGAATAGTTTCTATTTAGGGTATAAACAGGAATAATATGCAGCTTCCTTTTGTTAAATATTCAAAAATTTGGTTTACGGTCAGCGGCCTGCTCATGGTTGGCGCGATTGGCGCACTTTCGCTTTGGGGCCTGAAGCTGGGTATCGATTTTACCGGTGGGAGTTTAGTTGAACTACAATTTACGCCGAACCGTCCATCTACTGAAGAGGTTCAGGCTTCGATGAAGGAAATTGGTTTGGTTGATAATGTTGTCCAAAAGAGCGGCGACCAGGCCGTTATTATTCGCACCAGGTTTTTAGATGAACCAGATCATCAGAAATTGGTCAGTAAATTTACGGGTACTTACCAGAAAGGGGAGACTAAAGTCCTGGAAACGCGCTTTGAAACGATCGGCGCGACAGTTAGTTCACAACTTCGTAACCGCGCCTTTTGGGGACTCTTTTTTGTTGTCGTCGCTGTCGTTCTTTACGTTGCGTATGCCTTTCGAGGTATCTCTCGTCCGGTATCAAGCTGGAAATATGGCGCTCTGGCGATTGTGGCCTTGATCCACGACATTCTAGTCGTTGTTGGTGTTTTTTCTGTTTTAGGTAGATTTGCCGGCGTGGAAGTTGATATTGATTTTGTTTTGGCGCTTTTGGCGGTGCTGGGTTTTTCTGTAACGGATCGGATTGTGGTTTATGATCGCATCCGTGAAAATGTGTTGCGCAAAACCGGTCAAGATTTTGCGGAGACCGTTAATGTTGCTTTAAACGAAACATTAATGCGGTCGATCAATTCCACCTTTGCCGTTCTTTTGCCATTGTTCGCTCTCTATTTCTTGGGCGGTGAAACAATTAAGAATTTTGCCCTGGCTTTGTTGGTTGGTATGGCGAGTGGTGCGTATTCTTCGATTTTTGTCGCCAGCCCGCTTTTGGTTTTTGTTGAAAAATGGCAGCGTAGAAATGACTAAAAACAAGATACATACATATTTTAACAAACAGCATAAAATCCGCCTTGGCGGATTTTTGCTTCGATCTCGCCCGCGCGAACGGGCTGCGATATGTTGTTAAAATATGTATGTGTCTTGTTTTTTGAGTCCGTTTCTTGGTATAATAGAGCTATATTAATTAATTTTTATGAACGATACAATTTTACGGCACATCATAGCAGTGGTAGCCACGCTCATCTGCGGTTTGGCTTATTTTGCCGGTTATTTTTCCGGTCCTTTCGGCTGGTGGTGGACAGCTTTTGCCATGTTAATCGTCTACGGACTGGTTTATCGGATTGTTGACGCCGGCGGCGGTGGTGGGCATCATTAAGGTATGGATTTGAATGGTTTTACAATCGATTTGCCTTTCTGGTTGACTTTTTTTGAGAGGCCTATAGCTGAGCAGGCCATGTTACTGTTTGCTCTTGGCGCCTGGGTACCGCTCGCGGCGTTTTTTATAAAAGCCCTTGGGGAGTTGTGGGTATTGTATCGCCAGACCGTTAAGAATGTCAGCCATTGGGAATGGGTAATTCTGGCGGTGGACATTCCGCCGATGTTTATTCAATCGCCAAAAGCGGTCGAGCAAATTTTTGCACAACTGAGCGGAACGTTGCAACATATCGACGTGGGCGGGAAATTCTGGCAAGGAAAAAAGCAGAAGTGGTTTAGTTTGGAAGTGATCAGTATTGAAGGTTATATCCAATTTCTCGTCCGTACCGAAGCCGAATATCGTGATTTGGTTGAGGCGGCGATTTACGCGCAGTATACAGATGCCCAAATCACCGAGGTGGAAGATTACGTAGATAATATTCCCAGCTCATACCCAAATGAAGAGTATGATGTTATGGGAGTGGAATTTAAACTGTCACAGCCCGATCCTTATCCGATTCGGACTTATCCGAGCTTTCAATATAATTTGAGCAAGGATGCCGTTTTTAGCGATCCTATGGCGGCAATCTTGGAAAATTTTACCCGCATCGGTCGAGGTGAGAATTTATGGCTGGAAATAATTGTTGAACCGGTTGATAATAATTGGAAAAATAAAGGTATTACTTTGGCAAAGTCTTTGATGAAGGGTGAAGACGATCATGGGCCTGGCGGAGGTCTCTTGACGCAAGCCGGTTCAGTTCCAGGTTTGATGTTGAAAGAGTTTTTTAATATTTTACATTGGAATTTTGAAGAGGAGCACCACGACGATAAAAAAGAAAAAAAAGTTGATATTACGCCCGGAACCAGGTCTACCGTCGAGGCCATCGAAGAAAAAATTTCTAAGATCGGTTTTAAGTCGAAGGTGCGTATTTTATACGCGGCGAAAAAAAATGTTTACAGCCCGAACCATTGTATCGAGGGAATTATCGGCGCTATGAACCAATTTCACATAATGAACCGAAATGCGATCGTTCCCTATATGGCAACACATGCTCATTATGATAGCAGCCATGTCAAAAGTAATCGTCTCAAGAATTCCTTTGTCCAAGCATTCAAAAAAAGGAAAATGAAATGGAAATTTCAGGATGGTTATATTTTGAATATCGAAGAATTGGCGACTGTTTGGCATTTCCCTTTGCCGTTCGTGAAGACGCCGTTGTTGCAAAAAGCTGGTCATAAGAAATCCGAACCACCGGCCGGTTTGCCGATTGAAACCTCCGAGCCGCATCTTCGAAAAAAAGGTGAAGGAGAAAAAGGTGCAGCAGACGAGGATGAACCGCCAGAGAATCTGCCTTTTGGTTAAATTACTTGTATCCTTTTTCAACACACAGTAGTCATCATCAGAGTATTAGCTTTCAACAAACAGCATAAAACCGCCTTCGGGCGGTTTTTGCTTCGATCTCGCGCGCGCGAGCGGGCGGCGATATGTTGTTGAAAGGTAATACTCTGATGATTATATACCTGGAAAATATTCTCGGACGATTTGTTCGACGGTGGCCGCGTCTTTGGCCTCATCCATTAATCGAGTGCGGAGTTCTTTCGCTTTATCGAAGCCGGTGACGTAGGCTTTGTAGTGTTTTTTCATAATTTGGAAGCTTTTGTGTTCACCTAACAATTCTTCGAAAAGGCGCGTATGTTCAACCATAACGCGCAGTTTTTCTTCGAGCGTAATTGCATCGTCAAAAGGTTTTTCGGCGCGAACGTCATCGACGTGCCTGAAACACCACGGGTTGCCGAAAATTCCCCGGCCAATCATAACGCCATCAGCTCCGGATTCTTTTACTTTAGCATAGCCGTCGCGAAGATCCTTTACATCACCATTGCCAAGGATAAATGTTCTTTCAGCATTTGTATATTTATCTCGCAAAGCAACCGCTTCGGCGATATGTTCCCAGCGGGCGGGTACGAGCGACATTTCCTTTCTGGTGCGGCAATGGACCGTAATAGCCGCCGGTTCGGTTTCGAGTAGGTAGGGGAGCCAGGTGGATAATTCATTTTTATTATAGCCGATTCTCGTTTTAACAGATACCGGCAAGCTGCCGCTGCCACGCCTGGTTGCCATTATAATTTCTTGCGCTAACTTGGGGTTTTTTATGTGGCAAGCTCCGGCGCCTTGTTTTTCAACGTTTCTGTCAGGGCAGCCCATGTTGATATCTATGCCGTCAAAGCCGAGCTCTTGGCATAATAATGCCGTTTTATAATAATTGTCCGGTTTGGAACCGAAAATTTGGGCGACGATGGGGTGTTCGCTTGAATCGTATTTCAAATCAATCATCAGGTTGTTTCGGCCCGGTGATTGCAGGCCGTCGCAGGAAACAAATTCCGTCCAGAAGATATCTGGTTTGCCATATTTGGCAATGATACGACGAAAAGCAACGTCGGTAACGTTGGCCATGGGGGCGAGAGAAAAGATTGGTTTTTTTAATTTACGCCAAAAGTTGGTTGCCATATAATTTTGAAACCGTAGTATGCGCTATCATTGGCGTTTTGTCAATACAAAAACCGCGATTGACATACAAAAACCGCGATAGCGCAGTCTCTCACGTCTGGCAAAACCTTACATTTTTAAAAATCCCTTCCGGTCGATCATTATAAACAGAAAAAATTTTCTGGAAGTGTGTTTTAGTTTAATTCCGCGCTTTTGACCGTATTGAGAAGTAATTCGGCCACTGTTATTGGGCCAACTCCGCCCGGCGTGGGAGTAATATAGCTCGTTATATCTTTAATGGCGTCAAAATCCACGTCTCCCGAAAGAATGCCATTTTCATAGACGAATCCGGTGTCGATGACAATGGCTCCCGGTTTTACCATAGCCGCGGTGACTATATTTTTTTTGCCAACACCGGAGATTATCACGTCCGCCGATAAACATTTTTCTTTAGAGTTGGTCGTGCGGCTGTTAATAGTCGTTACGCTTGCGCCGGCGTTTATTAGCATAATAGCCAATGGTTTGCCGACAAGCGCGCCTGTCCCGATAATGGTAATATTTTTTCCTTTCGGGTTAAAAGCGATTTCATCAAGTATGCGAAGCGCCGCTGTTGGTGTCGGCGGCGTAAAAAGCGGTTGGTTCATTACCAGTCTGCCCAAGTTGGTGTTGGTCAGGCAATCAATATCAATTTTTGGGTTGATGCTATTGATAACCTTTTCAGTGTATAAGTGTTCAGGTAGGGGAATTTGGATGATTAAACCGGAAACGGTCCCATCGGCCTGGATTTTTTGCAGGGACGCGATTAAATCATCTTCTGAAATAGTAGCTGGAAAGTTGTGGAGCGTAAAGTCAATACCCACGCGTTCGGCTGCTTTAGCCTTGGTGTGGGTGTATGTTTGTGAGGCTTGATTATCACCAACTAAAATAACGTGCAGTTTCGGAGAAATTCCTTTTTGACGAAGAACGTTAACCCGTTTTTGCACATCTTGTTCAATTTTTTTGGCAATTGCTTTGCCATCAATAATAGTGGTCATAGAGCGTAAAGTGGGGCTATTTTAGCATATCTTTACGGAAAGATAAAGACCGGCAACCTTTGTTGACATGGTTGCCGGCCGATTTTTGGGTGTGCCTGCCGGCAGGAGACTTCATGGCCGGAAATCTCGTTGCGTGTTGTAGGTTGGGTACGGCCTAGGCCGCTTGTTTTAGGCAGCCGTCAGGCACGTTCCGTTCACATCGACAGTTTCTTCAATATTATTCCACCCCTTGAAGAGGGTTGCCTTCCTCGTCCATGCGAGCGACCGGTTTCTGTCCATCGTGTTATAAGACGAAATTAGTCAGCTATTTCTTACTTGTAACAATAATGGTGTGCCTACTCCATGTGGTCATTTCTTATGGGTGAAAAAATATCATGATTTTCATTTCCTCTGACCACGAGTTCGGCCCAGGCACCCTTATTCATTCGGGCAAGAGCATGATCGACTAGCAGGTATGTACCGGGCACATCTACGGTGAATTCCACAATCGTTGATCCGCCAGGTAATACAAGTGCGGTTTGTGTATTGTGTTCAAGGGATCCGCCAATGCTTGCGTTTGGATATACGGTATCGAAAATTTCTCCGATGACGTGGAACGAAGAAATAAGATTTACTCCACCATTGCCAACATATATTCGAATTTTATCGCCGACATTGGCGTACATCCGCGGAGCGCTTTGAATTTTTCCATTAAAAGTTACGTAGTTTGGTTTGCCGTCGATGAGAGCGGCGGCATCAAACGGAATCAGTCCTTTTTTTCCGATTTGTCCCATTGTATATAATTCTCCTTGAACAATATAAAATTCTTTATCAACTTGTTCAAGTTTCTCTTTTGGTTCAACGAGAATAAGCCCGTATTGTCCGTGAGAATTATGAGTGCTTACATTTGGCGTTGCGCAGTGGTACACATATAGCCCTGGATTGAGCGCCTTGAATTTAAATATCTTGGTTTCCCCAGGCGCCACATGAGTAAGTTTCGCCCCTCCACCCGGTCCAGTGACAGCGTGTAAGTCAATATTGTGGTCGTGTAGGCTGGTTGGGTCATTGGTAAGAGCAACCTCAACCGTATCACCTTCTTTAACGCGAAGCATGGGTCCCGGTGTTTGCCCGTTATATGTCCAGTAATTAAAATAAATTTCCGGCGCAATCTCGGAAATAACTTCTTGAGCTCGCAAGGAAATACGTACAATACCATCTGCGTCCGGTTTTTGCGATTCAGTCGGCACATCATTCGGATCGGCTCCGATATCTTTTACTTTTTCAAATCTATTTTTATTCGTAAAAAAATCCAACATTCCTGTAAAAGGAATCGATGGTGGTAGGCCTCCTGGCGCGTGTGAGCGATTGAACGTCGGCATTGCAAAATCGGGGGCGTATGTTTTGTTTGATAGAGTCCACGTAAAAATTGCCACTATCAGCAAGATGGTGGATATTAATATTGTTTTTAATTTAAAAAAGTCTGCAAGATTTCTATATTTATAAAACCGGATAAGTATAGTGGCAATTGCCACAATTCCCACGATTATAGAAATTGACTCAAAAATCAGGTATTTGAACATATAAATATTTATCTCATTTTAATAGCGCCGATCTTGGTTTGATAGGAAATAAATTTTTTGTTATATGTTTTAATCGTATCATTTTATTCGTATTTATACAAAAAAACGAAGCACTAGGTGTGTTTTGTCTGACCGGGCTCCTAGTCGTAGACGATGTTAGAACTAAGATTTAGTATTCTGCCAATATTTTTAAAACATTATTTGTTAGCATTTTGAATTCTTCTTTAGATTTTTCAATGTTCTCTTTTGTTCCTAAGTGTATTTCTTCAATTAAATTTGGATCAAGATCAAAGATCGCCACCCCGACTTCTTGGCATTTTGCTGGGATTCTGCCATAATCCTGAATTTCCGCAAGTGGATTTTTCCAACTTCTTTCCACCAAACCATTTCGTCCGTGCTTTTCTGATAAATTTTTTTTAACTTTAGCAGGAAGCTCCTCAATCCAATGGCGGTGATCTTTTATTGGTTGTTTGCCATATACATTATAGGAATTAATAATATATCCAATAAATAACCCATCGCCAGAAAGCACATATTTACTTTCTGTATTTCCCGACAAAGCCTTACCTGTAACTTTCCAGTTCTGTTTCCATTTTTCAAAAATACTGCCGAGATTTTCGATACCCTGCACACTAAAGGCATCGGGCATCATAGGAACGACAAAATAATCTGAACCAAGAAAAATAATTTGATTTAATAATGATAGACTAGGAGAAGTATCAATAACAAAAACATCCACTTCGTCTTTTAAACCTCGTTCTCTAAGGAATCTGTCAATTGCGCTAGTTTGAAAATAGCCAAGTTGTTGTCCTGCCGCCGCCTGTCCATAAGCCGTGACTAGTATATTTTCATAAAGCGAAAGTTCAACACTACCCTTCATCAAAGAAAGATTATTATTGCTATTTGGAATTTGAATAAATGGTATATTTAGATTTATATCCGAGCCGCCCTCTACCACCCCTTTTAACACATCATAAATATTTTTTTCTTGTGAAGAAAATAAATTTTTTTCATAATAATTGTCTCCCAGTGATAGGCGAGAAAGATTACACTGCGGGTCAAGATCAACTAATACAGTTTTATATCCTTGTTTAGCAAAAGACACGGCACAATTAAAAGCCAAGGTAGTTTTACCAACACCACCTTTGTTATTTGCAAAAAGTAACTTTTTTGTGCGAGTGAATTTCATATCGTCATTATATCAAAAAATGCTATTTTTGCAACATACAATTTGGCTCGGGGACTTGGATTCGAACCAAGATACGCAGATTCAGAGTCTGCGGTCCTGCCGTTAGACGATCCCCGAATTTTTTTATTTCGTAATAGTCGAGCCGCTTGGTAAATTCATTAACCATTCGGCATCAACCGTTTTGACTGCGCTCCACGACCAACGATGGTTTTTGAAAACTTGCGGTGATGAAATATAACGTTTTTCGTTGTTTTCGACCAGATAAATAGTTCCTTTTCCGCGCGGTTTAACTAGCTGTTTTGGCTGTGTGAAAAGGACAGTCGGAGGTCCGTCGGCTTTACGTCGTTTATGGTCGAAATCGTGTAAAGTGTCCATAATAGTAGCATATGGGTAGCGATAGTCAAGACCGTTCTTGAACTCGGAATCGTTGATCAGAAATTCCTGTTTGATATCGTCATAGCCAGTAATGACCATAACGTGATAGTATGAGCCGTTGATTGCAAAGCGATGATCGGGATTCATGCCTTTGGCATAGTGAAAAGACATCACTGGATGGCCAAGACTTATTTCCATTTTAATATCTTCCAACTTTGGATTTTTTATGACGGTCGCACTGAAAGAACTGTATTCGTTGATGATACGAGCCGTTCTGGCGGCATCGGTATCCGCGTTAGACCCAAAAATTTTATCTTCCCACGTAAAGAGAGGCCATAATTTTTGTTTAATTTCTTTGGGTGGGAGTTTTCTTTTAGCCGTCGATAGATAATATTCTTCGATCATGATAATACTGGCTTCTTCGCAAGCATTATTCCATGGCTTGACCCAAACACCGTCGGGGATTTCCCAAATATGGGGAACAGACAAACTAACCGCCTTGGGGATGGTTGGTTTTGGCGCTGTCGTCGTGGCCGCGGCAATCGTGACTTGTTCCTCATTTGCCGCCACCCAGGCTTTAATTGGTAAGCGATGCCTTTGCCGGTAGGAGACTATTCCAAATAAAGAAATAAAAATCACCAGGGCTAAGGCAAAGATTTTTTTCATATTAGGAGGTGTTCTAAAAGCTTTTCTTTGTCTTAGGGCCATATATTTACGATAACGAACGGGACGAGATTAGTCAACCACTTCGCCACCAAAAGCCAGAGCCAATGAAGTAAGGTCGGCAGTCGGCGGGGCGGTCACCGCTTCCTCGATTTCACAACTTATCAGAACTTGTTCTTGAAAAAAACCATGGAGGGCTTGCTCGATGACGCGCTTTGTTTTGAGTTCTTCAACTTTTTCTTTATGGAATGAATAGGGGACGCCCAGGACCAAGAGATTATGTTCCAATCGTTTGAGGGTGCACATTTTAAGGATAAATGTCAGGGAATGGTTGGTCTCGCTGATTTTTTCTATTAAACTCGCCCATTTGCTATGAATTTGCTCGATGGTTGTGGCCAGGACAGATGGTTTTGTGGTCGGAACAATGGATTTTATCGTTTCTTTAGGGGGTGTTACTATGATTGAAGTTTTTTTTTCTATCTCAGGTGAGCCAATCGGCATGGTCGGCCCGGTTACCAGAGCGACCACCTCGGCTGCCAAAAGTTCGAGCGGTAATTGCGGTAAGGGTGAAGTTTTAGCGTCGAGCCGTCTTTTTAGAGCCAGTTCAATCATGGTGATAAGCGTGGTTTGGGCAATATTTTTGGCCAGGTTTTGCAGCTCACCAAGCATATGATCGCTGTAGTCGGAGCGATAAAGATCGGTCGAGTTGCTCATTTTGATAATCAAGAGCGCCCGGAGCAGCTCGAGCAAAGTTAAAGCAAACTGGTCCGGCGATTGGCCGTTATGAATTTCGGCGTGCAAAAGGTTGACGGCTTCGCGAGGTTCACCGTTTGTAAGATGTTTGATAAAATTCAGGACTATTTCGTGGTTGACTGACGGCAGCATTAGCTCGGCATCTCGGGCGGTAATATTTTTCAGGTTTAGGGAAAAAATTTGTCCGAGCAAGCTCTCGGCATCACGCAGACAGCCGTCGCTTTTGGCAATGACCCCGTCGAAGACTTTTTGTTCAACGGAAATTTTTTCTTCTTGCGCGATTTTTCGGAGACGATTAAGCATCGGCTCATAGCTGATTTTTTTGAAATGGAAGCGCTGGCAGCGGGAGATGACTGTGGCCGGTAATTTATGCAGTTCCGTCGTCGCCAAAATGAAAATAGCATGAGCCGGAGGTTCTTCCAGTGTTTTGAGAAGTGCATTGAAGGCGTGGTTCGACAGCATGTGCACTTCGTCGATGATAAAAACTTTATAAGCGGATTTGGTCGGTTTGAATTGGGCGTTTTCGATGATATTTTCACGGACATTATCGACGCCGGTCTGTGAAGCGGCATCGATTTCCATAACATCGATGTGTCTGCCGGCGTTTAATTCGATACATGAGGTGCAAGCGTTACATGGTTCGGCGCTGTTTTTTTTGCGGTCGGTGCAATTTATAGCTTTGGCCAGCAGCCTGGCGGAAGTGGTTTTTCCAACTCCGCGCGGTCCAGAAAAAAGATAAGCATGGGCGATGGTCGAAAGCACGATTTCGTTTTGAAGAGTTTTTTGGACGTGGTCTTGGTCGCAGACATCGCTCCATTTGGCGGGGCGGTATTTTCGGTAAAGAGTGGTCATATGGTTAAGGAGTTGTTTCACTGCTATCAACGGTCGGGGTGGAAGCACCAAGCTGCGTTCTTTCCAGTATTTCTTCTTCTACCAATTCCCGTGGACGGCCGTAGGTGAGACGGGACAATTCTTTGATGGCCGCCGCGAGTTCTTTGTTTCCCGGTTTCGGCGGATAGGTCATCATATTAAACGGTTTTGCGGCCGTGTTGTCAATAAGAAGTTTGATATAAGCCGTATGTTGTTCGACATTGACTAAATCGTAGGCGCTGAACACCGGCGCAAATTCCTTACTAAGGACTTCGGCATCTTCCACGCCTATGCGGAAACTAACTATGGTGCCCGCATTGCCCAAGACGGCATCGCGCACGGTGGTTTTACCTTTGTTGTCTTCCAACTGCTTCATGTACTGGTGGGCGATAATTAATTCCAGCCGGTATTTTCTGGCCTCGGAGAGAATGGTGGCGATGGAATCGGTAATAAAGTTTTGGAATTCATCCATGTATAAATAAAAATCTTGGCGTTCTTCCTCGGGGAGGGAAGCGCGTTCAAGCGCGGCCATTTGTAATTTGGAAACGACAATCATACCAAGGAGATTGGCATTGATTTCGCCGACCAGGCCTTTTGAGAGATTAACCAATAAAATTTTCTTTTTATCCATCACTTCGCGAAAATTAAAACCGGATTTGGATTGGCCGATTATATTACGGACCATGGCATTTTCGACGAAGCGGCCGACTTTGGAAATTAAGTAACCCAACATTTCGGATTTGTGGAAGTCTGAAGTTTTGGCCATTTCTTTTTCCCAAAAAGCGCGCACTACCGGGTCGGTCAGTTTTTTCTTCCATTCGGCTACGAAAGCGTCGTCGGTAAACATACGGGGGATTTCGGCCATGGTGCCCGGAGTTTCTTTTTCGGCCATCAGAGTGAGCATAACGTTGCGCATTTGATGTTCAAACATCGGGCCGATCATGGACGGGTCGGAAACAAGTTTGTAGAATATTGAAATCATTTCTTGGGCCACAAAATCTTTTTGTTCTTCGGTGTTGGCCTCGAGCATATTTAGTCCGATTGGCCGGTCGACATCGGCGGGGTTAAAGTAAATGACATCGTCGACGCGTTCTTTGGGAACATGCTGCAAGACATATTCCACAAAATCGCCGTGCGGATCGATCACGCAGACGCCTTCGCCGTTTTGAATATCCTGGATTGCTAAATTTTGGATAAAGACCGATTTACCGCTGCCCGATTTACCGATGGTATATAAATGTCGTCGCCGGTCATCGCGTTTCATGCGAACGATTGTTTCTTCACCGCGATACATGGCGCGGCCAAGAACGATGCCTTCTTTGGGCATGTTTGTCGGCGGGGGAGATTTTCGCGCCCCCAGCCAATTAATGTGGGGTGTTTCGGTGGAAGGCACCGGTAAATGCCAGAAACTGGCCATCTCTTCGGTCGAGGCCACAAAATGGTGTTTGTCGTCGAACGATCGGTAGATGGAATCGTGTATCAGGTTGTGTGGTTTGCGTGGCACGGCGGCTTTTAGGGAGTTGCCGTAGTGATAAATAGCGTACTGGCTGAAAGCATTCACGATATTTTCCAGGTTCATTTGGGCTGTTTCCCGGTTTTCACCGGAACTCACTATCCGCATGGTTAGCTCCAGACCGCCATGACTCATTTTATCTTCCATCGCTTTGACCATTTCTTCTTCCATTTGGGTAAGCTGATATTTATGCTCGGCGGTTTCCTGGTTGGCTGCGCTGGTAGAAAAGAAATTTTTCATCAAATCGATAAAACCGCGTCCACCGACGATATCTTCGAATTTTTTACCTTTTTTTATTTCTCTAGTCATTTCTACGCCGCCATGACGCCAGCCGGTTCCGGCCGGCCTGACAACGTATTGGATTAATGCCCCCTGGTGCTCGCCAATTTTGGAAAGCGGGTTTAGGATGGCCACCAAAGGATCGCTGTCCATTTTTTTGTAAGTCTTGAAGGGCAGGGCCGATGGCATTTTAAACCGGAGATGGGCGCCGACAATGTGGCATTCCGGTTGGAAGATATTATAGTCCGTTTTTTCGCTGATTTCGGCGTGGGGATACTGGGCATGGATTTGTTGTTCGACGAATTCTTTTAGTTTATCGGGTACGGCGACGTAAAAAGAAATTTGGTTGAAGGCGGTGACGATTTCAAAAGAAATATGGTCGTTTCGGCCGCGGAGCCAGGCGCCAAGCCCGCGTTCGCGCTTGAGACCGGCGATAGACGAGAAAAGGGTGTCGGCCACGGCGATTTGTTCGCGAATTTGGTCGATTGTCTCGGTTGTGGTTTTGCTTTGGTCTTCGTTCTTTTTTTCTTTAGGCACTTTAATAAGCAGGACCGTTTTATGAAAAGCTTTACCGGCTCGGCTTTGGCTATGTAATATCGAGCGTACAATAAAAAGCGCCGCCAATCCGGTGACGGTGGAAAGTATGCCTAAAATAATCGGATAGGCGTTGGGGTAAGTACCGATTATCGCCGCGTTGGAAGTAAAAACATTAAAATACTCAAGCCAAGGCATAGTTTTTTTGTTGGCGTTCCCGGTGAAGGAGTATGATACGGTCGGTTTTGATTTTCGCTTCCTGTTCCAGGAAAAAACGGTTAATGCCAGGAAGTATTTTTAACCACTGGAGTATAAGATGAAATATTTTTCGCACTTTGAGTTTGGTTGAATTAAGCAGTGTGCGAATGGAACGAGCGGTTTGTTCGCCCTTCAATTTAAATTCCTGTTGAGCGATTGGCGACAGCCGTCGGTAGGCGTTGGATAAATCTTTTTCCAGTATTTTTTCGACGGCGGTTATAAGCTCGTCTAATTCTCGGGTGGTAATTTGTTTTTTGGCGGGGGACAGGCTTGTTGGTTGGGAAGTTGTTTTTTCTTCCGGCGTCGTTTCTTGTTTTGGGGATATTATTTTTTCGGTCGATTCCGTTTCAACAGCGCTTTTATCCACCTCTAGGATGGGTGTTTCAAGTAAGTTTATTGATTCTCTTTTTCGATCTGTCATATAGCCTTAAGTATACCATATATGATATACTTACGAAAGTGTATCTTCGATATAATCTCACTGGTTAGGAAATGGTTCTGGAATGACCATTTAGATTCTTCATTTCGATTATGAAATACATTCAGGAGGTGGAAGCAAACGGCTTGGTTTGGGTTAACGTTTCGCGTCAGCATGAAAAAGAGTTGAGCGAGCTTGGTAAAAGGTTTGGTTTTGAAAGAGCCGATATTGCCGAGGCGTTGCCCCCGTTTCAACGTCCTAAAATTGTCAAAAGAGGACATTATTATTTGATTATTCTTCATTTTCCCATTTTTAATCGCGAGACCAAGCGTCTCGGTTTTACGGAAGTGGATATTTTTTTGAGTTCCCAATTTTTTGTCTCTTTTCATGACGGCAGCCTTCCGCGTTTGGAATCATTTTTTGCGGAATGCCGGAAAAACGTCGATGTGCGGCAGCGTTTTTTCGACGGGACAGCCGTGCATATTTTTTTGGAGGCTTGGTCTCGTTTATGCGACGCGATTTTTCCAAGTTTATTGCATATTAATGCCGATATTAACAGCGTCGATAAAGAATTATTTGGCCAACTGAGAAATGAGGGGCATATGGCTAAGGAAATTTTGCGGCTTAAAACGAACATTGTCACTTTTCGTCGGACCATGCAGGGACATCGCCTGGTACTCGATCGTCTGGTAATTTATGGCGGTCACGATCTGCGCGTCGTCAACTATCAATCATTTATCACCGGTTTGCGAGAAAATACTACGGAAATTTGGCATATGTTGGAAAGTCAAAAGGAAAGTATTAACGCGCTCCACGAAACGAATGAGTCTATTTTGACGCTGCGGACAAATGAAGTGATGAAAACTTTAACGATTATTTCGGTGTTGACGTTTCCTTTGACGCTGTTGGCGGCTATTTTGGCGATTCGCGCGCCGGGCACGCCATTTGTTGATCATCCATGGGGGTTTTTTATTATTATTTCCACATCTTTCATGGGGGCGGCGACCATGTTGTTTACTTTCAAGAAAAAGGGGTGGGTGTAAAATAAGCACTTGTCTTGACTGAAAGCGGGCAGTGAGAAGCTGTAGGCTTCCTTATTTTAGAGCTTATTTTTCGATAATTTTAGTACCTTCTTTGGTGTCTATGACAGAGTAGCCGTGCTGTTCGAGCTCCTGACGCAGCCGGTCGCTTTCGTCCCAATTTTTGTTTTCTCGGGCTGTGTCACGCTGTTTCACTAGTTTCTCGATTTCCAATGGCAGTGCCGCGGCTTTTTTTTCTTTTATATTCTTTTTAATATCTAATCCCAAAATTTCATCGAAGTGGAGTAATGTTTTTTGGTCGATGGTTTTTTCGTTGACCGCCTTCCATATTAAGGCGAGCCCGCCGGGAAGATCAAGGTCGTTAGTGATGTGCTTATGGAATGCTTCAGGCAGGGTTTTATTTTCAGGTAATTTTTTAGGGAGCCGCCGAGCTGCCTCGTATAGTCGTTCCAAACCCGTTTGGGCGGCTTCCAAAGCTTCCCAGGTAAAATTGAGCTGCTTGCGATAATGTCCTTGCAGTAAAAAATAACGATAGGCGAGCGGGCTAAAACCTTTTTCGATAAGGGTAGTGAGCGTAATGAAATTATCGCCGGACTTGGCCATTTTTGTTTCGCTGATCAACAAAAATTCACTGTGCATCCAAACATTGGCCAGTGATTTGTCGAACGCCGCTTCGCTTTGCGCAATTTCATTCGTATGATGCACGGGAATATGGTCGATGCCGCCGGCGTGGATGTCAAACGGCTGGCCAAGATATTTTGTAGCCATAGCCGAGCATTCAATATGCCAGCCGGGGAAGCCCAGACCCCATGGGCTTTTCCATTCCATTTGCCGTTTTTCTCCTGACGGCGAAAATTTCCAAAGCGCAAAGTCCGTGATATTTTTCTTTTCACCGAACTCCACTCGTGCTCCGGCCTTCAAATCTTGACTGCGAAGACGGGCGAGCTTGCCATAGTCTGGTAATTTTGACGTATCAAAATAGATACCGTCGGCCGTGCGATAGGTAAAGCCTTTTTTTTCTAAAAGTTTAATCAGGTTGATTTGTTCTTTGATATGATCGGTCGCCCGGGGAAGTTTGTCGGGCGGGAGAATATTAAGATTGGCAGTATCTTTTAAAAAAGATTGTGTATAAAATTTTGCAATTTCCCAGGCCGACTTTTTTTCTCGTCGGGAACCTTTTTCCATTTTATCTTCACCCGTATCGCCGTTGCTGGTCAAATGGCCGACATCGGTGATGTTCATGATATGTTTTACTTTGAAACCCTGGTGGATCAAAACGCGTTTCAAAATGTCTTCAAAAAGATACGCGCGCAGATTACCGATATGCGCGTGATGATAGACCGTCGGGCCACAAGCATATAAGCCTACTTTTTTATTTTTTAAAGGCTTAAACTCTTCGATTTTTTTGGTCAGTGTGTTGTAGAGTAAAATCATAGAATCATGAAATAGGCGGGGTAGTGGTTACATTTGAGCGGGTTCGACGACCGCAGTCGTCGCCCTGAGGCCTCGCGGCCGAGGAAAGCGAAAATGTAATCACTACCCAGCCTGCCACCATTCTACTAGTTTTTTCGTTAGTTATCAACAGCGCTCTATATAGGAAGCGATTTTTTTGCTATACTGGTTGTAGCTGTTACTCTATATAAGAATGCATGTTTGGTTTTGGTAAACTACGATCATATCTTGGCATCGATTTGGGTGCCGGTGGTGTCAAGCTCGTCGAGCTCCGCAATGAAAAGAAGCGGGCGGTTTTGCATACCTATGGGTTTACCGAGAGTGCGCAAGATATTCATCAGTTACTTTTTAAGCAAGAAGCGGCCGAGGAGAATGTCGGTTTGCGTCCGATTGAACAAAAACCGGCTACGGCGCCCGTGATTTTGGTTGATCAATCCAAAATTACCGCATATGCGAGCATCATCCGAGCGGTTTGCGATGAAGCAAAGGTACAATCAAAAATTGCCGTGGCGAGCCTGCCGGTTTCGACGGTTTTTCATGCCATCGTGACTCTGCCCATGGTCAAGCGTGAGGAATTCGATCGGATTATGCGGGCGGAAATTAAAAAATTACTACCTTATCCGCTCGAAGATATGGTGATTGATTCGCAAGTATTGCCCGATGTCTCTGAAACCAAGACGCAACGTGTTCTTGTCAATGCCGTACCGCGGGCCATCGTTGTTTTCTATACCAAAGTTTTTCAAGAGGCCGGCTTGACGCTCGAGTCGCTGGAGCCCGAATCAATCGCCTTGGCCAGGTCGCTTGTTGGAAAAGATAAGGCCACGCAAGTAATTGTGGACATTGGCGCCGAGCGGACTAATTTTTTTATTGTTGACCAGGCGGTGCCGGTGACGCACCACAGTATCGAGCGCGGTGGTGATAAGATGAACGCTATTCTTGCCGCGACACTCGGGCTCGAGCCGGGCAAAACAACGGAACAACTCAAACATGATGTTTTTTCGTATCTCATGGCGCATCCAAATGAAACAGCCATAAAAAAAGAACAATTCCTGATTGTCTTTAATTCCATTATTGAACCGATTTTAAAAGAAATTGAATATAGTTTAGAACTTTATCTTCGGCAGAGCGCCAATCAAGATAAGCGTCCTGAAAAAGTTATTTTAACCGGCGGGAGCGCGCTGCTACCGTATTTGGCGGAACATATTTCTGAAAAATTTAAAATGAAATGTTATATCGGCGACCCATGGGGCCGTGTGGTTTATCAAAATGGTTTGCGGCCCATACTCCAGGCTATCGCCCCACGTATGTCTGTCGCTATTGGTCTTGCCCTACGGAACGTGTTATAATGCAGAGAACATTTAGGGGGAGAAATCACTTATATCGTATTTATGTCCGAAGAAACAAATAAAGTCCATGTTTTGTTGGTGGAGGATGATGTTTTCTTGTCTGGTATTTACCAGAAGAAATTTGAAATGGAGGGCTTTAAAATAAGTACGTCGGATAATGGTGAAAAAGGATTGGCCGATGCTAAAAAGAAAAAACCAGATATTATTTTACTCGATGTTTTGTTGCCAAAAATGGATGGTTTCAGCGTCTTGAAACAATTAAAAGAAGACGTGGCGACCAAAAATATTCCCGTGATTTTATTGACTAATTTAGGACAAAAAGATGATGTTGAAAAAGGTCTGGAAGCCGGCGCGGTTGATTATCTTATTAAAGCCCATTTTAAGCCGTCGGAAATTGTAGAAAAAGTCCGGAAGGTGCTGGGCATATAAATTAGAGGTTATGTTTTCGCAAACAGATTATCGGAAGGGGGTGAAAAAATTATGAACAAACGAGGTTTTACGTTGATTGAACTCTTGGTCGTTATCGCGATCATTGGTTTATTGTCAACCTTGGCAGTAGTGGCTCTGGGTTCAGCCCGCGTCAAAGCGCGCGACTCAAAACGTTTGTCTGACTTAAAACAACTGCAGACTGCGCTCGAGCTTTATTACACTGATCAAAACGCCTATCCAGCCGGCAGCAGCGTTGGTTTAGGTTCTGGCAACTATGCTTGTTTGAATTCAAGCGGTTGGGCAGCGACCGGTTGTGCTTCCCCATATATGGGACAAGTTCCAAATGATCCAAATAGTGGTGCGTACACGTATACGGCTGCATCCGGTTCGTATACCATCACCGGTACTTTGGAAGGCACGGTTAACGGTTTGAGCGAAGGCGTCACATTGTCACCAGGTGGCATTGCCGACTAATTGTTTATAAACCTAATAAAACCCTTTGATTCGTACCCCATTTAGTAGACACGAATTAAAAACCTACTTTTTGGATTTCAAAAGATGATTCCGGTATTCTACCGGAGTCATTTTTTTTAAATTCCATTGCGGTCGTTCGTGGTTGTAATATTCCACAAACTTTCGACATCAGTCTACCCAATTTAATCCATAAGTCAAAGCGATTATTACGAAAAAGGCAAGCACACTACTGTCACTGACCACTTTCGTATTCCTTGCCCTAGCTACTGCTT
>MFQK01000029.1:0-2411 GCA_001783035.1 Candidatus Magasanikbacteria bacterium RIFCSPLOWO2_02_FULL_44_11
TAGAAGAAATTGGTCGCGCGCAAATCCGAAAAGCAAGGAACATTTTTCTTTGGTGTCCGCCGAGGCTCTGCGAGGCGGTGGCGGGGCTGATTCAGTCGTTCAGTTTTCGCTCGAAAAAAGTTCGAGCAAAGTGTATGATTACAGCACAACTAAATTTAGTTTGGCTAAGGTTAAAAAGCAACAAAAAAAGCAACAAAGCCTGCTATATTCGGGTGGTAGGTAGGATCTTTACAGACCTATCTGCCACACGGTTTTTCTCTAACCACTTTTTCGAAAGTGTTTGAAGATACTGAAAAATGACCCAGGCGGCCGTTTTTTTCTTTATTCTGTTGCCCTCCGGTGCTTTTTTGTGTTATTATCTAGATATTCTTATCTTTGTCTATGCAAATTTTCGTCGGCCTCATCGCAGTGCTTGTTGGCGCCGGATCGGTCATTAAAACCGAATGGATTATCCAGAATTTTGGCACCAACGCCTGGGCCGAGGCCAAGCTGGGTTATAATGGCGGCAGCCGGCTTCTTTATAAATGCATCGGTATTATTCTGGTATTGATCGGTTTTTTACTTATCACCGGATTATTCCAGGGATTTTTAATGGCCACGGTTGGTAAAATTTTTGTTCGCTAGTTTATGACTTCTGGAACAGCACTTATTGACCCCCGAATTGTTTTAGAAAAAATGCATCTGGGCGTGGGTATGCGCGTGGCTGATTTTGGTTGTGGTCGCACCGGTCAATTTATTTTTTTGGCGTCAAAAATGGTCGGCGACAAAGGGATAGTGTATGCCGTTGATATTATTAAAGACGTTCTTGAAGATATTAAGAGCCGCGTTAAGGTAGAAGCTAACCATCATAATATTCAGCCGGTTTGGTCAGATATTGAAAAATGTGGCCGGACGCCAATTCCTGAGAAAAGTTTACACGCTGTGATCTTGACAAACGTCATCTTTTTAGTTAAAGATAAGCTGTCGGTCTTGCATGAAGCGGCACGACTTACCCAAGCGGGCGGTTTCGTTGTCGTCGTTGATTGGTCAAAACAGCTTGGACCGCTCGGACCAACTGGAGAATTAATAGTTAAACCAGAAACGGTAATTGAGCTGGCTAAACAGGCCGATCTGGCATTGGTGGAACAGGTGATGCTTAACAACAATCATTATTGTCTACTTTTTAAAAAATAAATCAACACCAGCGGTATGAGTTTCAAGCATTTGTTTTACGGAACGTATTGGTTCAACCAGCCGGACCCGGCCCGGGGAAGAATTGTCGGTGTTTATTTGGCTGTTTTATTAGGCTGTATTTTAGCCGCTTTGGTAGTATTAATGTTTCGACGTTATCAGTCCAGCAAAGCGATTCGTTTAGTCATGGTTCGTTACGCCGCTCTCGGTCTTACGACGGGCATTATTGGTTTGCTTCTTTTTGTTTTCCGGCAACAACGGGTTTTTTTTCTCGGCTGGAGGGTGTGGTATGGCCTACTTTTGATAGTTGCGGCTGTTTGGCTCTCCCGTCTGCTTCTTTATACGTTTAGGCGTATACCCGCTATTAAAGCGGAACAAGCCGAGCGCGCTCGATTAGAAAAATACTTACCGAAAAAATAATATGTTTCAAGGGGGGAAGACAATAGGCCGTTGGGGTGAGACCCAGGCTTGTTCTTTTTTAGAACGAAAAGGTTTTGTGGTCATTGACCAAAATTACCATACGACGACTGGTGAAATCGACATTGTGGCTCGAAAGAACGATGAGGTTTATTTTATTGAAGTCAAAACCCGGCGGGCCGGACCCATGGCTTACGATTTGGCGGTAACACCTGAAAAGCAGCGCCGTCTGCGTAGAGCCGTCTCGGTCTATTGCTATAGACGTTCAATACGAACCTCAATTGTGCTCGCCAGCCTCATGGTTATCGTCAATAAGCGGGCTTCACGTGTGGCTTTTCGTATGGCTGTACTTTTTTGACCGTGTCAAACCAAAGTAGAAATGTCACCTTTTGACCGTTGACTTTTTGGCCAAGAATTGGTAGTATAGAGCCAATAAAAATATTTAGATTAAACGATTATGCATCCGAAAAAAGAGCGAACATTTGTCATCATCAAGCCAGATGGCGTCCAGCGCTCGCTAATTGGTGAAATTATCAAACGTTTTGAACGTACCGGCCTTAAGTTGGTCGCTTTAAAGATGTTCGTTCTCGATGAAAAACGTCTTTGGACGCATTACCAGAAAGACAACGCATGGTATGAGGCAAAAGGTCAAATTACCATTAAAGGCAGGGCTGGTGCGAATTTGCCGATTGAAAAACCGGCGATTGAGTATGGGAAAGATATTGTCCGCGCTTTGGTTCAATTTATGTCTTCCGGTCCCGTCGTCGCTATGGTCTGGGAAGGAAACGAAGCAGTCGGTATTGTGAAAAAAATTGTCGGCTCGA
>MFQK01000029.1:2421-22229 GCA_001783035.1 Candidatus Magasanikbacteria bacterium RIFCSPLOWO2_02_FULL_44_11
TCGGTACCATCCGCGGCGACTTTACGCTTGATTCATATAATTTATCCAGTGTTGACGGACGCGCGGTTCGCAATCTGATTCATTGTTCCGATCAGCCTCTTGAAGCTGAACGTGAAATAAAACTGTGGATCCCGGATAATGAAATTCTCGAATATCGTCAGATTCAAGAAGAGATACTTTACGATGTGAACATGGACAATGTCCTAGAATAACAATAATAGATCACCTCAGGCGACCGGTTTATTGTTTCAGTTGACAGCGAAAAATTGCCGGAGTACAGTAAAGGTAGTTTGGTGTCGAATGGCAAAAACTATTCTGTAATTATAAGCAACGGTTTACCTATATTTGTCGGACCCGTGGGTTCGGCGTGCGGTTTACCACCTACCTTTCCGGGATAGGTCTGACCATTTGATCGCCAAACGATTAAAAAACCAATCCGCGAGGACTGGTTTTTTGATGCTTAGGCCGCTTTTTTCTGGAAGGTGCGACGGCAGCCGGAGCAGACCCGAAGGCTCATTCCGCCGACCGTTAAAAGTTGAAGATTTGGCTTTTGGCGGCGTGGAACTTTAACGTTCGAGTGGCTGACATGATTGGCTCGGGCAGCTTTTTTCATGCAGAAGGCGCAAGACATGCTCATAAGAGGTATAATAATTGCGAATTTAAGATAACTGGTTTATAATGTAAAGTGGGCTTAGTATAGCCGACTATTCAACTTTTGTCAATCCTATGGATTATTTAGGTTTATTGTTTTATTTTTTTATAATCATTCCATCGGCTATTATTCATGAGTACGCTCACGGTTGGATGGCCGATCGGCTGGGTGATCCCACGGCCAGATACGCGGGGCGTTTGACACTTGATCCGCGATCTCACATCGATTTGTGGGGGACTATTCTCATGCCGCTTTTATTATTTGTGTCCTCGGGTGGACGTTTTCTGTTTGCTTATGCCAAGCCTGTTCCTTATAATCCATACAATTTGAAAAACCAGCGTTGGGGTTCGGCTTTAGTAGGTTTGGCGGGGCCAATGGCAAATTTACTTCTGGCCTCTGGTTTTGCCTTTGTGTATCGGTTGGTTCCAGAACTTGCTATCGCGCCATTTTTAGCAATCATTGTTTATGCGAACGTGCTCCTAATGATTTTTAATTTGATGCCTTTCCCGCCGCTCGACGGATCGAAGGTTCTCTATGCTTTATTGCCCGACTCCCTTTACAGCGTGAAAGTCTTTTTGGATCGTTATGGTTTTGTCCTGGTGCTATTTTTCATTTTATTCCTTTTCCAGTTGATTATACCGGTAATTAGTTTTATCTTTCATTTACTCGTTGGAACTTCAGCTGGATTTTAGGTATGTTGCCGGTATTTTCAGTTTCTCAATTCATGGCGGAGGTAAACGGTATTATCGCCGGCCGATTTATCGTGGAAGGGGAAATTTCTCAATATAAGGTAAACCAAGGGAAGTGGGTATTTTTTGATTTGAAAGACGAAACCAGTTGTTTGGGATGTTTTGCGGTCTTGTTTAAATTAAAAGCTCCTCTCGAAGATGGAATGAAGGTGCGGGTGACCGGTATTCCTAAAATTTATGAGAAGAACAGCCGGCTTAGTTTTACGGTCGAATCGGTCGAGTTGATTGGCGATGGATCGCTGAAGCGGGCCTACGAACTTTTGAAAAATAAATTAGCAGTTGAAGGGTTGTTTGACACGGGACGTAAACGCGCGATTCCGAGGCTGCCAAATCGGATTGGTGTTATAGCCTCTGGCGAGAGCGCTGCTTGGGGTGATTTTAAACGCATTATTACCAATCGTTGGGGTGGGGTCGAGGTTTATTTAAGGCATGTTTCCGTTCAAGGGGCCTCGGCGGTTGCCGATATCATTCAGGCCTTTAGGGAATTTAATGATCAAGCTGCATTTTTTGATGTGCTCGTTTTGATCCGCGGAGGAGGATCGCTCGAGGATTTGGCAGCTTTTAATTCCGAAGATGTCGCCCGAGCGGTTTATGGCAGTAAAATTCCCGTTGTCTGCGGAGTTGGCCATGAAAGAGACGAAAGTTTGGCCGATTTCGTGGCCGATGTGCGGGCGTCAACGCCATCCAACGCCGCCGAGTTGGTGGTGCCGGATAAAAAAGATTTTATAAATGAAATGTCGTTTGAGCTCGAACAGATGGCGCGGCTATTAGCGCATGGTGTTATCGTCCGGAAGCAAAATGTAGGGACGTTATTTTATCGGATGCAATCACGGTTGGAAGCGCCTTTGGTTCGCGCCCGGCACACCTTCACCTCTCTGGTGGAGTGTCGGCTGCGATTAGAGAGACAAGTCGGCCGTTATCGCGAATTCGTCCAAGCCGCTGAACGTTTGTTCAAAAATGTCGACCCACGCCAGGTTTTGAAGCGGGGGTATAGTTTGACTCGCACCAGTAGGGGATCGATTGTAAGGTCTTCCGACGAGCTAGACCGCGGGGAAAAAATTATGGTAGAATTAGGTCGCGGTGTCATTACCGGTGAAGTTATTGATAAAGCATAATATGGCCAAAGAAAAAGTCCCTTTTACCAAATCGTACGCCGAGCTGCAAAAAATCGTGGCTTGGTTTGAACGCGATGATCTTGATGTCGAAGAAGGTATCAAGAAATTTGAAGAGGGGATGTTGATTGTAAAAGAACTGAAAACGTATCTTAATTCCCTTGAAGTGCGCATCCAAGAACTTAAAAAGACTAATGAAACCTTAGAAACATTATGAAACTTCTTGCCCGTTGGTTTTTAACCGCGCTTGCTCTACTCAGCATTCCGTATCTTATCGCCGGTATTACTATTCGTGATTTTTATACCGCTTTGATTGCCGCTTTGATTCTGGGACTGGTCAACGCGCTTATTAAGCCGATCATCATGATTTTGACGCTTCCTTTTAATGTCATTACTCTGGGACTGTTTACTTTGGTCATTAACGCGCTCATGTTTTGGTTTGCTTCTTCCATCGTCAAAGGTTTTACCGTTGCCGGTTTTTGGCCGGCTTTCTGGGGGTCCATTCTCATGTGGGTTATCAACTGGTTTATTAATGGTTTGTTGCATCGTAAACGCGAATGATATGAAAAATTATTCGAGAAATCGCGCTCAGAAAGGCAAGACCGGCTATCGAACGCCGAGTCGCTGGTTGGCTGGCAGCCCGGAAGCTTTTAAGCGGAGGATGCCTTCAAAATTATCCGGTAAACATATTAACCAAATTAAAAAACAATCGGCTTATTTTAAAAAATCACCGTAATCTATGCAGAGCGGTTTTAATGTTATATCGGTCGGCGGGTCAATTATTATTCCGCAAACTGGTTTCGATAGTCAGTTTTTGAAACAGTTTCGAGATTTGATTATCAAACAGGTTAAATCGGGGAAAAAATTTATCCTGGTCATTGGTGGGGGTGCCACGGCGCGACAATATCAGGCGGCGGCGAAAAATGTCGGTATTATAGATCGAGAAGAGTTGGATTATATCGGCATAGCGGCGACCGTACTCAACGCCAATTTCGTAAAACGTCTTTTTGGTGATCTGGCTTATGCTGAAGTGGTTACCAACCCGACAAAAAAAGTGAAAACATCGAAGCCGATAATAATCGCGGCCGGTTGGAAGCCCGGTTGTTCAACAGACACTGATGCGGTGCTGATGGCAAAAACATACGATGCCAAGGCGATGTATAATTTATCGAACATTGACTATGTCTATACAAGTGACCCCAAAACGAACCCGACGGCGGAGAAAATAATGACGATTAGTTGGAGAGATTTTAGAAAAATTATTGGGGATGAGTGGAACCCCGGCGCTAATTTGCCGTTTGACCCGATTGCTGCGAAGACGGCCGAGAAGCTGAAATTAACGGTTGGGTTTGTGCGCGGTGATAACTTGGTTGAAGTAGAACAGGCCTTATCTTTTGGTCAATTTAATGGTACGACGATCCGGTGAACTTGGGTGTGGGGTGACATTATCATTTTGGGGCGACACAGATATTTTGTATCCTTGACAAAACGACTTGTTTTGGGTAGGATACTCGAACACCATAGACAGCAGGTGGCTGAAAGGCCTTAATTGTACCCATCCGGGTATCTACGACCTGCCGAGGTAATCGGTCGCTTTTAGGCGACCCAGTCGAGATTACGTGGTATTGTCTGTGGCATAAACACAGATTTTTTATTTGTTACTATGCCAAAAACAAAACAACAGAAACAAGCAACCGTTGAATCCTTGGTCGCCGGATTAAAGACCGCCAAAGGCGTTGTCTTTGCCAACTTCCAAGGTTTAACCGTTGCGCAGACCGAAAATTTACGCAAAGAAGCACGGAAAGCAGGCGTGTCGGTTTTGGCTGCCAAGAAGACGCTTATCAAGCGAGCTCTTGACCAGGCCGGACTCAACGATATCGACACTGCTTCATTTCAAGGTGGCGTGGCTACATTCGTCGGCGCTGATGAAATTGCTTCCGCTAAAGTTGTCGCGACCTTTGCCAAGAAAAATGAAATCGTCAAAATCTTTGGCGGTATCGTGGATGGCAAGTTCGTGGACGCAGCGATGGTGAAAAGCCTGTCCGCTCTTCCAAGCAAGCTTGAGCTGCTCGGGAAGTTGGTTGGATCGCTCAACCGTCCGATTGCCGATTTTGTGCAAGTCAACGCGGGTATTATTCGCGCCTTGCCAAATGTCTTAAATGCGTACAAAGCTACTAAAGCTTAATATTCTTATTATATGACTGACAAACTCCAAACTATTATTACTACGGTTGAACAATTGACTGTCCTTGAATTGGCAGAATTGGTCAAAGCTATGGAAGAAAAATTCGGCGTATCCGCTGCTGCTCCAGCCATGATGATGGCCGGTCCAGCTGCTGGCGGTGCCGCTGCAGCTGAAGAAAAAACTGAGTTCAACGTCGAGCTCACTGAAACTGGTCCAAACAAAATCAACGTCATCAAGGCCGTGAAAGAAATCACCGGACTTGGTCTTGCTGATGCGAAAGCTCTCGTTGATGCCGCTCCAAAAGTAATCAAGGAAGGCATCAAGAAAGAAGAAGCTGAAGTAATGAAGAAAAAGCTAGAAGATGCCGGTGGTAAAGCTACCTTGAAATAAAACACGGGCAATAATAAAGCACTGCTTCCGGAACACAGCATAAACCAGCCCCATTGGGCTGGTTTTGCTTCTATCTCGTCCGTCCGCGAGGACGGCCTCCGATAAGGTTCCAGAAGCAGTGCTTTAGTATTGCCACAAGTTTGTTATTTTGTTATAGTTCTAGTACTTACTATTTTTTATCTATGGCCAAACAAAAAGAAAACAGCGAAATTGAGCAACCGGTGGTTGTTCCAAAAATACAAAATCATCAGCCGCTTATTTACGCCGTGTTGGGGACAATCATCATCGCGTTATCGTTTGCCGTGGCCTATTTGTGGCAGAAAACTAACACGCCGGTTGAGTCACCTAAAGTTATAAGCAAAGAAGAGCAGCAGCTAGATTATATCCAATATATCCCGCCTAAGTATATTCCGCCCGAAGAGCCGAAAAAAATTGTTGATGTTGGTACCCCTCTTTTGGAAGTCGCTTGGGAAAAGAAGGTGACTAGACTAGAGCAAGAGTGCGAGAGAGATTGTTCCATTGAAAATTATTTTGCCGGAGTGATTACCAACGGAAAATATAGTGGTGAAAAATTGTACATGGAAATTATTTGTGAACTTAGTGGTTGTGGTCCTACTTATTATATCCAAAAGGATGGCAAGATTTTTTTTGACTCAACAATAGCAATTAAAGGTATCACCGATCTTCCAGATCGTGTAGTGTTACTTGGTACAAATTATAAATTAGTAAGAGGTTATTCGCAAAATTTGTTTTCAAAAATGGGGGTTATCAAAAAATGGTTTACTGATCCTAAACTTGGTGATTTTTATTTATTGGAGAGTGGTTTATTTATTGTGGAGCTTCCAGACCACACTAGCATGGTCTATGAACTGGATATTCCTTTCATAAATAGGGAAAATGGCGCGGTGAATATAGCGTTCAGTGATGGCGTCAGTAACACCGAAACCTATAATCATGGTCGACCGAGTTGCGGAGCAATCGGTTTTAATCTGGCAATAGTGGATGAAAAAATATTGAAGCCAAGCGAGCGATTGGTGATAGCGGGAAAAACTGGTAGCAGTGAAAATATCTACCAGATTAAAAATAGAAGTGACGCTGCTTTAAAGGAATTGTATAATGACAAAAACACCGTTGCTTATTATTTTGATGAGGGCGCGAGCACTTCCACAAGTAAATATACCTACGAACAATTTTTGAGCTATCATCCGTTACTTTATTGGAAAAACCCTATGGGTGGATGGGTT
This sequence comes from Candidatus Magasanikbacteria bacterium RIFCSPLOWO2_02_FULL_44_11, assembly GCA_001783035.1. Classification (GTDB taxonomy): domain Bacteria; phylum Patescibacteriota; class Patescibacteriia; order Magasanikbacterales; family GWA2-37-8; genus 2-02-FULL-45-10. The sequence goes on from MFQK01000029.1 coordinate 8,754, forward strand.
GAATTTAAAAATCATCGTTTTGAAATAGCCGCTGAAATGTGTAAACCGGTCATTTATCTGTACCCGGAAGAAACCATCCGTTTGACAGTTCAAGTGCACCCTAATGGAGGTTTTACTTTCACAAGCCCTGCCTATGATAATGGTTGGTTTGTGGAAGCACGACCGGATGGGCACCTGAAGGACCTAAAAACAGGTAAAGAATATGATTATCTTTTTTGGGAAGGAATTGGTTTACAGTATCCGATTGAAAAGGACGCTGGTTGGGTAGTACAACGAGAAAACGTCAGCGCCTTCTTTGATGAGATGCTACCCAAGCTTGGTCTCGCAGGCAGAGAAATAATTGATTTTAAGGAATACTGGGTGAACCGATTGAACGAAAGACCATTTTACCAGCTTAGTTTCCTGAAAAAAGCGGAATTTGACCGGTTAGCACCGCTCGAAGTCACTCCCCAAGAGCCAAATAGCATCATCCGCATTATGTTGACCGCGCAAGGTCTGGATGCGTTCAGGGAAGTTGCTCCACAGGAATTAGAAGCGCCATCAGAACGTCGAGGTTTCACTTTGGTTGAATGGGGCGGTGTCGTATTAAAGTAATCATGAAAAGAAGTTTATTGATCGTCGCAATTCTTTTATATTTTTCGTTGGCGGGCTGTGTAGGCGTATACTATACAGCCCTTTTGGTTTTGAAACGGTCACAACCATCGCAAACCTGGCCCGGCTACCACTATGCCCTCTTCAAGCAGCCGGATTTTTACACCGGATTAATTAACGCGGACAATCAGCCGGTTGCGGAAGAAAAAGTATTTGGTGGCATTGTGTCCCACCATTTTTTTGTAGAAAAAGAAATCGCGCGTTTTTTTCTGCCTTTACGAAAGCAGCAACCCAAAGTCGTCGTAATCATCGGCCCAAACCATTTCAATGCCGGCCATAATGCCATGTTGACGACACAGTATCCTTATATCACTCCCTGGGGAAACTTGGAGCCTGACTTGGAGTTAAGCAACAAGCTGGCGGCCAGCGGTCTCATCACCGTGGAAGAGCGTCCTTTTGAAAAAGAACATTCCATTTCGGCGCTGGTTAGTTTTGTAAAATACACTTTTCCCGATACCAAGCTTATCCCCATTATTCTTAAAAAGAATGTTTCACAGGCGCGTCTTGATGAATTGGTCACGCAACTTGACATTCTTTTACCTAAAGATAGTTTAGTCATAGCGAGTGTAGATTTTTCTCACCACTCCAACCGTGTAGTGGCCGACTTTCATGATGAGAAAAGTTTGGCGACCATCCAAAGTTTTGATTTTGAAAGTCTGGCTCGGTTAGAGATAGACAGCCCGTCGAGCATCTACGCCACCTTGCGATTTTTAGAAAAGCGCGGTGCTCAAAAAACGAGTTATTTCAAGCATTTAAACTCCGCGACATTCGCCAATAATTTGTCTTCGGAAGACGTTACCAGCTATTTGTTTGCTCATTTTATAAAAGGTAAATCGACGACAAATGGGGCCGTTTCAGTCCTGCATTTCGGTGACATGATTTTCAATGGAGTAGTTGGCGAAATGATAAAAAATAAACAGGATCCTTTTCAAAAGATCGCCGGAGTGGAGGGAAATTTTTTACGGGGGATGGATGCGGTTGTGGCAAATCTTGAAGGGCCTATCGCTGTTCGTGAGCAATGTTTTTCTTCTCGGCCAGTCAATTTCGCTTTTTCTCCGCTTGTTCCGTCTTTGTTGGCGCGTAATCGGATAGGGTTTGTAAACATGGCTAATAATCACCGGTTGGACTGCGGAGAAAATGGTGTAATAGAAACGCAAGAATTATTAACCAAGAGCCATATCCAGTTTTTTGGTAATGAAGAATTAGGCGCTGAAAATTACCTCGTAAAGAAGGTTGCCGACAAGTCGCTTGTTCTGCTCGGTATAAATACTTTTGGGATGTTACCCGAAAAAGCGCAACTCTTCCTTGGGCTTATTAAAAACCTGAAGCAACGTTATGATTATGTTGCGGTAAACGTCCACTGGGGTGTTGAATACAACACGCAACCCTCCCAAGAGCAAAAAGATTTAGCACACGCTTTGGTTGATGCCGGAGCCGATGTCATAATTGGCCATCATCCCCACGTCATACAACCGCTTGAAATCTATAAAGAAAAAGTTATTTTTTATTCTCTCGGTAATTTTGTGTCGAGTCAAAATATTCCGGCAACAAAAAACGGTTTAGCAGCTGGTTTTATTTTTAACGATGCCGTAAAAAAGTTTTATTTATTTCCTTTTGAGAATAGTAATGGTTCTCCCAAACTTTTACTCTATCAAAAAACAAAACAATTTTGTGATCATTTTTTGAAAAGCGTCACTACAACTGAAATGTGCAGTTTTGGGCTCTAAAAAGTAAACACAGGTTTACTGTGGAAGAATTATTTTTAAAAGCTTATTGTTATCGAGGATATAGGCGATATTGTTGGTGGGGTCGATGGCGAAGCCGGTCGGTCGGGTAATCATTTCCGACACCAATTGCTGTTTGATGCGGCCGTCTTTTTCAAGGATAATTAAACGTTTATTGTCGGGATCTAAAATGTAAAGATATTGTAGATCGGTATAGGTCCATAAAGAAGCGTTTTTGCCGACAGATTGAATAAGGCTAACCATCGAGAACGGTTGGCTAATACCGGCGGTAAATTTGGTAATTAGGCCGCTATTTTTAAGGATGTACATGTCGCCATCGATAGTAAGTTCTTGGCCATCTTTGACCAACGTTCCATCTTTTATCCATTCTTTGCCTTGTTCAAAACCGTTTTTTACGCCGTCGTGTTTATAGACCTGGTTATTTAAGGTATCCAGAGTGTAAAGCCGCCGATTGTAGATAAGAAAGTCGGCGATCGATGTCTGTTCATTGGAGAATTTCACATTAACCGGTTTGATGGTTGAGTCCGCGGGATCGAATTTGAAAAAATTATTTAATGAGGTGTTGAAAAGAGCATAGTCGTTTTCTTTAGGGACGTTGGCTTTTACAAAACCCAAGTGGGCTCCGGAGGCAATAATTTTTTCTTCTCTTGATAAAAGGTCAAAGATAAACAGAGTGGAGGTGTTGGCCGAGAAACTAATTAGTTTGGTATTTACTTTCACGACGTTGGTGAGCTCGATTCCGTTTTTCCACTCAAACAATAATTCTGGTTCAGTTATGGTTATTTTTCTTATTTTAATGTCAAATTCGTCGAATTGGTTTTGAAGTTCGGCGCAAGTGGCTTTTTCTTCTTTAGAAAGACATTCGAGTCGGCCAAAGAGCTCCTCGGCAGAAACAAATTCTGTTTGCGCCGCTTGGTCATCTTTATAAATTAAGGCACTTTCCATGGCGTCTTTTTTATTTTTGATTTGTTGGACGACAGTTTTAAATTGTTTATCGTGCGCGGCTTGGGTCTGGCGGTATTTGATGGCGGCAATGCTGACGGCTATTCCACCAGCCGCGAGGATTGCGGCAAAAAATAAGACTTTAGTGATTGTAGGCAGCCGGCGGATGTTTTCTTTGTTACTATGCCATTGTTTTCGCCAGGTTTCCAGAATATGCTGTCGACGATTTTGGTAATTCGTGATGGCAAAAACCAAGAGAACGCTATTTAGGAAGGCGCTGTAAATAATACCGTAAAGAACAACAAGAATCAGGGCAATTGTTTTACCTGTGAAAATTATGGCTCTGAATAAGGCGGCCAGGACGGATTTTAATTGGTAAAAGGCCAATTCTTTGGTGGCGCCGGCATGGCCAGTATCGCGGTGAGAGATGTGGGACGCATTAATTTCGGCCGGTTGATATGTCTTTGTGGCCACGGCGACCGGCGTCTCTGGGGTATTGGAATTACGTCCGAAAAGCGTCTTTAGCCTGGGTAGTATGGATGGTGAAAGCGTGTTGGCGGTGGATTGTTCGCGGTTGAAAAGCGAGTGTAATGATTTTGAGGAAGCGCCTTTGACCACCGGAGCTTTCCTAATTGGTATCGGTCCGGAATCAGCGCGGTCGATATGGATAATCAAACCGCCGAATGAATGGCCGTTTTTGATTTCCGATAAAACTCTTTCAATATGTTGGGCGCTCTGTACCGCCGGGCGAGAAGTAATAATTTTTTGCAGACGATCGGTGCTGAAATACTCTCCAATATGCGGGGTTCCGGCAAACAAGAAATCATTAGAACTGATTTTGCCTTGGATAATATGAGAAAACAGCTGTGTCGGAGCGTCTTTGTTATCGCTGTTGGCTTCAACCAGGTCAATTGACTGGTAAACACCTTGATGATTTTTGTAAAAAACAAGGACTTGCGGTTTGCCATAATAGGTGAAAGTGATTTCCGGTTGGCGTATGGCACCGATGATACAATGGATTTCGAGCCCGGTATCCACCAAAGTCAGGGCTTCTTGATTGAGTTTTTCGAGGACAAGTTCTAAAGCATTTTTATCGTTGGCATCCGCCGTTTCATAATAGTCGTTACCGGCGCGATCGATGAGATCTTTTATTTTCGTGAAATATTTTGGCTCGGCGTTGTTTATTTCACAAACTGCAAAAAAATAACCCTTGGCAATTTCTTCAGGAGTCGTCGGTTCGCTGATATGCAGCAGAACGTGCGAGATATGTTGTTTGCCCCCCTCGACGAAGAACTCGTTGAGGCGCAAAATTCGATCCATACAGGTCTTTGACGAGAGCAATCTCCTCATAGTATACTATAGCCAATTTAGAAAGTCTAACCTGTAAAAGCCATGCTTGAGCACTTTTTTGGTTCAAAGACGCGTCTTAAGTTACTAAAGACCTTTTTTCGCCATCCGGAGCGCGCTTTTTACGTTCGCGAGCTTGCCCGTTTGATCGGCACACAATTGCATGCCGTCCGTCGCGAAGTGGCCAATTTGGGGACGATTGGGCTTATCAAGCATCTTGACCATAATCCCGGTCCCAAGGAAATCGGTACCGAACGCTCGAAATTTTTCCAACTTAATACGTCGTCAACTTTGTATCCGGAAATGAAAGCGCTTTTGATGAAAGGTGAAATGCTTGATGAGCAGCACCTCGTCGATGATATTAAAGAAAAAGGCGGTGATATCTCGCTTTTGATGTTGACCGGCCAATTCGTCCATGATCCAGAGGTGGAGACTGATATTTTATTGGTCGGGAAAATTAAACCGATTTTTGTGGCCAAGCGGATTAAGAATTATGAAAGCGATATGCAAAAAGTCATACGTTATACGATAATGGATGACAAAGAATTTAATGATCGACGACAAATCGGCGACCGTTTTCTTTTTAGTTTGTTCGAAGCCAAACACTTAATGATGATCGATAACTATGGAATAAATTAATATGTATATCGCGATTGATACGGGAGAAAACGAGCGCATCGTTTTTCGTTTTTTTTCAGGAAAGGATTGGCAACGTTTCGAGTATCCTTATCAAAATGAAGATGCCTTACTGGTTGGTTTGAACGAACTTCTTAAACAGCATCAAGCCAAGCTGGCCGACATCACCGGTCTCGCGGTGAGGGTTGGTAAGGGGCGTTTTACCGCCACACGCGTCGCCATTACCATGGCGAATACTTTGGCTTTTGCTTTGCGCATTCCCGTTATTTCTTATACCGAATCTTCGCCCGCGAACCTGGAGAAAAGGTTGTCTGAAACTCCATCCGGACAGTATGCTCAGGCCGAGTATAGCGCGCCGGCGAGCATAGGAAAAAAATAATATGTTGACCGATTACCAACGTTACCGATTATACGAAATAGCTCCCGGTATTAGTATTTGGGCGACTCTTTTAGGAGGTGTGGCTTTGAGTTTTATAGATCCCTTGCTGATGATTTATCTGATCATTATTTTCGATGTTTACTGGGTTTTGCGAGTGCTTTATTTTTCATTTTACGTCGTTTTATCCTGGAATCGTTTTCGGAAAGCAATCAAGCGGGATTGGTTTCAAAAATTAGTAGCCACATTTCCCGATTGGGAAAAGAGGATTAATGTGGTTTTTTTGCCTTTATATAATGAAGAATGGTCGGTCATACGGACAACGCTCGAAGCCCTGCGGCTTTCGAGTTATCCGGCCGCTAAACTATATGTGGTTTTTTCGGGTGAATCCAGAAAAAAAGAACACTGGGAAAAAATTCAGAAGCTGGTTAGAGAAGCTTACAACTCGGTATTTGCCGACATTTTATATTATACGCACCCCGACGGTTTGCCTGGGGAAGTGCCCGGTAAAGGTTCCAATATCAATTTTGCGGAGTGGGAATTTAAGAAATATGCTGACCAGAAAAATTGGCGTTATGAAGACATTATTATTTCAGTGTTTGATGTCGATACGGTGGTCCATCCCGAATATTTTGCTCATCTCTCATATATGTACGCGAGTCATCCGCGCCCCGAGAGAAGCTCGTTCCAACCAATAACTCTATACAATAATAATGTTTGGGATTCGCCGGCTGTTCTCCGGATCATGGCGTTTGGTACGTCTTTTTGGATGCTTTTCAGTCTGGCGCGCCTGGATCATCTGGTTACATTTTCGTCACACAGCATGAGTTTTAAGGCGGTCATCGATTCCGGCGGGCATCCCAAAGATATTGTCAGTGAAGATTCGCGAATTTTTTTTCAATGCTGGCTTCATTATGACGGGGATTATGAAGTGACGCCGTTGTATATTCCGGTGTCGATGGACACAGTGGTCGATGACAGTACTATAAAGAGTTTGAAGAATTTATATCTGCAACAGCGTCGCTGGGCCTGGGGAACCGAAAATATACCATATTTGTTATGGAATTTTTCCAAACATCCGGCCTTGCCGCGATGGAAGAAAGCGCTAACTTTATTTACCGAGTGGGAAGGTAAATGGAGTTGGGCTTCGGTGGCGATCATTATCACGTTATTAGGACGTCTCCCTTTGTGGGTCGCAAACGCCGAAGTCCGGCAAAGCGCACTTTTTTTTAATACGCCGCAGGCGCTGGAGTGGTTGATGATTCTGGCGATGGGCGGCTTGATTGTTTCGACTATCATGAGTATGCTACTCTTGCCTCCCAGGCCGGAACGGCATTCGCGCCATAAGTACATTTTTATGGTTGCCCAGTGGGTACTAGTGCCTGTGTCGTTGTTTTTCTTTTCCGCGCTGCCTTGTATTGATGCCGTCACGCATCTGATGTTTGGGCGATATCTTGGTTTTAATGTTTCAACGAAAAAACGACAAGTATAGTTTATGAAAAATTTTTTCATCATCATAAGTATTATAGCCGGGTTGGCGCTTCTGGCCGTGGCGGGAGCGGCCGCTTTTTTTAAGAAATCTCCGACATTTCGGGAGACAATAGTCCAAAAGACCGTGGCTGAAATAGTCGCCACGTCATCGCTCCGACAGACCAGCCTTGTTCATGAAGTTTTGGGGTTTGCCGAGCCGCGTACGTACTTGCTGCTTTTTTTGAATAATACGGAGCTTCGTCCGGGGGGAGGTTTCATCGGTTCATATGGTGTTGTCCGTTTTGAAAACGGTATACCGGAACTGCGCGTCGTTGAGGGTACCGAGACTTTGGATTTTTCGGTTAGGTACCAGGATTTTGGTCCGCCACCCGAGCCGCTAAAGAAATATTTAGAATTGCGGCATTGGCAATTCCGAGACAGTAATTGGTCACCGGATTTCGTCGAAGCTACCAAGCAAGGGTTGGTTTTTTATAAAGAAGAGGGCGGTGTTGATGCTGAAAAGATAGACGGAGTTATAGCTATTACTCCCACGGTTATCGAACGCATTTTGGCTATAAGCGGTCCAATAACGGTTGATGGCATTACTTTCACAAGTCAAAATTTCACCCGGACTCTGGAGGATGAAGTCGAATATAAATATGTTGAGCGCGGGCGTCATTTTGACGATCGAAAACGAATTTTGCGAGATTTAACGAAGGCGATGATGAAGAGGACGATGATAGATATCTTTAAGCATTGGAACAGTTATATCGAACTTGGCCCGAAATTGCTCCAAGAAAAACAGATAATTTTTTATTCCATACATTCCGAAGAAGAACAAATGATTCAAGCTCGCGGTTGGGGCGGCACCATGCTTAGGGAAAACCGGGGGGACTATATTTTGTGGGTGGATGCCAATTTAGGCGCCTTAAAAACCGACCACGCCATCGAAAGGTCGCTGACGTATTCTTTTGAGCCGACTTCAAAAGGTTTTGTAGCTACCGCGGCCATGCGTTTTGTCCATAAAGGTTCATTTGATAAATTTACTTCCCGCTATCGCGATTATGCTAGGGTTTATGTTCCTCAAGGAAGTAAACTTATTAAAGCTGTAGGCTTTATGGATCGCGATCGAAGTACCAAACCCGGAATTATCGATCAAGGTGAAGAATTCGGTAAGCAGTGGTTTGGGGGGTTTGTGGCAGTCGAGCCGGGAAAAACAAAAACGGTTTCATTTAGCTATCTTCTTCCCAATTCGGTCGTCGATTCTATCAAGAACGGCCATTATATTTTGGACGTCCAGAAACAAATTGGTACGTTGCAGCCAGGGTTGACGCTGGGGTTGGATTTTGGTAAAAAAGTTGTGGGCGCGCGCCCTGGTGAAGGATTTGATCGCCATGGCGACACGCGGTATGAGATAGAGACTGATTTGCTTATTGATCGTGCTTTTCAGATAACGCTGGAATGATATGTTTATTAAAAAAATAGGAATTGATCTTGGTACGACGAATGTTCTCGTTTATGTACCAAAAAAAGGCATCGTCGTGAATGAGCCCGGTGTGGTGGCTATTTCCAAAGCAGATGGAAAAGTTTTGGCGGTTGGGCTTGAAGCCAAAGATATGATCGGTCGGACGCCTGATTCGATTATCGCCGACCGTCCGCTTAAGGACGGCGTTATCGCCAATTACCAGACGACCGAGGCGATGCTCCGTTATTTTATCAACAAAGCCATGGGCGGAGTCCGTTTGTTTCGGCCGGAGGTCATGGTCGCGGTTCCCGGTGGTATTACTTCGACCGAACAGCGCGCCGTCATTGATGCGACTATTGCGGCCGGTGCGCGCGCGGCTTACATTATTAAAGAACCAATCGTGGCTGCCATTGGAGCTGATATACCGATTGGGGCGGCATCCGGACATATGATAATCGACACTGGTGGCGGTACGGCGGAAATTGCAGTTATTTCTCTGGGTGGGATTGTTACATCCGGATCGGTGCGTGTTGGCGGAAATAAATTTGACCAGTCAATAGTTGACTACGTGCGGCATAAATATAATCTGGCAATTGGTGAGCGCAGCGCTGAAGAAATAAAAATCAGCGTCGGTTCCGCGGTTTATTTGGAGAAACCGCTGGTGATGGATGTAAAAGGGCGGGACATGATCAATGGTTTGCCGCGGATTGTTTCGGTTAATTCCGACGATACCACTGAAGCTTTGCAGCATGACCTGGAAGTTTTGATAAATGCCATTAAAGAAGTTCTTCAGCGCACTCCTCCGGAATTGTCGGCCGATGTCATTGATAAGGGTATTATATTGTCGGGCGGGTCGGCCTTATTGAGAAATTTAGATGAGCTGATAGCCCAAGCTACCGGTGTATCGACGTATGTGGCCGATGAACCGCTTTTGTGCGTGGCTAAGGGCACCGGTATTGCACTGGAAAATTTGGAAAGTTACAAGCGAAGTATTTTGGCGACCCGCTGATATGGTCATCGGTATTGAAGCGGCTCATGCCAATAAGAACGAGCGGACGGGAGTAGAGGAGTATTGTTTTCAAGTTATTCAAGAGCTCAAAAAAATTATTCCGGCGACAGAGCAAGTTATTTTGTATTCTGCCGAGCCTCTTCGCAATGGTCTGGAAAAAATGCCGAGCCATTGGCAGGTAAAAGTTCTGCCTTGGCCATTTTATAAATTATGGAGCCAATCGCGTTTGGCCTGGGAATTAATATGTCATCCACCGGATGTTTTTTTTGCCCCGGGACAATTGGTACCCTGGTACACGCCTAAAAAAACCGTCACCACCGTACACGATGTGGCTTTTTTGTCTTATCCTCGGGCGTATCGATTGGCCGGCCGGCTTTATTTGTTGGCCATGCAAAGTCTTATCGCCTGGCGATCCAGTCGTATGATTACTCCATCAATTTTTACCAAAAACGAACTGCGTCGTTATTATCCTAAAATATCCGACAACAAAGTTACGGTCATTCCGCTCGGCTTGAATCGGGAATATTACCATCCAACAGCGACTGACGGAAAAGTTTTAGAAAAATTTGGTATCGTGAAACCGTTTATCATGTCAATTGGCCGGCTGGAAAAGAAAAAAAATACTCGGCGGATTATTGAAGCTTTTAACCAGATCCGTCAGGGCCGCCAATTGCAGTTGGTTTTAATCGGTAAACCGGGAGCGGGTTATAAACCAATCAGTGAGGCCATGGTTAAGAGTCCTTACCATGACGATATTCGTGAACTTGGTTATTTACAGACTAATGATGTAGCGTCTCTTTTGGCGCAGGCGGAAGTGTTCGTTTTTCCGTCGCTCTATGAAGGATTTGGTTTGCCGCTCCTTGAAGCGATGGCCGCCGGATGTCCGATTGTAACTTCGTCTCTGGGGTCTTTGCCGGAGGTTGGCGGGGAAGCCGTCTGTTATGTTAATCCGCTCTATAGTAATGCTATTGCCAAGGCTGTGTCACAGCTGTTGGATGATGAAACACTTGGTGAAAAATACCGTTCGCGAGGATTGGAAAGAATTGAGAAATTTAGCTGGGAAAAAACTGCGGAAGATGTCTGGCGCTGCATTGTCAGCGCCAGGTGAAGTTGATATACTAAAGTTGTTTATATGATTATCGGACACGAACCAATTCTTCGTTTTTTGGACACTGCCGAACGTGAAAAGCGTCTGGCACAGGTCTATTGTTTTACCGGTCCGAACCGGATCGGAAAGTGCACGCTCGCCAAAACAATGGCGGCACGCCTTTTGGGTGTTGATTTTACCCGTTTAGATAGCCATCCCGATTATACGTATGTCGAACGACTGGTTGATGAGAAGTCGGGCAAGCTCAAGAAAGATCTTTCGATTATGCAAGCCCGTGCGTTACGGGAAAAACTACAATTGCGCTCTTGGTTTGGCGGTTACCGGGTGGTTGTAATAAATGAAGCGGAAACCCTTAACGAAGAATCATCCAACGCTCTTTTGAAAACATTGGAAGAGCCGGCTTTGAACACTGTTATTTTTTTGATCACCGAAAACGAAGCAGCGCTTTTACCGACAATCCGTTCACGCGTACAGATTATTTATTTTTCCGTTGTGCCCGACGATATTCTGGCCCCCGGCTTGGTTGAAAAGGGGTTCAGCCAAGATGACGTTGAAGCGGTGTTGCCGCTGGCGGCCGGCCGGCCAGGTTTGGCGCTAAATTTTTTGAGCGATGAAACTTTGCGGGCTTCTTATTATGATGAACTGGACAGATTTCGGTCTTTGCTGAATAGTCCTTTTTACGCAAAAGTTAAAATAGTTGAAATTTATTTTAAAGATAAGGATGAAATCGGAGAACGCCAACGAGAGCGCTTATTTAATGTGCTCGATTTATGGCTTTTAGCTTGGCGAACACTTCTTTTGGAGCAATTGGGGTTAAAAATCGGTTCATCGTTGTTTACCCAGTCCTTGGTCGGAATTCGCCATGCCAAGGAGACCGTCATCTTAAATATTCAAAAGGTCATTGAAGCAAAAGCATTATTAAGGTACAATGTAAATCAGCGATTAGTTATGGAAAACTGTGTAATTACTTTTTAATCAATTTATAATAACTTTAACTTCACTCTACTATGCGTAAACGGTTACTCATGTTGGCGGCTGCACTTTTGTTCGGGGGGGCCGGGTGCGTCAGCTTTGGCTCCAAAACGGTCCAAGGTCCCATGGGTGTGTTTCGTTCCAACGATAAGGGCGAGACTTGGCAGCAGGCCAACACATTTCCGACTACCAAGGGTGTGAGCAGTTTGGCGGGAGTTAAGGTTTATAAATTGTTTACCGACCCAAGCGATCCAAATGCGATTTATCTCGGTTCGCGAGGACAAGGTTTATACTATTCTTATAACCGAGGCGAAAGTTGGCAGAAAGTGGAATCTCTCGGCAACCGGTTTATCTATTCGGTAGCGGTTGATCCAAAAGATAAATGTACCATCTATGTTACTGATGGCGCCGAAATAGTGAAGACGACCGATTGCAGCCGCACTTGGAAGCGAGTTTATACCGAGCAGCGCGGTGAACGAATCGTTGGCGTGGCCGTTGACTATGGTTCGTCGAATATGATTTTTACCGCTTTGTCGAGCGGGCAATTGCTACGCAGTACCAATAGCGGAGACAGTTGGCGAGCTATCAAGACATTTAATACAGGTGTTCAATACATTACAGCCGATCCATTTACACCAAATCGGATTTATGTCGCCGGTCTCAATAGCGGACTCATCCGAACAGACAATGGCGGGGACACCTGGATTCCTTTGACTACCAGTTTACAAAATTTCGCCAATAGCCTGGATTTTTATCGGTTGATATTCCACCCGACTGAAAAGGACGCTTTATATTGGATTTCCAAGTACGGCATTCTTTTCTCAAAAGATGCGGGCCAGACGTGGAACGCCATGCAGTTGCTTAGCCCGCCCGGGAGCGTGAACATATATTCGTTTGCAATAGGCTCAAAAAATCCGAAGGAAATGTATTATGTCGGTACCGTTTTTGGGGAAAAAGGCGCCAGCCGATCGACATTTTACAAATCGGTTGATGGTGGATCCAATTGGGTGACTAAAAAAATGCCAACTAACACCGTTCCGGTGACACTGCTAACCCATCCCGACGACAATAATATTTTATTCATGGGTTTTACTATCCCTGACGAAAAATAAATTAATCAATAAATCATGACCACCGTATGAATGTACAGGATTTTAAGAAGGAGTTTAACGCCGTTATTGATTTTTTAAAAACCGATATTTCTCAACTTCGAACCGGACGAGCGACCGGTGCCATGCTCGACAGTATTACCGTTGAGACGTATGGCAGCAGACAGCCGCTTAAGGCGGTGGGGACGATAACAGTGGCCGATGCCAAGACTATTAACGTAGAACCTTGGGATAAAAGTCAGCTAGGCGCTATTGAAAAGGGGATACGTGATTCCGGTTTAGGCATCAACCCGGTCAATGATGGAAAAATTATTCGTTTGATTTTACCGGAATTAACCAGCGAACGTCGCCAAGAGCTTTTGAAAATTTTGAGCCAGAAGCTGGAAAGCGCCCGCATTTCGATCCGTAAAGTGCGCGAAGAAGCGCGTGAGATGGTCGTTCTTGAAGAAAAAGAAGGCGGTATGAGCGAAGACCAGAAGTTTACTATGTTTGATGAAGTGGAGAAATTGGTGAAAGAGTATAATGAGCAGATTAAGAAGATCGCGGAGCAGAAGGAAAAAGAAATTACGAGTGTTTAGCACGTATACATTACTTTGATCAACTAATAATAAAATCACCCTTGCGAGGGTGATTTTTTATCTGCACT
>MFQK01000029.1:22238-36838 GCA_001783035.1 Candidatus Magasanikbacteria bacterium RIFCSPLOWO2_02_FULL_44_11
TGCTAAAAGCTCTAAATTTAGCGGAAAAGGGGTGATACCCTACACAGCGCAGTAGTTACAAATAAAAGGTTACCCAAATCACTTCTCTAATTCCGGCACTCCACAGTGTTTTTGTAAAGAAAATACCGTTTGTAATCGTCGATCAATTTCACGCTTCATGGTCAGAGGATTCAACGTTTCATGTTCTTGTCGTAATTTTTCTTTTACTGTTTCGCTCACGTCTTTTCGTTCCAGTACTCGTTCGTACGGTGTTTTGGATCGTTTTTCTCGCGTTACTTTCCACCGTGCCCCAATTCGTTCTTTTGAAACAATCCGTCGCGAAGCGACGAAGTGGTTCAAGTAAGGTGTAAGCACATCGTACACGGAATTAAGCGCCACGACAACCTCGGTGGCATCAAGTCTGGTGTAACCAACCCAGCGACGAACAATGTGTCCGTTACGTTCCTCCACAAAACAGTTGTCATTTTTTCGGTTGGGCCGTGAGCGGGTAAGTCGAATGCCTTCTTTTTCACACCAACCTTTACAGTGCCAATTAATGAATTCGCTCCCCGAATCCGGATGCCACTCGACAACCGGAAATGGTACTGCCTTAAGCATCTGTTCCATGCTGTTAACGGTCGCCGTTTGTCCTTTGTTCAATTGGGCGCGACGAGCGCCCCACAATGTTGGCACATCGGTCGCATTTACCGTGTAAACGAAGTCACCAACGAGCGTATGGCCACAGTGTGCCACGGTGTCAATTTGTGCCGTTCCCACCGGTGCGGTGTCCCAATCGCCACTCCTAACCGGAATGAGTGTGTGGATGGCTCCAGCCTTGGTCGTGCTTTTACCATGGGCAATGAATCGCTTTCTCACAAATTTCACCACTCGTTTTTTCATGGCGCTAAGACTCATGGCGAGGAGTTTGGTCGTGGCCTCCGTACTGTGTTTCCAGACGCTGTCTCGTTTTAGTATGCGCACATAGTCAGAAAGCACACCATGGAGATTCTCCGCGCATGGCTCACTCGCCGTGTCCCACACGTCTTTAAGAGCGGCGATAACATCGGGGGTGTACAACGCTTTGCGCCCTCGTCGCTCTTCCGAGCCGATTCGTCGCATCTGAATGCGCCGAAAGGAGCGGGGAACCGACTTGGGGTGCACTCCAGCGACAAAACAGATATTTTCTACTATCTCACTTCGTTTCTTCTTATTCTTCCTGGCCTTAAGCCATTCTGGCAAATGCTCTTGGTAAATGTTGTTTTTGGTGGTCATATTCATATGATCACCATGGTAACCGAATTAGTATCTACTCGATAGGTTTCGGTAACCGTTATTTGTATCTACAACGACAGCCTTGACAAAAGTCCAAATTTGTAGTATACTACTTCATTCCCGTTCAATTCAGGATGGGATGTCTGGAGGCAAACATGAAGGACCATAATGGTCGTAAAGTGTTTTTCGGGCCGGGGATCATTTTGGCCTACAACAAGTACGAGCGGTGCCTGAAGGCCATGACGGCGACGGACGGTGCGTCCGGCCTCAACTGGCCTGGAGACGACGACAAGCTCAATGTCAGTTACATCACTGACGAGAGGATGTTCGCGGACCTCGTCAAGGTCATCGGCGCGCTACACGGTCTGCTGCCGACGCCGGTCCAGTCGGGCTACGGGCTGGCCGTGCAGTTCATCAAGAGCCCGTTCGTCGATATGTTCGGGCCGGTCAGGTAACATCTGGCACTACCAGGCCGGAGCAGGAAATCCCCTAAAAAGGAAACCTTGCTCCGGCCTTCTTCTTTGAATTCTTGAATTGGAGCTTTGGTTAAGTGCACATTATGTATTGTACAGGCTATCGACATCCCAAAGCGCTTGTTTGACAAAATGGCCAGCCGGCGGTACAGTAAACGTGTCGAAAGACAAGAAGGGTTTGGCTCCTTCTATAACAATTTATGCAAAGTGCTTCGCATCCAGCGGAGAACTTGGGTGGAACCTCCCGACTTTTCGGGACCCAAGACCTAATTTTCAGGTCTTTTTTTATTCATTATTATGTCTACTCTTTGAGCGACAAATCGTATATGACTGAAAACCTTATGGACAAAATTATTTCACTTTGTAAGCGGCGCGGTTTTGTTTTCCCCGGCTCAGAAATTTATGGAGGTTTGGCGAACAGTTGGGATTATGGTCCTTTAGGACATATTTTGAAACAAAATATCAAAGCCCAATGGTGGAAATTTTTTGTGCAGGAGCGCGGGGATATGGTGCCGCTGGATACAGCTATTATCATGAACCCGAAAGTGTGGGAAGCTTCGGGGCATTTGCAAAATTTCAGCGATCTTTTGACGGAATGTAAAAAATGTCACCACCGCTTTCGCGCCGATCATGTGCTCGAAGCGGCCGGGAAGAATCCTAATGACCTTAAAGCGGTGGTTGGTTTGGTTTGTCCGGATTGCGGTGGCGAGCTGACGGCAGCCAAGAGTTTTAACCTGATGTTCAAGACGTTTTTGGGAACGAACGAAGATACGTCTACTACCGCTTACTTGCGACCCGAGACCGCCGGCGGAATGTTTGTTAATTTTAAGAATGTACAAAGCGTTACGCGTCGTCGATTACCTTTTGGGATCGCCCAGGTGGGAAAAAACTTCCGCAACGAAATAACACCGGGAAATTTTATTTTCCGCACGCGAGAATTTGAAATTGGTGAATTTGAATATTTTATCAATCCCAAAGATTGGGAAAGCATTTTTGAAATGTGGCTCGGCGAAATAAAACGCTGGTGGAAAGATATCATGCGTATTAATATGGATAACCTGGTCTGGCATGAAATTCCGGATGGCGAGCGCGCCCACTATAGCAAGCGGACGGTGGATATTGAATATAAATATCCTTTTGGCGTGAAAGAGCTGCATGGCATTGCCTATCGCACCGATTTCGATCTGTCTCGCCATCAGACAGTCAGTGGCCAAGATTTGTCTTATACCGATCCTGAAACCGGTGAAAAATATTTACCGCATGTTATCGAACCAACCTTTGGAATTGATAGAATGGTGCTCGTGATGTTGTTGGAAGCGTATCATGAAGAAGAGGCTCCCACGGCCGAGGCTGGTGAAACCGAAACGCGCGTCGTTATGAAATTTCCGAAACATCTGGCGCCGATTCAAGTGGCGGTGCTGCCGCTTTCCAAAAAGGAAGCCTTAGCCGGTGTCGCCAAACCCTTAGCCGACAAATTGCGTAAAAAATTCTGGGTGGAATACGATGAGACTCAGTCGATCGGCAAGCGTTATCGCCGACAGGATGAAATTGGTACGCCGTATTGTGTCACTGTTGATTTTGATTCTATCGAAGACCATAAAGTTACCGTCCGTGACCGTGATACTATGCAACAAGAACGGGTTGCTTTGGATGACCTCGATTCGTACCTTACTCAGAAGTTTGCCGCTTAACGGATCTTATGTTTCATAAGTCGAAATTAAAAAATGGCATCACCCTTTTGACAGTACCGGTCAAAGGAACACGAGCGCTCACTGTGCTCGCCATGTTTCCGATCGGCTCGCGCTATGAAACTCCAAAATTATCCGGTGCGGCGCATTTTGTGGAGCATATGCTCTTTAAGGGCACCGAGCGCCGGCCTACCTCTCAAGATATCACGCGCGCCGTTGACGCCGTTGGCGCCGATTACAACGCTTTTACCTATAAGGACTATACCGGTTATTACATAAAGATTGATGCCAGTAAACAACAGCTAGCCTTTGATCTTTTGTCGGATATGATTTTTAATTCGGTTTTTGATAAAGATGAAGTGGAAAAAGAAAAAGGGTCGATTGTTGAAGAATTGCGAATGTATAAAGATAACCCGACGATGGCTATAGATATAGTGTCGGATAAATTGGTCTACGATTCTAATCCGCTGGGTTGGGATATAGGCGGTACCGAAGAAACGGTCCGTAACCTGACTCGTGATGATCTTTGGGATTTTTACCGAAAGCATTATAGTTCGAAAAATATGGTTTTGGTAGTGGCCGGCAATATCAACCATCGCGAGCTTAAGAAGATGACCCGTTATTTTGCCGACAGAGAATCAAAATCTGATGTTCTGCAGATGTCTTTTTATAAAACAAATTATAAAACGTTTGTCTGGTCGAAAGAAATTGTCCCAATGTCACACCGTGTGGCTGCCGACGAACGCGAAGTTGACCAAGCCCAAATTTTGTTGAATTTTCCGGGGTTAAAAAACAATCATCCCGCCCGTTATGCGTTGTCGGTTTTAACGACCATTCTTGGGGGCGGCATGAGTTCGCGTTTATTTACCGAGGTCCGGGAGAAGCGAGGGTTGGCCTATATGATCCGGTCGGGGTCTTCATATTTTCGCGATACTGGGTTATGCTATGTGCAGGCTGGTCTTGACCCGAAACGTTTAGGTGAAGCGGTGAAAGTCATCAAAGATGAGCTGCACAAAATTACTACCGAGGAAGTATCAGCCCAGGAATTGCGTGATGCGGTAAGCAGCATCAATGGACGGCTGGCTTTGCACATGGAAGATAGCAGTTCTCAGGCGGAATGGTATGCCAAGCAATTTTTTTTCAATCCAAGGGTGCGTACGCCGGAACAAATCATGGCTAACCTCAAAAAAGTTTCCGTTGAGCAAGTGCAAAAAATAGCTCGCGAACTCTTGGTTTGGGATCAGATGCGCTTGGCTATTGTCAGTCCTTATTCCAAGGAAAAAGTTTTATCCTTGTTACCTTAACCGTTATGAAAAAACTTTATTTGTTTGGCAATTGGAAAATGTATTTAGGCCATGAAGAAAGTGTCGCTTTGGCTCGCGATTTAAAAAAACAGCTTTCAGCTTTGTCGGTCAAGGCGACGATGGCGATTTTTCCATCGGCTATATCGCTCTTGGCGGTCAAAGAGGAGCTTGATGGCGTGGCATCGGTCGGACCGCAGAATGTTTATTGGGTTGAAAAAGGTGGTTATACTGGAGAAATTTCTGCCATGATGTACCGCCAAGCCGGCTGCCAGTTTGCTTTGGTTGGGCACTCCGAACGCCGTCATGTTTTTAAGGAAAGTAACGCCGAGGTCCGCCAAAAATTCGAAGCCGTCTTGAACGCGGAAATGACGCCGGTTTTATGCGTCGGTGAAACAATGCCGGAGCGTAAAGACGATCGAGTGGAAGAAGTCATTGAGGCGCAGCTGCGTTCCGCTTTTATGGATCTCGCCTGGCCAAAGGGACGTTCGTTAATTATCGCCTATGAGCCGGTTTGGGCGGTGGGCACCGGTGAATCGTGCGATCCAAGCGAAGCCGAACGCGTGGCAGCCGTGATTTATAAATTTGTCGGCGCTCTTTTGGACGGGGTTGAACCGACTGTTTTATATGGGGGAAGTGTCCGGTCGGATAATGTCGCTAAGTATTGCGCGGAGCCTCATCTGAGCGGTGTCCTGGTGGGAGGCGCTTCCACTAAAGCCTCCACTTGGCTGGAAATTGTCAGCGCCGTCAAATAATTTATATGATGTATTTTTTACTGGCGACAATGTTCATAAGTTTGGCGGTAATGGCCGTTGTCATCATCAGAAAATTTCCACAAATGGCTAATGTCGACGTCGATAATTTGCCGTTAGAAAAAGAAGCCAAGAAAAAGAAGGAAATCATGTCGCGGCGAATTGAAGCCGAAGGTACGGTCATGCTCACCAAAGCCGGCTTGCTTTTTAGACCCATTCAGAAAATTTGGGGCAAATTACAGCTTCAATTTAGGATTTATGTCGGTAAAATCGAGCGTTTATTGCGGCGCGAGGAAAGAAAAGGAAATGTGCTGTCGGCGGAAGATCAGGAAAGCAAGTTAAACTCTCTTTTGAATGACGCTCAGATGGAGATCGCGACCCAAAATTTTGATAAGGCGGAAAGTTTATTTATCGCCGCTATTAAAATTGATCCGCGATCTTACGAAGCTTACAAAGGTTTGGCTGATACTTATCTTTTGAAGAATAGTTTGGAGGAAGCGTTGGAAACGTATACCTTCTTGCTGCAGCTTTATCCCAAGGACGATGATATTATGGTAAAGATCGCTGATATTGCCGAACAAAAAGGGGATATTCAGAAAGCTATCGATTATTTGGAACGGGCGATAGTTATCAACGATTCGCTTTCGCCGCGATTTTATCATCTGGCGGAATTGCTGGTTAAGGTTGATCAGGCGGACATTGCCAAGGAAGCCATTATTTCCGCGGTAGATTTAGAGCCAAAGAATCCAAAATACCTTGACTTACTAATAGAAATTGGTATACTATGTGGCGATAAGGATGTGGCTACGAAAGGTTTTGCCGAGCTTCGGCTCGTTAATCCAAAAAATCAGAAGTTACAAGTCTTTAGTGACAGAATTAAGACACTTACCTAGCGTTTGGGCAGATACCGAAGCGGTCAAACGGGGCTGACTGTAAATCAGCTGGCTACGCCTTCCAAGGTTCGAATCCTTGTCTGCCCACAATTGCCGCCTTAGCTCAGTGGTAGAGCAACGCTTTTGTAAAGCGTGGGTCGTCGGTTCAAATCCGACAGGCGGCTCATAATCTAATGCCGATGTAGCTCAGATGGTAGAGCACGTCCATGGTAAGGACGGGGTCTCGGGTTCAATTCCCGACATCGGCTCGGGTAATTCTCCATTTACAATGACCAAGCGCCCACTCGAATGTGTGCGATTTTTAGCATCTATCTATTGCAAAATTTGTTCAAGTCAATTATAGTAGAAGCAATTGAAAAAGCCATAAAAATAGAGAGGTTTTTTAGTTATGCGTCGAACTCCAGAATTGCAAGCAGAAGCTCGTGTATTTGAAAAAAAACCGATGGATGTGTTTGGTGTTGTTGAGCGGCCAAAGGTGGAGCGAACTTCGGAACAGGCGGAAGAAATCAAAAGAAAGATCGGGTTTATTGCTCGTGTTTTTTCGCGTAATTATGATATGGAAGTGTACCCTTCGCCACAAGGCGGATGGGCTTGCGCCTTAGATGAATCATTTATCCCAACGCTTGATCAGTATATGCGTGGTGAGATCCTGTCGCTTGATGCCATTCCTAAGAAAGCATTGCAGCCAACTAAAATCTATTATGATTTAAATGATGTGGATAAGGGAGGTATGAGTGAGGATGAAATTATGGGAGTCATGCGTCATGAAATTGGTCACTCGAAAAATACCGATTATCGACTACTTATAGAAGGACAAAAGAGCGCGCATGACGACGGGAATTTGCCGTCGAGCTGGGCCAGCGCTTGGAACGCTTGCGAAGATCCGTGGGTGAATAATAAAGAAATCGGCGATTCTGAAACGGTACGTGAGAAAATGACCTTGTTGTACCGCAAATTACTTCCGGAAATAGTGGAGAAAATTAACACCCAGCCTGCAAGCTGGCAGCTTGGTCTTAATATTATCCATTATTGGCTGACCGACGAGAGTATCCCCACCATTAAGGATAAAAAACTTTTAGAGTTATTTGATAAAATTAAACCGGCCGTTGATGCTTATTTTAATGGTGAAACTGCTGCTGAAACGCATAAAGTATTTCAAGACAAAATTTGGCCTGTTTTTAAGGATCTAGAGAAGAAATCTCTCAGTAATGAAGAGAAGAAAGAGATGATGCGACAAATGTCTGATAAATTATTTGGGGCTGAAGGCGAGAAATCAGATGAAAATGAATCCAAAGAAAATGATAAGAGCATAATGGATAAAATTAAGAAAAAGCTGGGACTGAAAAAAGATTCAGAAAAAGAGCAAAAGAAAAATCAGCAATCTGGCCAACCCGGCGGGCAACCTAAACCTGGCACGCAAGAAGGCCAAGAAACGGTGAAACAAGAAATGGAACGCCAGGAAAAAGGAGCCAAGGAACGTAATAATAAATTAAATCAGAGTGGTAACCCCATCGGGGAGCTTCCTGATGATATAGATTTGAGCAGTGTACCCGATGAAGTAGTGAGAGAGGTACAAAAGGCGATTGATGCTTTGTCGCCAGAACAGAAAAAGGAACTCGCCAAAAAAGCGCGCGAGCGTTTGGACAAAAAACTGGCCGATCAAGCTAACAAAAAACTTCCTAAAACTTCTCGGATGAAAAAGGATGAAAAAACTGGCGAATATCGACTGACGATCAATACGCTGCCAGAGGATAAAAAAGCAGAGCAAGTGAAGAAAGCGGTGGATGCATTTAATAAAGAACAGGATGAAAAGGCAGAAGCTGAGACCAAGGCGCAAGCTGACAAAGAAACTGCTGAAACAGCTCGCCGCGAAGCTAAACGGAAAGAGGACCAGGAGAAGCAGCAAATGGAAAAAGATGGCTTTGATCCAGCGACTGACCGTGATCTTTATTTACAGTTTAAAGCGTTGGAACAATCCATGGATGGGCAGATCACTTCTTTTATGCGCGTGATGGAACGCTATTTACCACGCAAGGAAGAAACTGAATATGGCGGCGAAGCCACGTACATTGGCAAACGCATCAGCCCCAAGGATGTCATTAAGCGGGCACCGGTTAAGGATTACCGTGTAATGTTGCGTCGACAAACGAGAGAATCGGAAGAAACTCGTCTCTACATCGCCCTTTTGATTGATAAAAGCGGATCAATGCAAGGACAAAAAATGGAAGAATCGCTCAAAACCGCAATCTTTTTTGGACGCGTACTTAAGCGGTTTGGCATACCGTTCGCAATTAAGTTTTTTGGTGATCATGTGGACCATCCGATGGCCTTTGCCGATGATTATGACGATCCTAAAAAGCATATTAAAAAGAATCTTATGGCCCAAGGGCGGGCCGTGGGCGGATCGACAGATATGAGTACACCGTTGATGGAAACGATTAAAGAAATGGTGGAGGCTAAGCGGCTATTTGTGGGAAGTCACGGCGGTGTGTTTATTATTTCGGATAGTGGCGCAAATGCCGGGCCGCTAACCGGGCAAAGTTTGCAAAAATATATTAAAGAACAACAAAAAACATTTTCAATATTGAATCTACTTTTGAGTAATAACTCGGGCGAGCTGGCCGAGGCACATGCTTTGTTTGGTAAGGAGCATGTGATTCAGGCGGCAGATTTTGGAAATTTACCAAACGAAGCGTTCAAAGTATTGCGTATTACTTTGGAACGAGTTTTAAAAACTTTTCGGTCAATTACTTAATTTAAAAATATGGTTAAAACAGGAACCGAAGTACAACGCGAGGCCGTCGCGATGGAAGCGGAACGCGGCGAGGGTTTGGAGGTAAAGGTGACGGTCCAGCCGCCTGAACTATTTGAGGATAATAAGCTACTTATTGAGGAAGTAGCCTCGACTGACGCTTATAATTTAGTCTATCGAGACAACGAATATGTGATTTATGATTCCAATGGCAAACAGCAAAAATTACCTGAAAAATTTCCTTTGGAAATTCTAATGAATGTAACTGAAATTGCTACAAAATTGAAAGAGAGTAATAAAACTTTTTTTGGACACAGACCCAATTTTGGTTATGATAAAGATAGGGTTTTTACTGTAGAAGAATTCTTTGTACTGTATGGTTTTAGACCTGTTTTAGCAGAAATGAAATCGTTTGAAAAGTATTTAGATCTGGAAGTGGTCAAGAGGTCGGATAGACACGCCTATACTATGACTGATCTTACAACTGCCCATGCTGCTTGGTATACGGGCAAGCGCGCACGGGCGAAACTAAGCTCTTCAGCTGATGAACAGTGGTTCGTTTTGGAAAGAGAAGGCATCATTTATACCTACCATACTACCGACGACGGGGGTAGAGCGCTTGAACCAAGTCATTGGCAGCTTGTTAGATTTGATTCGAATAAAATTAATCAGCAGGTACTATCACAATATCCTTGGCTCCGAGAATATGCCAAAATAGATAAAGGAAGACCGATCGAAGGAACTAAAGTCGCGGTCAGTTGCGAGAGGGGTATACTGAATGCTGTTAACATCGAGAAAAACCAGCGTATTTTTAGCGATGCGGCGGTAGGGTTTGTCGTTGATCCGAATAATCCTCGGATAATCCATTATTTAACTAATGAAAATGAAATTAAAACGATCCATGCTGACAAACTTGATTTATCACAAACCGAATCCGACATAAGAAAGCTGCCCTTCACTACCGCGGTAAAAGAGTTTCGCCTGGACCGCCGCGGTAATTTTTTTCTCATTATCACCGAGGAAAATGGTAAGAATAGATTAAAAATTTTGGAAAAAGATACCTTGCGTGTTACTGCAGAAGTGCCCGAAGCAAATGAAAAACTTGATATTGATAGCGTTGGTAATATTTATTTTTTAGATCATGAAAAGCGCCTTCGCATGGCCAACACTAATTTTTCTACCTTCCAAAAAGGTGGCCTTGAGGCGGCTCGTGACGCGAAAAAGAACAGGCTTTTGGCTTTGCAGGAACGACTAGCCAAGGGGCTGACCTTGCCGGCAGCAGGTGCCCGAGCAAAAGGGGAACAGAGTGAAGATGAGATTTTACGCGCCCTCGGTATAAAGCTTGAAGAAACATTTAAGTCGCTTATTGATAAGACTGCCTCTGTAGCGGATATTGATGAGCTGCGGGGGCAGATTGAAGTTATGAAGCAAGACGCGGAGTGGAGTGAACATCCGGAAGTATTTGTGACGGTAGAAGATCGGCTTGCTGCCAAGGAAAGTGATATGAAAACGGTCCAGCTGCGCACGGACATTCATGATTTTGGGGAATTTCTGAACGGCGTGCATTCGCTGGAAGATTTAATTGAATTGGAGCGCAAATTTGCGGTGGTCCAAAAAAATCGTCGGGTGGTCACTATACCTGATCGGGCGTTACGTAAGACGATTGATGATGAAATTAAATCTTTGGACGTAAAGCGTGTTGAAGTCTTGCAAAGTCAGCGGACTGAACTTGAAAAGGGTGTCGAGCTTTTGCTTGAAGAGATCAAACTGTTGATTAATGACGTTGGAACTATTGACGAACTCCAAAGTTTGTCCATAGATAAAAAAGTTTTGGCCTTTGAACAGGCACTCACGTATTCAGAACGGGATAAGGCAAAGGCCTGGAAGACGCACTATAAAGATTTGCTCTCTAATCGTAAAAAAGAACTGAAGAAATTAATGGAGGACGATGAAGAAGCCAGGCGCATGAAAGATGCCGAGACCTTGGCCGATGCTGATGAATTTTTGTTGGAGATTAGCGAGACCATGACTAAAGAAATTGCTGATCCAAAGGAAGCAGGTAAGTGGGCACTTCGTCACCCGCTTATTACCAAATACCGCCAGAAAATCATGGGATTATCATCTGATGCTCTTCGTCGCGGCGGAGAAGAAAAACTAACTGAATTACTAAAAGAAAAGCAGCGCGATCTGGAGCATCGCAAAGTTTTGAATATACCGGAGACGGGCGGCGAAGTTGATTTTGGCAAGGCCAAGTTCCCGGTATTTAAAGATGTGAAGCGAGTGTGGCGTCCTCGGATATTGCCCATTGCCGAAGGCAGCGAGTATGGTAGTTTAGTGTTTGAGGATAACCTCGGGCATATTTTCAGACCCAAAATTGGCGCGGTTAAAATGGACATGGAAGACCAAGACACAAAAGATGTAATTGAAGTATATAAAAAAGACGCTAATAAATATTTCGAGTCGATCAAGCGTGATGTGCCGGCCTATAGTGAAAAGTGGGTACTATCACAACACTTTAAAGATGAACTGAGTGATATCGCTGCTTTAGGGAAAAAGCAACTTGAAAATCAGAAGGGTATTTTGATTTTGGAAGGTGAAGCGGGCACTGGCAAAAATGTGATGGTGGATATGTTCGCGCATTTTACTAATCATGAAACCTTTACTTTTTCTTGTAACTTCCAGACTGAAAAAGAAGATATCACCTACGCGTTCAAATTTGATGCCGCCAAGGGAACATATACCATCGACTCACGTTTGATTGAGATGCTGCAAACACCCGGCTCGGTAATTGTGCTCGATGAGATTAACACTTTGCCACCCGGGGTCACGAAGATGTTAAATCCACTACTTGATTATCGCCGAGCCCTCTATTTGCCGGACGGGCGTGTTATCAAGGCCGATCCGACAGTGTTGATTATTGGCACTATGAATCCACAACATTATTTGGGCGTTAAACCATTATCACAAGAGGTAAAATCTCGTGCCCGTATAAAATTTGTGGAGTATCCGCCTGAAAAACGGGGCGGCCAGTACGCGGTCGATGAAGCGATGGTGCTCGCCAAGTATATTGATTCCCTCCAAGGTTTGAAACAAGAAGAATTTGAGCCGCTGTGGCAGTACGTTATTAATAATGACACCGCCGGTGGAGGAGATAAATTCGTGGATAAAGAAAAACGCCGGCTGGAAGATTGCAAACGACTCGCTTTAATTATTAAAACAGCTAATAAGGTCCGCGAGGCGTATCGCGCGTTCCGCACCGGCAAGAGCGCGGATATTATCGAATTTGTGTTCTCAATGCGCGAATCAGTAGATATTGCATCAGAAATCAACCATATTAAAGATGTGAAAAAAGCAATTAAAGAGGTAGTGCTGCCAAAGATTGGCGATCCGGCCGAACGAGAACGAGTGGAGATTATTGTGGATAATGTTTGAAGTAAGCAGGTGACTCTAAAAACAAAGTAGAGATAGGGCCCCTTGATTATTTTCGCTTATTTTGGTAGTATAGACCTACTTTGACCTTTATAATAATGCTATGTCCCAAGATAACATGATCAAGTTCGAGTGCTCGGTTTGTAAGCGTGCGAACTATTTTAGTCGCAAGAACAAGAAAATCCTCAAGAACCGGCTGGAAAATAGCAAGTTTTGCAAGTACTGCCGCAAACATACGACGCACAAAGAAACCAAATAATTTCCAAGTAACGAGCCACAACCTCGTTCTTTGTCGTTACATATCTTGTCTATGCGTTTTTTTAAATCGTTCTACAACAGTCTTTGGAACCTATCATGGTTGAAACAGCAGAAAAGTTTTCGGGGGGCGGCTTTTCGCTACTTTCTGTTATTCATATTTTTAATTATCGTTGTCGGTTTGATTCCGGTCGCGATAGTTTTGCCCGGTCTCGCCAAAGACGCGCAAGAGGGAGTAGAAAGGCTGCCAGATTTTACGGCTCAGCTGAAAAACGGTACTTTGCAAATAAGCGGTTTACCCCAACCATATGTGAGTCATGAAAAAGACTCGGTATTGGTAATTGATACGGTCACGACGTCGAGTGTTTCTTTGTCTGCGTATTTTACGACAACTACCGAGAGCGGAATTCTTATAACTCGCGACCGATTGGAAGTGCTTGATAGAGACGGTAGCGAACAAATTCAGCCGTTTGGGTCGTTGCCAGATTATGGCGTTGATAAAAGCGAGGTGACAACACTGATAAACCGTTTTACCGGTCCAGTCACCATTATCGTTATAATGTTACTTATCGCAGTTTTGTTTTATCTTGTTATTTTTATCACTAAGCTGTGGTCGCTTGTGGTGGTAGCCGGTTTAGTCTGGGTGGTTGCGAAAATTATCAATAAAAGTTGGAAATTCAGTGAGTTAGTTACAGTCGGCTTATTTGCCATGACACTGCCGACAATTATTTCTTTACTGTTGGCGACGCTGGGAGTCCAACTTCCCTTTATTAATTTTTTGGCTTTACTGGCCTTTATGATGGCCGTGGTGATTACGAATGATGGCGAGGTGGCCAAGGTTGACGTTCCTCCTTCTTCCGTGTAAAATAGGGCGAATTCGGGCGCGTCGTATAATGGTAGTACGGCGGTCTCCAAAACCGCCTGCGTAGGTTCGATTCCTACCGCGCCTGCAACGTAAATTTATGGCTAAGCTAAGCCATAAATTTTTTAATCTAGAGTAGAGTAAGAACGAAATATATTGCTTTAACGCTTGGTCTAGACTTTATTATAATACAGTGTTATTCTTTAACCATAAACAAAATTTTAGCTTCCAAGACGGTCGTGGAGATATTGAACATTCATTCAATAAATTTATGGAAGGAAAACGCAAAATTTGTAATGGTGAGAATGGGGTACATGACATAACATGTCCCGCCAGGAAGGAAGTCTTGGTTTCCGAATCGTCTGAATTTAATGTTGATCGCAAAGAGAATGGTGATACGTTTAGGTCCACTGAAAAGCAACTTATAGCGAAGGCTGAAAAAAAATTTTGGGAATTAGGCTCTAAAGCTGGAAACAAAAATCTCAGAAAATTGCCAAGGGATTTATTTCGCGGCATTGGAGATGAAGCATCGCCATATTACTGTTCAGAAGAAAAAATGGAGAAAATTCATACATATTTAAAATTAGCAAAAGACCTTTTTGAAATTGAACCAAATGGATTTTTAAACACCACAATTTCAAATGTAAAAGGGTTAACAGATATCTTTTGTTTTAATCATCAGAATGTCGTACCAATAGAGTGTTTTTCTGTTGCAAGCAACGCCATAACTGTTGAAAAAAATTTAAAAGATAAAGAACAGTATTTAAAATTCGATCGAATTAAAGATAAATTGTTAGAAATTTTTGATAAATATAAAATAGAACACAAATATTCCGTTTTTTTGGCCGACATTGACTATAAATACAGTTTAAATGAGTATTCAAAATAATGGGATTCAAATACTGAACGCATACGTGAAAAGACCGGCGTCGAGGTGTCACGAT
>MFQK01000030.1:0-2717 GCA_001783035.1 Candidatus Magasanikbacteria bacterium RIFCSPLOWO2_02_FULL_44_11
AAGCGGGCGATCGAAGCTTTAGGTGGGAATGTACATATCGAATCGGCCAGGTTTGATAGTTTTATTGATCCGGCCGGGCCAATTTGGATTATTGGTTCGTGGCCGAACATAAATGAGGAAAGTATTTTTATTAATAATGTTTTCAATGGGCCAACTATTATTGCCGCCAGTCTTACCTCGTCCGCGCGCATTTTTGCCGCCTGGCCGTATCATCTCAACAATATCATTGTGCCGACGACGACGGAGCTTATTATCGATCCGGGCGCCAACATTCGACTTGACCCGGCTGGTGTCTTACAGATAGACGGTTCCTTGTTGGCTGTCGGAACCGATGATTTGCCAATTCACTTTTTGCCCTTTGATCCGGTTGTTTCCTGGGGGTCGCTTCGTTTCAAAGGGAGTGGTATTTTGAGAAATATCGTTGCTGTTCACGGAAACAATAATTACCCCTTACCACCTGGCGCTGCCGGTATGGTCATGGTTGAAAACGGAAAGGTTGCCATCGAGAAGAGTGTATTGCTTGATGCCGACAATGCCGGCAATACCATATTAAGCAACTTTTCAGATTTACAGATTGTTGATTCCTTAATCGGTCAGAGTGAGAAGCGCGCTTTTCCCACGACGGGCATTGGTTTGAATGGTGGCTCACTGTTTCTCACTAATGTTACGTTTAAAAACCTTGAAACGGGTATACGTAACCAAAGTTTGCCTTTGGCCGACCTGTATCAAACGTCTATGGACGACAACTTCATAAATGTTGATTACCATTTTGACCCCCCTTTGTTTGATGTCCCAAGTCTTTAAAAAGTGACACTAAAACCTGGAAATGGTATACTTCTTCCATCACTATTGTATGGTATGAATACCTTTATTCGGGAGGAGGTTGGGAGGTTATTACACAAGGCAGGAGTCAAAGAAGTGGGAGAATTAGCGACTCCGCCCAAAGCAGAAATGGGTGATGTCGCTTTTCCGTGTTTCACGCTTTCCAAAACGCTTGGTAAAAACCCTGCTGAAATTGCCAAAGAAATCGCTTCAAAAATTACTGTCGGCGGCTTGGTTGAACGGGTCGCTGTTTTTGGTCCGTATGTTAATTTTATTCTTTCTCCATCGGCGGTTATTGGTGAAGTAGTAGGGGAGGTATTGAAAAAGAAAAAAGATTACGGCGCTTTGACTTCTGGAAAAGGTAATAAGATACTGCTCGAGTATCCTTCCAATAATACACACAAAGAATTCCACATCGGACACTTTCGTAATGTTTGTATTGGTAATACTTTGACCGGTTTATATCGCGCGACCGGCTCGAAGCCGCACGTTGTCAATTATCTTAACGACTTTGGTTCACATGTCGCAAAATGCTTGTGGGGACTTTTGAAATTTCACGGATCTGAAAAACCGCCGGCCAACAAACAAAAATGGCTTGGGGAAATTTATGCCGAAGCCAGCCGTTATTTGAAGGACCACCCGGAAGCGGAAAGCGAAGTGGTTGAGATCCAAAAAAAACTGGAAGCGAAAGATAAGTCTATTTGGAAATTATTCATGGAAACGCGCGAGTGGAGCATAGAAAAATTTGATGGGCTTTTCAAAGAGTTGGGTGTGAAGCATGAAGCGGTTTTTTATGAAAAAGATATTAAAGCCAAGGGCCAGAAAATTGTTGACGAACTTCTGAAAAAGAAAATCGCCGAGGTTGGGGAGGGTGGAGCGATTATTGTCGACCTCACTGCCCATGGTTTGGATATTGCTTTGGTTAGGAAGTCCAACGGTGTCGGGTTGTATTTGACGAGCGACTTGCCGTTGGCCGAGGAAAAATTCCAGAAATATAAGGTTGATGAAAGCATTGTTATCACCGCCCAGGAGCAGCAATTTTATTTCCGGCAGCTTTACAAAATCCTCGAGCTCATGGGGTTCAAGAAAAAATTGACCCACATCAGTTACGGTTTTGTGACACTTCCGGAAGGGAAAATGTCTTCACGTACCGGTAAGGTTATTTTATACGAGGATTTGCGTGATCAAGTGTATGACCATTTGCTGAAAGCGACGCAAGAACGTCATGCCGATTGGCCAAAGAAAAAAATTAAACAAACGGCTCGGGCACTGGCCCTTGCGGCGCTGAAGTTTGATATGCAAAAACATGATGCGGTTAAAAATATTGTTTTTGATATCAAAGAAGCGACATCAGTGGAAGGTTTTAGTGGCCCGTATGTGTTGTATAGTATTGCCCGTATCAATAGTATCTTGCGCAAAGCGGGGAAAGTATCTAAAAAAGTTTCTTTTGCATCGACCACGATGTCGGAAGAAAAACGATTGGCTTTGTTGATGGGCGGTTATAGTGCCATGCTTGAAAAAGCGCTGGAACAATACAACCCGTCAGTCGTGGCGCGTTATTGTTTTGATCTCGCGCAAGCTTTCAATGATTTTTACGCCAAGTGTCCGATTTTAACGGACGATGATTTGACTACATCCGCTGCCCGATTGGCGTTATCGCAGGCTGTAAAAAATGTTTTGATAAACGGTTTATCGCTTCTTTCTATATCACCGGTAGAAGAAATGTAATTTTCTCATTAGAGAACAGACAAGCGGGGGGAGCTGTTTGTTCTTTAATACTAACTGCCCTCTGTCCACTTTCTAAATGCTTGGAAGGTGAATGGAGGGCAATAACGCTCTCTTTGACACATTCGCTGCCGCTCGCGGCAGGAGGGTAGAGATGGCCCGAATTGCGA
>MFQK01000030.1:2802-7140 GCA_001783035.1 Candidatus Magasanikbacteria bacterium RIFCSPLOWO2_02_FULL_44_11
AGTCGATCATGCTTCGGATGAAAGAGCAGAGAATAACCTGGGCGAACAAGTCGACCGTTGATTTCGATCTGGTCGATTGGCTCCGATTCTCGGTCTACCCGCCCACCGAGGTGGGTGATGAGCCGCTCGAGGTGCGATTCAAGATCATCCCGCTCATGGGCGAGGAATTCGCCACGGCTCCGAAGAAGTTCAGCTACTACTGGACGGAGCAAGCGGTGAAGCAGATCATCAATGAAGCGCGACGCGATGGTGTGGATCATTTGATCGTTGGTTTGGGCGCTTACACAAAGCGAGCGACGAATCACGGTCTTGATCTTCTCAAGCTTCTCGAAGGGTTCAGTGATATCGCTGTCACTTTCAACCATGGTGACATCGGTACGGCCGGCCTCGCGTTTCAAATGATCAGGAACGCCGGTTTGTCGGAAGATCTCGCTGTCGCGGTTGTCGGGGCCACGGGCGCAATTGGCGGTCTTATTGCCAAGATGTTTCCCGAGATCAAACCGTCGCGTCTGGTTTTAATAGGCAAGCATGCCAACGACGAACGTCTTGTTCGGTTGAAGGGTCAGATTGACCTGCCCGACGAAGTGATCACCGTGAGCGGCGACCTGAATGATTGCAAGAATTTTCAGTGCACCATCGTTGTGGTGGCGGGTGGCGAACTTGAAGGTTTTCCGCCAACCGCGGTAAACGAAGGGACGCTGGTACTTGACGTTTCGGCGCCGAACGCCTGTCGGCCTAATGATGGTTGGGCTGGGCGGCTGGTGTACGCGGCCGGTAACGCGAAGTTTTCTTCGTCAGTTCTGCCGAATTTTTTTGGCAGTTACAATGGCGAAGTCGTTCGGCAAGTCAATGTCCAAGATCGAGGATTCTGGGGCTGTATGACGCAAGTGGTCTGTGCCGGTTTGCTTGGTCGGCGCGAGCATCTCGTCGGCCAGAATCTCGACCTGTGGTCGGTGCCGCAGTGCATGTGTGATTTTGCGATCTTGGGAGTTCACCCTCAAGATCGTAAAATGTTTGGCCGCGAGGTGACGGGAGAAGAAGAGCGTCAGTTCGTCGGTCGGATGCTGGCACCCAGCTTGGAAAGCACCAAGCAGGCTGTGAACGAGTAGTAAGTACCGCTCATTGTCCGATACGGACGGTTAGCGGGCAAGAAATGGTCACCCCCGTGTACAACACGGGGGTGAGCTATTTTTAATGAAAAAAAAATGTTATACTAAAGTCATGATTATCGACTTCTATACTATTTTACCGTTCACCTGCGCGCTGTTCGTGCTTTTGTTTGGTTTGTATGTCGTGCAAAAAGATGCCCGCTCCGGTATGAATCAGCTCATGCTCGGATTTTGTTTGAGCATGTTTGGTTGGATGTTTGGGACTTTTATGATGTTTGCCTGGCGTACCGATCCGTCGGCGGCGTTGTTTTGGGATCGGTTTGTATATGGCGCGGTGGTTTTCATGCCGCCTTTTATGCATCACTTTAGTTTGCTTTTTACCAAACAAACCCATCGTCAACGGACTCTGTTGATACTAAATTACACACTGGCCTTTCTTTTCTTATTGGCGACTAGAACGCCATGGTTTGTGAATGGCGTCTACAATTATTGGTGGGGGGTACATAGTAAAGCGCAATTATTACACCATGTTTTTTTAGGTTATTTCTTTCTGGGTACCGGACTTTTTTTCCGCAATTTGTTTTTATTTTATCGGAAAACGACCGATCGACTGACACGCCTTCAAACACTCTACTCTTTTTTTGCTTTCGCCATAGTTATTTTTATCGGCGGGTCGGCTTATTTGTTTGCCTATGGTATTGATACGAAGTTTCCATTCTCTTATTTATCCGGTATCATTTTCCCGGTCATGTTGTTTTATGCCGTCAGCAAACACCACTTGCTAGGCGCGAAGACAATTGTAACCGAAGTTCTGATTGGTTTGACCGAATTTTTGATGGTCATGCAGATATTTTTTGCACGCACTCTGACCGATATTGTTTTGCGCGTTTTGTTTGCCGTAGGCTTGGCGATTATTGGTTATTTACTGATGAAATCGGTCGATCGCGAGGTAAGGCGGCGTGAAGAAGTGACTCGTTTAGCGCGTTCTCTTGAACAGGCGAATTTGCGTTTGCAGGAACTTGATAAACAAAAGACCGACTTTTTATCTATTGCCGCTCACCAATTACGGACGCCTTTATCTATTCTTAACGGTTATATTGAATTAATTTGGGACGGTGGTTATGGTAGGGTGGGCAATAAAATCAAGGATGTGTTGGATAATATGGAAGAGAGTAGCGGCCGATTGGTGAAATTGGTCGATGATTTTTTGAATATTACGCGTATTGAACAAGGGCGGACCAGATACGATTTTATTCGCGAAGATATCACAAAGATTATCTGGAGCGTAGTGCATGAGTTAAAAGATCGGGCCGAGCAGAAGGGGCTGAAGTTGATCCAAAGCGATACGAAAAAAATTCCATTGGTGCGCATGGATGAAGAAAAAATTCGCCATGTTATTTTTAATTTTGTGGATAACGCCATTAAGTACAGCTTGAAAGGAAACATTGTTGTGCAGTGCGCTTTTGAAAATGGGGTGCTTACTGTTCGGGTGAAAGACCATGGTTATGGATTTGAAAAAGTCGATCAGGCAAACTTTTTCCAAAAGTTTTATCGCGGTAATAATGTTAAAGGAATTAATGTTAACGGTACCGGTTTGGGGTTATATGTTTGTAGCAAATTTATAGAAGCGCATCATGGTAAAATTTGGGCTCAAAGTCCGGGACTTGGCAAGGGAAGCGAATTTGGTTTTTCTATTTCCGACAGTAAACGTTAAGAACACAAATTGTGTTCATTGGTTGTTTGTAATTTTCTCGATCTCTGTGTATAATATATCTATCATTAATATCAATTATTTTTACTTATGATTTTTCAAAAGCCTACCGTCAAATCTTCTTTTGATGACAGTGTGAACAGCGCTCCGCATGTTTCAAATCAACATGACGAGGTCGAAACAGTTGTCGGGCCATCGGTTAATGTGGAAGGTGATTTTGCATCGGAAGGCAATATTATCGTCAAAGGTACAGTAGCGGGGAGTGTGCATACCAGCCGCCATTTAGCAGTGGAACCGGGTGCCAAAATCGCGGCCAACGTAAAAGCCGGGTCGGCTAAGATTGCCGGTGAAGTTAAAGGCAATATGAAAATCAAAGAGGTTTTAGAGTTAATGTCAACCGCCCGGATTATGGGTGATATTGAAGTAAAAGTGCTTATTGTTGAGGCGGGGGCTCTGGTAGCCGGTAAGTTGTCTATGCCCGGTCTGGAAAATCAAGATATGCGTCAATCGCGCTCGGTGCGAGCTTCTCCAAAAAAAATTGAAGAGGTTGTCCCGCAGGTTTAATTTTTTTACTTCCGGTTGTTATGTACGTATACCTGTACGATAATTTTCTTCGTGAACGAAAGTATAATAAGTTGGTTAAAGCGATGGAAATCAGTTTGACCGATTTTGGTATTGCCGGTAAAATTTTGCGTTTGCATAATTTCGTGGATGCTAAACCGATCATTGATGATGAAATCAAGCGAGGAGCCAAGACCTTTGTCGTCGTCGGCAACGATCGTACGCTTGGTCACGTCTTGTCACGGGCGGCTACAGCGGGGTGTACTTTTGGTTTTATACCAATCGGGTCTTTTACTTCTATTGCCGGCGTGCTCGGTATTCCGGTGGGGCTGGAAGCGTGCACGATTTTGTCGCGTCGTCGGAAAGAGTGTTTGGATGTCGGTTGGGTTAATAATCGCTTCTTTATTTCACAATTACACATACATCCTTCCAGAATTGAAATAATCTACGACGAAAAGTTTCGCGTGACCGCTAAGGATAAGATGGAACTCGTCATTTGCAACTTGCAGCCTTATTTTTGGAAAAAGGATAAAAAAGATTTGGAAACACGCGTCGTTCACCCGCAAGATGGCAAGCTCGAAGCCTTTGTTCGCCCCTTGACAAAGAATCGTTGGTGGGGGTATACCTATGAGGATCCGAGCATTTTTCCTTTCGAAGAAATGGAAGTGCGCGGTGAGCAACCTTTCCCGGTTGAAGCGGATGGAAAAATAACCAAGGAGATCCGATTAAAGATAAAATTGGCGCACACGAAAGTGGAAATGATCGTTGGGCGCGACAGAAAATTTTAAATTAGAATCGCAAAAAATAATGCGCGGGTGTTGTAACTGGTAGCCAAGCATGCTTGAGGTGCATGTGCCGCAAGGCGTGGAGGTTCGATTCCTCTCCCGCGCACCAGTAGTAACTTGTTCGGAATTAGGAATATGGAGCGATTTTGCGGAAGCCAAAATCGCGCTTTGA
>MFQK01000031.1:0-4346 GCA_001783035.1 Candidatus Magasanikbacteria bacterium RIFCSPLOWO2_02_FULL_44_11
AAATTAATTTACAAACCACGAAGGGATGACATTTCTACTTTGGTCAAAAGGTGACATTTCTACTTTGGTTTGACAGGTTTGACCGAAAGTTAGTTAGAGCGTACAATAGCTTAAATATATGCTTTTATCTTAGGCTGGTATGAAACGATTAGAACTGGCTTTAACATTCTTACAGGTCCCCCTCGACTATTGCTTGCTGATACTCGCCGGTCTCACCGCGTACAGCTTGCGCTATACCGAATTCATCACTGCTATCCGTCCAATTCTCTTTGATTTACCGTTCAAAAGCTTTTTCCCCACCCTTCTTCTAGTCGCCGCCGGCTGGCTGATTATTTTTGCCTTCTCGGGATTATATCGCATTAACCCAAACCGCAAACTAGCCGTCGATGCGACCACCATTATCATGAGCTGTTCGACCGGTTTTGCCGCCATCGCCGTCTATCTCTTTTTTACCCTTCAAAAATTTGATTCTCGATTTCTGGTTTTAATCGGCTGGCTCCTGGCCATGGGTTATCTTATTATTAGCCGTTTTATCATCCGGCTCATCCGCATGTTTTTTTATCGCCGCGGTTTCGGATTGAGACGCATCGCCATAATCGGCGAAAAAAACGTAGCCGAAACAATTAAAACCGCCATTAGCCGCGAATCCCAGCTTGGCTTTACCGTCGTATCGACCGCCGCCGCCTTTGAACCGAAGATCCAGGCCGAACTTATAAAAGTAAAACCGGACGAAATCCTCTTTACCAATCCAAAAACCAACGAAGACGAAACATTACTCGCCATTGATTTCTGCAATGAACACCAGATTGTATTTAAATATTCGGCCGATCTATTTGCCACCATTTCCACAAATATGGCCGTCTCTACCATCGCTGGCATTCCGATTATCGAATTACGCCGAACAAAACTATCCGGTTGGGGAAGAATTTTTAAACGGCTTATGGACATAATTATCGGGACACTTTTACTGCTGGTTTTTTCACCGTTATATTTATTAGCGGCGATCATCACTTTGTTTGAAACCGGCCGACCGATTATCTATAAAAACGAACGAGTGGGACAAGCGGGCGAAAAATTCCTCACCCTCAAATTCAGGTCGATGTACCAAAACCAATCAACCGGTGAACAATTCGGACCTGCTGGAAAATCTGCCCTAACGCGGGAAGCCGAGCTCATTAAAACCAATAGCGTCAAAAATGGACCCCTCTATAAAATAAAAGACGACCCGCGCGTGACCCCGTTTGGCCGTTTTATACGCCGTTGGAGTATCGATGAGCTACCGCAATTTATCAATGTCCTAAAAGGCGAGATGAGTTTGGTTGGTCCCAGACCACACCAACCTCGAGAGGTTGAACGCTATGAAAAACACCACAAAATAGTGCTCACCATCAAGCCAGGCCTTACCGGACTCGCCCAAATATCCGGCCGGAGCGACCTTACCTTTGAAGAAGAAGTAAAATTGGACACCTTTTACATTGAAAACTGGCATGTATTCCTAGATTTGATTATACTCATAAAGACGCCTTTGGCAATCTTTTCAAAAAAAGGCGCCTGGTAACCAACTTATGAAAATTGCCCTGGTGCATGATTATTTAGCACAAGATGGAGGGGCAGAACGAGTTCTAAAAGCCTTCCACGAACTCTGGCCGGAAGCGCCGATTTTTGTTTTATTCCACGACAAGAAAAAAATTACCGACTTTAATGAACAAGCTATCCAAGAATCTTTTTTAGGAAGGCTGCCTTTCATCAAAAACCATTTCCAATGGTATCTGCCGCTTATGCCGCTTGCCACGGAACGTTACAACCTGGAGGGTTTTGATATCGTCTTATCATCTACAAGCGCTTTTGCCAAAGGAGTTATTACCGGTCCAAATACGCTTCACATCTCTTATTGCCACACACCGGCGCGTTATTTATGGTCCGACACTCACCATTATGTCGCCGATCTACCATATAACTGGTTCGTCAAAGCCATACTTCCCCGCTTTATATCTCGTTTGCGCCTGTGGGATAAAATGAGCGCCGATCGCGTCGATTACTTCATCGCTAATTCTCGGACTGTCCAAAACCGCATCCAAAAATACTATCGCCGCGAAAGCCGAGTCATTCATCCTCCGGTCGACATTAACGCCCTCGGCATCAGCAAAAGTATCGGCGACTACTTCGTAGCCGGCGGGCGGTTGGTATCTTACAAATGCACTGACCTTATTATCAACACCTTCAATCGTCTCAAATGGCCGCTAAAAATCTTTGGTACTGGTCCGGAGTATTATCGTCTTAAAGCGATGGCCCGCCCCAACATCACCTTTGTCGGCCGTATCACAGACAAAGAAAAAGCCGTATTATTAAGCAATGCTCGAGCTTTTATTCATCCGCAAATTGAAGATTTTGGCATTACCGCCCTTGAAGCCATGGGCAGCGGCCGGCCGGTGATCGCTTACGCCGACGGTGGAGCCACGGAAACAATCATTCCCGGCGAAACCGGTACTTTCTTCTATGAACAAACCTGGGAAGCGCTACTCGACACGTTGCTTCATTTTGACTATACCGGCTGGGATTCTCAAAAAATTCGAGAGCATGCTTTGGAGTTCGATATTTTAAACTTTAAAAGGCGCTTTCACACTCACGTTTTTGACCGTTACGAAGAATTCAAACGCGGACTTAGACAACCGTCGCTCATGCGTTAATCTATGAAAATTGGAATAGATATCCGAGCGTTAGATGCGCCATTTAGGACCGGCGTAGGCGAATACATCGTCGATTTGTTGGAAGCCGTCTTCAAACAACCGCCGCGACACGATTACTATTTATTTTCAAACGCTTTCCATCCTCGGCCTTTACCTTTTCTAAGGCAGGCCAACGTTCACATGGTGCAGACTCGTTATCCAAATAAATTACTAACGGCCGCGACGGCTATTTTCCAGACACCTAAAATCGATCGCTTAATCACTCGCAAAACGGGCATTAAGCTCGACATATTTTTTTCACCAAACCTGAATGTCACAGCTCTTTCCAAAGATGTTAAACATGTACTTATGATACATGATCTCTCTTTTATTTTTTTTCCTAATTTTTATACTCCCAAACAACGTCTGTGGCATTGGCTGGCAAAACTGAAAAAACAGGCCAACGAAGCCGCCAAGATAACGGTACCCTCCGAGAACACCAAGCGCGATGTCATTAACTACCTTGGAGTAGCAGCAGAAAAAATTACGGTGTTGTACCCCGGCATCCCCACCTCCTTAACAAAGTCTGATATCGCGCCCGTTCCCGTGCGGGAAAATTACTCCATACCTGAAAAATTTATCCTATTTGTCGGATCAGTTGAACCAAGAAAAAATATTTTATCATTAATAACAGCCTACGAACAGGCGCGAAAGAAACTAATTTTCCCTTATTCTTTAATCATCGTCGGCGCTTTAGGAAAAGATAGTCAAATCATCCGGAATAAAATTGATGCCTCACCTTATCGATCATCAATCCAACTTCTTGGTTTCATCACCGCAAATGAAAAAAAATCATTGTACCGTAAAGCGGGATTAGTGGTATATGCCTCCTGGTATGAAGGTTTTGGTTTTCCAATTATTGAAGCCGCACACGCCGGCATACCAATCATAACCAGCAACCGTTCTTCTATGCCGGAAGTTGCCGGTAAGGCCGCACATCTAGTCAACCCACACTATCCCGATGAAATCACAGATAGCCTAGTGGATATTCTTAATAACCCTAAACGAGCCTCAAAAGCTGTAGCTTGGGGCTTCGCCAGGGCACGGGACTTCTCTTGGGAAAAAACCGCCGCAGCGTACCTCAACACTATTGAGCAAATAAAATAACCAAAGAACAAGCGGTTGGTTAACCAAAACCAAACGCAGACCATAGTCAGTCAACCCTTTTTCTGTTATAGTGAAAATAATTTTACCCTCTATCATTGCCTGTAAATATCCAGGAAACATGTTATTTTACCGCCCCTTTTGAATATGAAAATCGGCATTGATGCCCGACTCTACGGCCCTAAACAAGGTGGCTTGGGGCGCTACATCCAACAACTTATCCTTAATCTGGAAAAACTCGACCTCGACCACGAGTTCGTTATTTTCCTACGACGGGAAAATTGGGATGAATACTCGCCCACTAACCCTCGATTTATAAAGGTCCTCGCCGACATTCCGTGGTACGGTTGGAAAGAGCAATTTCTGCTGCCAAACCTCATTGACCGACAAAAAATAGACCTGATGCACTTTCCTCATTGGAATGTGCCCATTTTTTACCGGCGACCGTTCGTAGTTACCATCCACGACTTATTGCTTCTACATTTCCCCACCCGCCGCGCCAGTTCGTTGAACGCG
>MFQK01000031.1:4364-5477 GCA_001783035.1 Candidatus Magasanikbacteria bacterium RIFCSPLOWO2_02_FULL_44_11
AGGCGAGATGCATCATCACGCCGTCCGATTATACAAAGAAAGACATTCAAAATACTTTTCACCGGGCAGCCGAGGATATAACAGTTCTTCACCAAGGGCCGACAGCCTTCCCAGAAAATTCACGGGCCTCTATTACGCCTTATGGGATACGCCAGCCTTTTGTGATGTACGTGGGCGTCGCTTATCCACACAAAAATCTATCATTCCTCTTAAAGGCTTGGGCTCTCTTCAAAAAAACCTATCACACCGATCATCAATTGGTCCTCGTCGGCAAGGAAAATTACTTTTACCAACAACTTCTCTCTAGTGATGTTTGGAAAAAGTGCCCCGATGTTTGCCATACCGGCTTTGTTCCCGATGATGATCTACCGAAAATATACCAATCGGCCTCTCTCTACGTTATGCCCAGCCTATACGAAGGCTACGCTTTGCCTTGCCTCGAAGCGATGCGCTACAAACTGCCGGTCGTCTCTTCCCAAGCAACGTGCCTGCCGGAAGTTTTAAAAGGCGCCGCTCTTTATTTCAACCCTTTTGACACAAACTCGCTAGTCGAAACAATCCATCGCGGTCTTACCGATATGCCCTTACGAGAAACAATTATCTCGGCTGGACAAAAACTCCTAACCAACTATTCCGCTAAGACATTGGCCGAAAAAACCTTAGCCATCTACCAAAAAACAGTGGATAACATCTAAAAAGATAGGTTCCAATAACAGTAATAATGGTGTATACTATAAGGTGAACACAGTTTTTGTTATTCAACAAAATCTAACGTCAAATCTAAGCTATTACCATGATTGGTGCACGCAAAAGAATTCAAGTTCGCCGCTGCCAAACTTGTCAACGCGTTGGCCATAATCAAGCCACTTGTCCTGAACCGAAAAAAGCTGTCGACAAGGATACTTTGTCTCCAAACCGTTCAGCGCGAAAAACAAAGAGGCAGACAAAAATGCCGTCGGTTTCTCAACCGCTTAAATTTTTTGTCCACCACGTCGACTATCAACCCCAACAGTCGCCGCATCTATTAAATTTAAAAAAAGAAACTCGGGTCTGGGACAATGTTACGGCATCATCGCCGGAAAAAAACGCCGAGCTTTATCATACTTATCACGA
>MFQK01000032.1:0-4176 GCA_001783035.1 Candidatus Magasanikbacteria bacterium RIFCSPLOWO2_02_FULL_44_11
ATAGCCTGTGTGGTTAATGATTAATCGCACAGTATACCACAAGGGTGACATTTCTACTTTGGTAGGGGGTGACATTATCATTTTGGGGCGACAAATGATCCCTAAAGATTGACATTTATGGCCGGTAAAGGTATACTGTGGTTACTTTATAGTATTTTTATATGTCTACCAAACGAACCTACCAACCGAAAAAGCGTAAACGCGCCAAAACTCACGGCTTTATGGCCCGGATGGCAACCAAACAGGGTCGCGAAGTACTTCGCCGCCGCCGGAGTAAGGGTCGCAAAAAACTGACCGTTTCCGACGAGATAACAGGAAAATTACGCAGATATAAGCGTTAAAACACATTTAACCGGTTGCCGCCAAGGCGATCGGTTTTTATATGTGTGCTATACTTATTATTATATGTTGCCAACCGAGAACCGCTTAGCAAAAGTCCGCGACTTCACCTTGGTCATGACCCACGGGATTTGGATTAATGGGCAAAATATTACCATTAAAGTGCTTGATTTAGTAAAAAATAAGTCTTATTTTCCAAAGAAAGAAAATACCGAAATCTTTGCTAAACAACTAAAGATTGCTTTTACTGTTGGCCTAAAAGTTTCGAAAAGCGCCGTCGTCCGCAATCGGATCAAACGGCAAATGCGCGAAGTAATTAGATTGCTTTTGAAAAATAAACGTATTCCTAGCGGATATTTCATATTATTTGTCGCCCGCCCAAGCGTTGTCGGAGCAGATTACGCGGCGATCCAACACGAAGTCGAGAATTTATTAAAGAGAGCTAAACTTCTTAGCTAAACTATTACAAAGTTTTCATGGTTTTTTATCGACTTAAAACGACCATCTTTTTTCTCTTAGCACAGCCTAGAAAACCGGTTATATGGCTGATTAAAGCATATCAAAAAACATTGTCGCCAGACCATGGTTGGTTAAAACGCTTCTATCCGCAGGGTTATTGTCGCTTTTATCCCTCCTGTAGCCAGTAC
The DNA here is from genome assembly GCA_001783035.1 of Candidatus Magasanikbacteria bacterium RIFCSPLOWO2_02_FULL_44_11. Classification (GTDB taxonomy): domain Bacteria; phylum Patescibacteriota; class Patescibacteriia; order Magasanikbacterales; family GWA2-37-8; genus 2-02-FULL-45-10. The sequence continues at coordinate 987 of MFQK01000032.1, forward strand.
GCTTACGAGATAATTAAAAAAAGAGGCCTCCTGATCGGTGTGCCTCTAGCTATCTGGCGGATTATGCGCTGCAATCCGTGGAATAAGGGCGGTATTGACCACCCCTAGATTGCAATTTCAATAATTTTTCTCGAATAGGTTTGACCTGAAATAATGCTTATTTGTTTCTTTGAGCAATGGAAGTGGGCGCCAAGCAATTCTCGCACTGCTTCATTAGCGCGACCGTCAACCGGTGGCGCCATGACCTTAATTTTTAGACTCCCATCGGCCATCGTACCGACCACTTCATTTTTGGAAGCCCCGGCGACAACTCGGACTGTTATCTTCATAAATATTTGTATAGACTAATCTATACTTTTTTATTATGGATAGTACGGAGCACCTGTAAATCCGCGACCACTTTATTATGTTCTGTTGCCAGAATAAAGTTTTTTTCTTGGAGCAGTGGATGCCTAAGAAGCGCTTCAAAACCTTTTTTACCGATATACCCTTCGCCAATATGTTCGTGCCGGTCACGGTGCGCGTTAAATTCTACTTTTGAATCATTACAATGGAACATTTTAAGTTTATCGATTCCAATCAGTTTGTCGAATTTTTTAAAAGTGGCTTCAACAGTTTCCTTGGTACGGATATCATAGCCGCTCGCAAAACCGTGTTGGGTATCGTAACAAACGCCCAAGGGAATCTTTTTTAGCTTGGGATGGTCGATGATTTTGACAATTTCTTCAAAAGTGTCACCGACAATTTCACCGGAGCCGGCCGAGATTTCTAAAAGAAGCCCGGTTGTGCCTTTATAACCGTCAAAGACTTTAATCAGTCCGCCAATAAGTTTTTTATATCCTTGTTCCTCACCTAAATCTTTATATGATCCCAAGTGTGTCATGACGTAGGCGGCGCCAAGCATCGTGCCGCGTTCCAATTCCTCTCGGACCACCGAAATAGAGCTATAGTGGATCCGATTGTTAGCAGATGAGAAGTTAATAAAATAAGGGGTATGGATATACCATTCGCGTTGCGCGCATAAATCGGCATTTTTTCTGAACAAGGCGGCAATTTCATCATCGAGGGGAGCCACCCAGCCGCCATGCGGAGAGCGTGAAAAAATCTGAAAAACCTCACAACCGATCTTTGCGGCATTGAGCGGCGCGTTAAACAATCCGCCGGCAATTGATACGTGTGCGCCAAACAACATAGAAAATAATTATGTGTTCCTAGTATAAAGGGGAATGACAGAATAGACAACACTTGTAGCTATTTAGAAGACCTCATCGCAGGGAGCACTCGCGTGCGACCGAGATGGAAGCAAAAACGACCCGGCGGGGTCGTTTTATGCTGTGTCTTTCTAAATAGCTATGTGTGTTGTCTTATTCAATACCCAGGAAACTCCGGACGGAGGCCGAAGCAGACACTGTTTGCAGGCACACTACGCTTCGGTCGTAGTCAGGAGATGAATAGGTCCTTATATTGTGTCTTTCCAAAAGTATCTCTGTATCGTTGACGTTATTTCTTCTTGCCGACAATTTTCTCTTTTAACAGCGCAATTACTTTTTTATTTTGTAGTGTCGCCGCGATGGTATCGATTATTTCAGGACGTTTTAAGTTTTCTTCGACGGTCTGGTCGCCAGGATAACTCATTTTGATCATCGCGAGCTCGTGGTCCATATCTTCCTTGGAAACCGTGATTTTATTATCGAGGGCTACTTGGCGAGAAATAAGCGCGGCCTTGGCGCGTTTAGTGGCCTGCTCGGTAAAGTCTTTGAAGATTTGTTCTTCCGTTTTTTTCAAATCCTGCAAATATTTTTCTACGGTTATACCGCGACGATCCAGGTCATACTGTAATTCTTGAAACATTTTTCGTTTTTCAGAATCAACCAATACTTGTGGTAATTCGCCAAAAGTGGTTTTTTCAATCATTTGGTCGAGAATAACGACTTCTTGTCGTTGGTCCTCTTTATTTTCCGCTTCGCGCGTGACGTTTGTTTTAATTAATTCTTTAAGTTTAGCCACCGAATCTTGTCCGACGCTTTTTGCAAACACATCATCAATATCCTGGTATTCAAGTGTAAAAATATCGTTCACTTTCACGGAAATATCCACATTTTTACCCGCCAAATGTTTCTGGTAATGTTCCTTGGGGAAAGGTAATGTAAATTCTTTGGTGTCATCCTTTTTTAAACCAATAAGCTGGTCGGCAAAACCAGGGATGTAGTGAGCTTCATTCAAATAGACCTGGTGATTTTTAGCTTGGCCGCCTTCGACCAGCACCTTATCAATCGACATGTTCATGTCGACAACCACTTTATGGTTTTTGGTAGCCGCGTCCGACGTGGCCGTTTCTTTTGGTTGCATCTTTTGTAGGTCTTCCAAAACTTTCTTAATATCTTCCTCACCAACGGTTACCACTTTTGGTTCGACTTTAATTTTACTAATGTCGGCCAATTTTACTTCGGGCATCAAAGCAACCGTTGCCTTATAAACAAAATCATTACCCGGAGCAAGTTTTTCAATCGACACCTGTGGTGCGCCGACAGTCTCTAATTTTTCGGCCTTAATAGCTTCGTAATAAGTTTTTTGGATGATGGCGTCAACAGCTTCTTGCATGATTTTTAATTCACCGAGCTGTTGTTTGACTATATTGTAAGGAGCTTTACCGGGACGAAAACCTTTGATAGCCGCCCTTTCTGAAAGTTTTACTGCGGCGTTTTCAACATCTTTTTTATAATCGGCCGGCGTGACAGTAAAAGTCAAAGATACCTGAGCCTGATCGAGTTTTTTAAGGTCGTATTTCATATAAAGAATAATATAAAGTAGTGATAGTCTAGCGGAAAAAGTGGTTTATGTCAATCGTGAGCCAACGTGGGGTTGACAGGCTAAAAAAAGCCCTGTTACAGTACTAGTAGCCTGCCAAGAGTAGGCTATTGGAAAACGGGGTCAAGGATGGGGTTCGAGCTGAGAATAGTAATTGGGGTGCTGGCATTCATTTACCTCCTACTCGTCTTCAAGAGCGCCTGGTATGGGCAGAAGGCGATGATCATGCTTGAAAATCGGTCGAGCAAGCCGCACGCCGAAGCGAGGGTTGAGAAGGTCGTGTTCATCAAGAGGAATCCCGGAGGCAGACCGCTTGTCTCGGTGTACACGTTTCAACCCCACAACTCCCACAACTAGCGATCGAGTGAAGGCAGCGCTCGAT
>MFQK01000032.1:4201-7363 GCA_001783035.1 Candidatus Magasanikbacteria bacterium RIFCSPLOWO2_02_FULL_44_11
CTTCACTATAATGCTTATTCTCGAGGTAAGCACTTCAGTGAAGATTTATGAAAATAATAAACATACTTTAAAACAACTCATCGCAGGCCGACGTCGCAGGCGGCCGAGATGGAAGCAAAAACCGACCCAGTGGCCGGTTTTATGCTGTGTGTTTTAAAGTATGTTTATTATTGAACAATTATTTAATGAGAAGTCCTACAATGAGAAGAGCGACGATGTTTGCGACTTTGATCATCGGGTTGATTGAAGGGCCGGCGGTGTCTTTGTAAGGATCACCAACTGTGTCACCGGTGACAGCGGCTTGATGGGCAAATGAACCTTTACCGCCATAATTTCCTTTTTCAATGAATTTTTTAGCATTGTCCCAAGCGCCGCCACCAGTTGTCATAGAAATTGCCACGAATAAACCGGTCACAATCGTGCCAATCAGCAAACCACCCAAACCGTGGACGCCGAGCGGAGACAAACCAACCGCAACGGGGATGACAATCGGGAGTAATGCCGGTAAAAGCATTTGTCGGAGCGCGTCCTTAGTGACGATGTCCGATGCTTTACTATAATCCGGCTTGCCAGATCCATCCATAATGCCGGTGATTTCACGGAATTGGCGGCGGACTTCTTCCACCACTTTTTGAGCCACCTTACCAACCGATTCCATCAGCATGGCGCCAAAAAGATACGGCAGTAAACCACCAATAAACAAACCGGCCAGCACCTTCGGATCATTAATAGCAAAAATAGTCGATGAGGGAAGTTTATGGGTGAAGTCGGCGAAAAGGACCAGAGAAGCCAAAGCGGCGCTGCCAATAGCGTAGCCTTTCGTAACCGCTTTAGTGGTGTTGCCAACTGCGTCGAGCGGATCAGTCACTTCGCGAACAGCTTCAGGCAGATTTGCCATTTCAGCAATCCCGCCGGCGTTGTCGGTGATAGGACCATAGGCATCGATCGTCACGACGATTCCGGCCAAAGATAACATGGAAACCGCCGCGATAGCGATACCGTAAAGGCCCGAAAGTGCGTAGGCACCAAGCATAGCAGCGACGATACAGAGAACCGGCAAGGCCGTTGATTTCATGGAAGTAGCTAAACCGGCGATAACATTAGTACCATGGCCGGTAACACTCGCTTTGGCGATATTCTGGACCGGCGTATAAGCTGTTGAAGTGTAATATTCAGTAAGCCAGATAATTGCGGCAGTCAAAACCAGACCAATAACTGCGGAAAAGTAGACGTGGGAGAAGATGAGGCCGGTTTTAAAAACAAACCACCACGTAATCGGGTAGAACGCAATCAAAGCAATAACCCCCGCGGCCGCCAATCCTTTATATAAGGCCGCCATGACATTATTACTTTTACCAAGACGAATAAAGAAGGTGCCGAGAATTGAGGCAATCATAGAAACACCGCCAAGCACCAACGGGAAGATAAGAATTTTATCATTGGTCGGGAACAATAAATCTCCCAAAACCATTGCCGCAATAATTGTAATGGCATAGGTTTCAAAAAGGTCGGCCGCCATACCCGCGCAATCGCCAACGTTGTCGCCAACATTGTCCGCAATAACAGCCGGGTTGCGTGGATCGTCTTCGGGAATGCCTTTTTCAACTTTACCAACCAAGTCCGCGCCGACATCGGCTGCTTTGGTATAAATACCGCCACCGATACGGGCAAAAACCGAAATTAAACTGCCACCGAAACCCAAACCAATTAGGGCGGCAACATCTTTAGTAATTAAATAAAAAGCGGAGACACTCAACAACCCAAGACCGGCCCCCAACATACCCGTAACCGAACCGCCGCGGACTGCCACCATAAGCGCCTGCTTAAAACCGCCTTTTGCGGCTTCAGCCGTGCGAACATTTGCTCGGACAGAAATATTCATGCCGATAAAACCAGCTAAACCCGAAAATACCGCTCCTACCAAGAAACCAAAAGCGGTTACCCAATTAATAAAGAAACCAATGATGACGAAAACGATCAAGGCCACGATAGCGATAGTTGTATATTGGCGCTTGAGGTAAGCTTTTGCTCCGGCTTGGATGGCGCGAGCGATAGCCTGCATGCGTTCGTCGCCGGCGGGCTGCTTCATAACCCAACGGATCAAGATGACACCATAGAGTACGGCCAACAGCGCTGGCACGAGTGCGGAAAAGATCACAATCATAGATATTGTTTAGCTAAATTAAATAACGATAACCTTATTGATTTCTGCCTATTTTATGGTAAAATACGGTTTTAGTCAAGGTTGTTCCAATGAAATACCGCGTTTTACTGCGCTTTTTGCGTATCTTGGTCTATCTTAAACGTGCCTTCTGGTGGACAGGCGCCAGAATGTATTTTGTTTTAGAAAAAATAGTCAAAAAAATAGCTCATAGATTTGTTTGGCTAAAGTACAAAATTTTATTTTTCTTCAAAAGGCTGGGGCCGGCCCGCAATTGGTTGTTTAAGCGTAATTTTTTACAATTCATTATTTTTGGAATTTTAGGAGTCATTGCTCTGCCTCAAACCAAAGTCAACGCCAATACTAATTTGGCATTTTCCGGACAAAGAACACAAGCTTATCAATTATTGGGAGCAGACGACGAAGCTGAAATTGAAGAAGTTGCTTCGGAAAGTATTTTTTTCAAACAAGATACACCAACCTATCGCGCCGGTTCATTGGAAAAGCAAATTGTGGGAGCCGGCATACCGGATGTTCCACGGCCAACGTCGGAGTTGAGCACCATTGTTGCCGGAGGCACAGCCTTGACCAAACCATCAATTTTACCTGGGGTCATCGTGACCGAAAAACGCCAAGGTATTGTGGAGTATACTGTTGAACCTGGCGATGTGCTTAGTTTGATCGCCCAGGCGTTTGATGTGAGCGTCGCAACCATTATGTGGGAAAATGGCCTCACCCTGCGCTCTATCATTCGGCCAGGCGACGTGCTTAAAATTCCACCGACGTCCGGCGTGATGCACACCATAAAGAAAGGCGACACTGTAAAAAAGATAGCTACGACCTATGAAGCCGATCAAGAAAAAATTATTGCGTATAATAAACTTAAAGAAGACGGCACCGATTTGGTGATTGGTGAACGCCTGATGATTCCTGATGGTATAAAAGTAGAACAACGCGCCATAGTGGCTCGGCCGGTGGTTAAGACCTTTGCCAGCCGCGCC
>MFQK01000032.1:7373-10875 GCA_001783035.1 Candidatus Magasanikbacteria bacterium RIFCSPLOWO2_02_FULL_44_11
CATCCAAAGCTCTACCCTCGACGCTGGGCTTCGTCTGGCCATCCGGCGTACACAATATTACACAGTATTTTGGCGTCAGACACCACGCCCTTGATATTGCCGGTCCGTGGCAAACGCCGACGTATGCGGCCAAATCTGGCGTGATCGAAAAAGCGCAGTGCGGTTGGAATAATGGCTATGGCTGCCATATTATTATCAACCACGGTGACGGCGTCAAAACGCTCTATGGCCACCATTCCAAATTATTGGTTTCTGTCGGCGAATATGTAGAGACCGGCCAAACTATCGCGCTTATGGGCAATACCGGTAAAGTGCGCGGTGTGACGGGTATTCATTTACACTTCGAGGTTATCCGTAGCGGTGTCCGCGTGAACCCGCTAGGCTATGTGAAGTAGAGTACCGGGAAGCATCTAAACGCATTTTTCGCTTTCCTCAGAGACAATCATGTTGGCACAATTAGAAGCACTTTCGCTTTCCTCGGCCGCGAGGCCTCGGGGATGGTCGCCTGGCGACCATAACCCGCTCAAACGCTTCTAATTTGGCCCACAACTCTGGCATGCTAATTGAAAGAAAATGAGAGATGTTGTGGCTGCTTTTCAATGATTGACCGAAAGCCAAAAAATTGGTACACTCGAACAGCAAATATCCACGGCCACGTGGTGAAGAAGCCTAACACTGCGGTCTGCAAAACCGCCATTCGCGGGTGCGAATCCCGCCGTGGCCTCAACTATGCAAAAGTTTGTCATCATCGATGGTAACGCCATTGTTCACCGTGCGTACCACGCCATCCCACCTCTCACAACCAAGGAAGGGCTTATTGTAAACGCCGCCTACGGGTTTACGTCCATGCTGCTCAAAGTTATCAATGATTTAAAACCAGAATATCTTACGGTTACTTTTGATATGGCCGGCGGCAGCCATGCCCGTTTGGCCAAATTCGCCGACTACAAAGCGACGCGCGTGAAAGCCGACCAAGCATTGTATGACCAGATTCCCTTGGCGCATGAAGTTGTGCGCACGCTCGGTTTTTCTTTGTATCAAAAAGAAGGCTACGAGGCTGATGACGTAATTGCCACTATCGTGGAACATTTAAAAAAGAATAAGGATTTGGAAATTTTTATCGTCACGGGCGACATGGATATGCTCCAGCTCGTGAACCACAATGTCAAAGTTTATAAATTACAAAAAGGTTTAAGCGATATTGGTGTTTTTGATCAGGATGAGGTCAAGAAGAAATTAGGTTTTCCGCCGGAGCGAGTGGTGGATTACAAAGCGATTCGCGGTGACGCGTCGGATAACATTCCCGGCGTGCCTGGGATTGGTGAAAAAGGCGCGACGGAACTGATACAGAAAGTTGGCGGCATTGAAGATATTTATAAAGCAATTAAAAACGAGAATTTCAGCCAAAAATACGGTTTGCGCGAGAGTTTGGTTAAAAAATTGGCGGTCGGCGAAGAAAGCGCGCGAATGAGCTACGAGTTGGCCGAACTTGACCGGCAAGTGCCGAATTTGGATTTTGATTTGGAGAGAGCGAAAGTTTTACCGATTGATAAGGAAAAAATTTTACCGCTGTTTAAAAAATTGGAATTTGTGTCGCTTTTGAAAAGATTGCCCGGGGAAGCGGCTGCCCCCAAGGAAAGAAACGACACAAAAATAATTAAAATTGAAAAAGAAACTAAAGTTCTGGAAATAAAAGACGCCGAGACTTTAAAACAAGCTTTGGATGGGGCGCGAAAAGTAAAAAAGATTGGCGCGAGCGCGCTCGTAAATGGCAAAGATTTTTTTTCGGGTGGGATTGAAGGCCTTATAATTTTAGCGGGAAACCAGGCTTATTACGCAGCCGGCGTTTGGGCCGATAAGCTAATGCCTTTATTTGCCGATAAAACACTCACTATTATTGGACACGATTTAAAACAGCTTATTAAAGCCGTTTCATATCATGGTCGGACAGAAGTCAAAGCGAAATTGTTTGATACGATGATCGCTTCATATTTATTGAATCCCGGAAGCCGGGCGCATGATGCCGCGAGCATAATATTAAAAGTTTTAGGCAAAGAACTTCAAGCGGGGAGCGGACAGGAAAGTTTATTTGGAGTGGATTTTCGGCTCAAAGCGCATGAATTATATTTTATAAGCAAGGTGGCGGAATATTTAAAAAAAGATTTGGAGAAAACAAATGATCAGGGTTTGATGGATAAAATAGAAATGCCTTTGGAACATGTGCTCGCGGACATGGAGCTTAACGGCGTGGCTGTAGATACGGCAGTTTTGAAAAAATTATCCGAGCGGGTTAATGCTGACATACAATCGGTCACCAAACGTATTTATAAAGAAGCGGGCCAGGAGTTTAATATCAGTTCGCCGACACAGCTTCGCGAAATTTTGTTTGAAAAAATGGACATTCCGACATTGGGCATTAAAAAAGGTAAAACCGGTTTGTCGACCTCGGCCGATGAACTGGAAAAATTACGCGGCTTACATCCGGTTATTGATGACATCATGCATTATCGCGAACTGGCAAAATTACAGAATACCTATATTGATGTTTTGCCGACTTTGATCAATAAAAAAACCGGCCGAATTCATACCACCTTCAACCAGGCGGTGACGGCGACCGGACGGCTTTCCAGTTCCGAACCGAATTTACAAAACATTCCCATCAGAACCGAGCTCGGTCGTGAAATTCGTAACACTTTTATTGCCGAAGAGGGGTACGAGCTCATTAGCGCCGACTATTCGCAGATTGAATTGCGTATTGTCGCTTCGCTCGCTGAAGATAAAAAAATGATGGAGATTTTCCAAAAAGATGAAGACATTCACACGGCGACCGCCGCGGTTATTCATGGTATTTCACTAGATAAAGTGACCAAAGAAATTCGCCGCACCGCCAAAGAAGTTAACTTCGGCGTGCTTTATGGGATGGGTCCGCACGGTTTGGCCTCGCGCACTGGGATCTCGTACGCTGAAGCTAAAATTTTTATTGAAAAATATTTTGAACAATTCAGCGGGGTGAAAAAGTATATTGACCGCACGCTCGCCTTTACCAAAAAAGAAGGTTATTGCGAAACATTGTTTGGCCGTAGACGCTATTTACCGGAATTAAATTCCAGCAATTTCCAATTACGAAGTGCCGCCGAGCGCATGGCTGTGAACCATCCCGTCCAAGGCACGGCTGCCGATCTTATGAAAATGGCGATGATCAAAGTGCACGAAGAACTGACTAAAAAATATAATCACGACCAAATAAAACTAACTCTCCAGGTGCATGATGAGTTGGTGATGGAAATTAAGAAGGAACTGGTTAAGGAAGTTGTGCCAAAAGTGAAAGAGTTGATGGAAAGCGTCGTCACCCTGCGCGTACCGGTCAAAGTGGATGTCGGTTCAGGCAAACACTGGGGCGCCATTAAATGATATCAGTATTTTTCTGCGGTGTTCCGCGTTCCAAGTATTCAGGCAGGTGGCGGGACTGGCCTCATTTTGATTTGGCAAGAGAAAAGCGGAA
>MFQK01000033.1:0-2150 GCA_001783035.1 Candidatus Magasanikbacteria bacterium RIFCSPLOWO2_02_FULL_44_11
TAGGCCGGGTGCTCCTCCATGACTGCAATAATCTTTTGTTTTAATTCTTCGTCACTGACTGGTTACTTGGGTTTGTAGTAGAGCGACGCTCGTGAGATGCCAAGCTCCTTGGCGAGCATGGCCTTGGTCTTTACTTTCTCCATATACTTACGACCGGCCCGTATTTTTTTCCGCCCGCTTCTTGTCGAGAGCGAACATGCCGATGATTTCCTTTAATTCCTGGTTCTCCCGTCGGAGCTTGGCAATCTCTAGGTTGCTCGTACCGGTGTTATCCGCCTGCTTGCGCAGCCAGGTGTAGATCGTGTTAACACTTAGACTATGCTCGGCGGCTAAGTCCGGCACGCTCGTGCCATTTTTAATTTTCTCAAGTACCTCCTGCTTAAGTGATTCTTCGTGATGTTTAGACATATGCCATTATGATGCCCGAGATGAGACTATGTGTCTAGTATACGGGGTACAGTCCAATGTCTGCACAACTTTATAGGTATAATATATTTTCCAAAACATTAAACTCTCAACTATTTCTTGATCAATCCTGAAAGGATACTAACCCATTCCATTAAAACTACCGACAAATAAATTATTAATATTTGTCATTTTCTTTTCAGAGATACACTTGGCTTTAAGCGGATTAAGTTCGTTTCCTTTGTATACCGGCACGATATGAACATGGGCATGCGGCACACCAAAACCTTCGATGGCAATACCAACACGCGGAGCTTTCATATTTTTTTTAACTATAGCAGCAATTTGCTTAACTTTTTTGAATAAACGAACATAGGTCCTTTCTTCTAAAAGAAATACATCACCTATATGTTTTTTGGGAATCAATAATAAATGCCCCGGATTAATCGGCTTAATGTCCAAAAATAAAAGAAACTCTCGGTTCTCCCAAACCACTAACGCATTAGCTTCTTTTTTTATTATATTGCAGAAATTGCAGTGCATATTAAATACTCAATTACCATACCATATTTAAAGAAAATTGCATATATATACTCCTTATTAAATGAAGAAGGGGTGGGCTCGACGGTTTTTAACCGCATGAGCCCACCCCTTTGCAAGATCCTCCGATCTACGCACCTACTCAACTTGCTGAGAAGGATTTTACTTGTCCTTTGAAACGACCTTCACCCGAAACCATGTCCGCTTTCCCACATGAAAGACGTTGCCGGTGGTCGGTGTAAATGGCTCCGAAGGGTTTGTAACCTTTCTGTTGTCCAACATCACGGCGCCCTGTTGAAAAAGTCGCCGCACTTCATTACCGCTTTTGTTCGCACCTAAGAAGAGACGAACGACGTCGAATAGCGTCAACGTTCCAGGCTCGACCAAAAATTCAGGAATATCCGATGGCGCCTGCCGCTGCGAAAACACACTCTCAAACCAATTAGATTCCTCCTGAGCTACATTTTCGCCATGGTACCTCTGAACGATCAACCGTGCCAATTGTTTCTTAGCTCCGAACGGGTCAGAATTAACGGTCTGAGATACTTTCTTAAGCTCTGTCTCCGGCATTTCCGTGTAAATTTCGAAGTAGAGCGGAATGAGAGCATCAGGCAGACGCATGACACGACCGAACTTATCCCTTGGGGAATGTCCGAGTCCGATGTAGTTATCCAAGCTTTTGCTTTGCTTGGCAACCCCATCAATTCCAGGAGTTATCTTGGTCGTAATAATCACCTGGGGCTTTTGACCTAACCGCTCCTGGTAGAACCGACCCATCATTTCGTTGAAGAGCTGGTCCGAGCCTATGATGGTAAGGTCGGAACGAAGTATGAATGAGTCGTACCCTTGGAGAAGGGGGTAGATCATTTCGTGCATGTAAATATCGGCGCCTTCGGCAATGCGCTTCTGGAACATGTCGCGGGAGATGAGACGGCTGTGAGTGACCATCGACATCAACCGCAAAAATTCAGACATCGGCATATTCCCGAACCACTCCGAATTTCTTCTAATTTCGAGTGTATTCGGATCGTCGAAACGCAAGACCATCTTCGCCTGCTCAATGAACAGAGCGGTATTGCGCTCGATCTCATCACACGGAAGCACGGGACGTGTTTTGTTCTTTCCAGTGGGATCTCCAATCTGTGTGGTGAAATCCCCAATCAGGAAGACGACTTTGTGTCCCATGTCCTGCAAGCGGCGCATCA
>MFQK01000033.1:2164-6307 GCA_001783035.1 Candidatus Magasanikbacteria bacterium RIFCSPLOWO2_02_FULL_44_11
CCAGAGATTGACTGCGTGGCCGATATGCAAAAACGGAGCCGTTACGTCCACGCCGTATTTGATCCGCAGTTGCCTCCCGCTTGAAAGAAGGAATTTCCACTCATCTAGCGAGAGGACTTCATCGGTTGTACGACTGAAAGCCTTGTGCAGCTCTTCGAAAGCACTGTTCATTTTCTTGCTCCGGTGTAAGGTGTGATTAGATAAATTCGCCAATTTCCAGCAGTACCTTCAAGGTGAGCCCTTCTTTCTTATTTGCAATCAATAGGGCCTCCTCAATTCTGGACAGGGGCAGTCGGTGGGTAATAAACTCTCCCAGGACTTTCCCATTCAATCGAATTAATTCTACGGCTCGTTGAAAATCCTCCAAAACGTAAGAATTTGAGCCGTACAATTCAACTTCTCGTATGAAGAGGTTTCGTGCGGCAAGTGGGTATATATATCCCTCGGCAAATACGCCGAGCACAACCAACCTTCCTCCACTTTTAACCGCACACAAACATTCATCCAGCGTTCCCGCTTGTGATCGACCAACCGTCTCAAACACACAATCAAAGCGGTCCGCTCGAATACTCGAAGTCAAAGTGTCCACCCCTAATTTCTCCATGAATTGGAGATGTTCGTGGTGCACTCCCTTGATCCAAGTAGCAAATCCCATCTGATGAAGAAGCCATGCTAAAAGGCCTCCTATTGCCCCATCCCCCACCACCAGACAAGTCTGGTTGTGCTCGAGACCGGCATTTCTGATGGCATGAACGCAAACCGCGAGAGGGTCGGCCAGTACGTAACAATCAAGTGGTCCCTCAATTTTCACCAGATTTGCGATGGGCACGTCGACGTACTCCGAAAGAGCACCTTCGAACGTACGACCGATTGCTTGCCCGCCCAGACAAAGATTCTGTCGATGCTGACGACAGAGTTCGCACGTTCCGCAAGGGATAAGTGGTATAGCAGCCACCCAGTCCCCCCGCTCGATTTTGGAACCGAGACCACAAAGATCTTCAACCTGCCCGATGAATTCATGGCCGAGGATTTTTGTGTGAAAATCAGGAAGTGTATGGGAAAACTTGAAGAGATCTGTCCCACACAACCCTGTTTTTCCGACTCGTAGTCGTGCCCATTGGTCTCTAAGCTGTTTAAGTTCTACTTCAGTTATAACAACCTTTCCTTCGCTGTAGAAAGCAGCTTTCATTTCAGCCTCCAGAGATTGTTTGTAGTGCTTTTAAATTTCCTCCTGTCATTTCAATGAATTGCTGCAACTTCTTGAATGCGGCACCACTTCGGATAACCTCAATCGACAGCTTATAGCCATCAACTAAATTCGTAACCCTGCCATCAAGCATTAGGATAGCAGCAGCATTAAGGGCTACTGTGTCCTCACATGCTCCTGGGAGTTTTCCTTGCAACACCCGGATGAAAATTTGCGCGTTTTCGATGAGGGAGATACCGGACCGCAACTGCTCCCATTCAGAAAGAGCGTGACCGGTAATTTCCGCAGCGGAGAACTCCTCAATGGGACCGACGATTCCGTTTTGTAGCCTACCCATGTAATTAAACTGCGTTGCACTAAGTTCATCCACATAGTGCACCATATCATTCGTGGAAGAAACCACCATCACGTTCTTATAGCCCAACTCAAGGAATGTCTCCAAGGACAACTTCACGTTTGGATGAGACAAACCATACAACTCAACGTCGCTTGCAACCGGATTAATTATTGCCGGAAGAGCGAAACTGAGGGGTGTCGGCCCGAACGTTTTTCCCCCATACACACCATCGAACTTTGGAATGAGGTTCTCGATGGAAAACATCCCAATACCAATGGAAAGAAGAACATCGATCATGCCAGTTGGATCGAGTGGAACCGCTCCAACCACATTAAGGATATCTCTTGATCCACTGATTGAGGAAGTCGCCGCAGACCCTGGCTTTGCAACATATGCTCCCGCGGTGCATGCAACAAAGCAGGCTGGTGTGGAAATATTAAAGGTTTTCCACCCTTTCTTTCCACTGCCCGCAACCCCAACGAGTTTTTTTCCAATGGGAAGCGTTGGTTTGTACCTCGTTACCCCATCAATGTTAAGAGCTGTTCTTATTAGAGTAACGATTTCCCTTACCGTAGGTTTCTTTACCATCATCCCCGTCAGAAATGCACCAAGTTGCGCATCCCGCGCTTTGACTTGAAGATTCGAAAGAATTAATTCGAACGCCCTCACAATCATCACCTCTTCCAATGATGCCCCTATGTTAAGTCGATAAAAAACCTCCGCTATTTCATAATTAGGATTTCTGGTTATCATTTTCCACTCCTTCAGCTAATGTTTGGCCAACGGCGACAAAGCGCAATCAAATGCTGTGCGTATTCACGCTTAATTAACTTCCAGCGTTCAGACTGTTTACTACATTCCTCGTAAGCCTCTTTTATCTGCTCGTTGCCATATAGACTAACCGAGGAAATCAACTGATAGAGAACATTTGTCTCTGGAAATGGAGTAACTTCTTCACCGTTTTCAATCAGGCATTTGATTTGTTCATCTGGCATGTCGACAGTAATTCCTGAACCATGAAAACTCTTCGACATCTTTGGATAACCATGAAAGCCTCGGATAATACTTGAGTACATAGCCGAATAACTCTTGCCACGAAAGACAGGTAGTTCTTCGGTCATTTTTTCGAGAACTTTCCTTCCGAAATCGACATATCGATGTTCATCGATTCCCAAGATAACCATCACAGCGTCGAAACTATTCTGCTCGAGCAACTCCAGAAAATCCGCAATCATTAAATTCAGCGAGAGTTTCCGGCGGTAGCTCATCGACGAATCAACTTTTCCATGCTGGGAATAGAACTGATGCAAATCCTCTTCCGCGCAGTTGAACATCTCATCTTCCATGTAATGTCCGATGAGATAGGCCAACCGCAAAGTTGTCAGTGATTCGTATTGAGTCCTGAGAGAATTCGGAGGCTCACAGCTGAATCCTGAGTCGAGAATAAACTGACGATAAAACTTCGCGAGTTCTCGAGTTCTCTCGAACCTTACATTCTTACCATTGTAGGCATCAAGATCGCCCAAGACGATCTGTACTGGGAGACCAGCTTGCTGGAGTCGAATTGCTTTCAAGATTTGGGCCAGTGTTCCCATATGCGGGACGCCTGAAAGCCCGAACCCTGTGGTCACAACCGCCCGTTTATTCGTCAGCGATTCGGCAAAAGACCTTCCGCCAGTATGGCATAACCACTGGCGTTGCAAATCTTCTTTGGTCATTACGGCCAACGAGAAAGAAATCGGCTCAAATTCAAGAGGGCTATAACCAAATTCTTTCATGATTGAATTGTAGTACTCATTGTTGAAGACGATGTGTCCCATATTTCTCTCCTTTGGATTATTTGAATTGTCAAAGTGCGGAATGTCGAAGGATTTTCTATCCTAGAACATCGTATTATTTAAGCACAAAATCAACCTCCTGTCAAACATAAGGAGGTTTCAAATTAAGATAGTGAACCCCTCACCCGCCCTAAAGGGCGGGGCTTCGGGGGCTAGAGTGGCATACTGGTGGCTTGTTGGTTGCGGATGTAACGCCTGATGAGTTCTTCATTGGCGATACCGACAGTTTCGGCAAAATAGCCGTCCGCCCAAAAACTGTCACCCCAGAAAAATTCCTCGAGTTCAGGGTGTTCTTGACGAATGGCTCGGGAGCTACCCCCTTTAAAAAATTGCACTACTTTGGAGAGTGCGAGATCAGGCCCGATTTGTACCAGCATATTAATGTGGTCGGGCATAATCTCGAGCTCTGCGATATTCCAGCGGTTCATTTCCGCACATTGACGGAACAGAGCTTCAATCCGAACGGCTATTTTACCGGTAAGAACGCGTTTGCGATATTTTGGTACCCACACCAGGTGATACTGCAAGCGGTGTTTGGTGTGGGCTCCTGTTAAATATTTTGGCGGGGTTGGCATACGCCTCCAGTATGCCACTTCTGCTTCCGCTCGGCAATTTTATTGCCTCGCTCCAGGCTGCCATTCATCCCCAGCCTTAAAAGGCTGGGGTTTTCTGGCAGAGGTTATAAAGTTTTATTTGAAATTCTGCCCTTTCTCTACTATTTCCAAATTGTTGTAAAGTATCATCACCAAGGCTGGTCAGGT
>MFQK01000034.1:0-10459 GCA_001783035.1 Candidatus Magasanikbacteria bacterium RIFCSPLOWO2_02_FULL_44_11
TTCCCTCATGCCGCTCTACCGCCAGACTTCTCGCCTGGGCAAACGAATTACAATTGCCGGCTACGAATTGGTACGTGATCCAAAAGAAAACCGCTGGATTTTTACCCATCTCTTGGCTGATGAATACAATTTAGCACAGGGTACATATTCAATCAATGATGGAACCCATCGTCACCATGTTGATTACAACAAACGAAATAACAATCCAAAAAATATTAAACGTCTGACCAAAGAAGGGCACCTGCAAATCCACCGCGATCATGTCGACAAGACGCTGCGCCGACCGGATGTTATTGCTAAAATGTTGGCTGCGAAAAAATCTCCCGCTTATCGCTCTAAAATGAGCGCGGCCATGAAAAAGATAGCGCCATTGTTGCGCGCGCGAGCGAAAAAACAATGGTCCGACCCAGCTTATAAAGACTACATGAAAGAAAAGTTTTTGACGTTCTACAAGACAAACGAAGTATACCGCAAAAAAAATAATGCATTGCTCAATGAAGAACAATTTAAATATTGGGCGGATAAAACGCATCGCCAAAAACAAGCCGAACGAGTGACAGCTTTCTTTGAAAAACATCCTGAACGGCGTGAGGCTTTGCAGGCCGAAGCGACTGAGCAGTGGAAAAATGTAGATCTTCGTGTTTGGCGGGCCGAAAAAACTAAGGCGCAATGGGACAATTCTTTCCGCGCCAAAAGAAAACGGGCTTATGACCAGGTTTACTTACAACACTCACTGAAATTATTGTCAGATGTATATAAAACCAATGGCACCATTGAAAACTACGATATGGTGCGCCGCTCAATTAAAGCCAATAAAAACTATTTGAAACTGTCAACGATAATACAACGATTTTTTAAGAACGACCAAAAAGAACTGCTTGCCGCGGTGCAGAATTATAACCATCGCATTGTCAGTATCAAAAAATTGACCAAGCGCATTCCGGTCTATGATATTGAAGTTCCGAATACGCATAACTTCGCCTTGGCAAACGGCGTGTTTGTGCACAATAGTGCCAAGCAAGGCCGTGATCGCGAACACCAGGCCATCCTACCTTTACGCGGTAAAGTTTTGAACGTCGAGCGCGCTCGCCTTGATAAAATTCTCACCAACAACGAATTAAAATCGCTCATCATCGCCATGGGCACGAATATCGGTGAACAATTTGATATTACCAAACTCCGCTACCACCGTATCGTCATCATGACCGATGCTGACGTCGATGGCGCGCATATCCGCACGCTCTTACTTACCTTCTTCTATCGCTATTATGTCGAGCTTTTGAAAAACGGCCACATTTATATTGCCCAACCACCGCTCTACAGCCTGAAATACGGCAAAGAAATGTTCTACGCCTATAATGACGAAGAAAAAGCCAAAGTACTGAAAGATTTGGAAAATCGCAAAGTGGCTAAAGCAGAAACTAAAAAGGCCGCCAAAAACGATAAAGAAATTGTTGAAGGCGAAGGCGAAAACGAATCCGAAGCCGACAAGGCAGTTGAAGCTGAAGAAAAACAAGCCATTATGATCGGCGGCACCAAAGTAAACATCCAACGCTATAAAGGTTTGGGAGAAATGAATCCCGACCAATTGTGGGACACGACCATGGACCCGAAAAACCGGATGATGAAATTGGTCACCGTCGATGACGCCGAAGCAGCCAACGAAACCTTTGAAATCCTCATGGGTGACGAAGTTGAACCGCGCAAAAAGTTCATCCAAACCTACGCCAAAAGCGTACAAAATCTCGATATCTAAAGCAGAGATACAACATACTATTTATACAAACAGCATAAAATCCGCCTTGGGCGGATTTTTGCTTCTTTCTCGGCCGTCTGCGAAGACGTCCTGCGAAATGTTGTATAAATAGTATGTTGTATCTCTTGCTATGAGCTCATTTGCCGACAAGCAACCTTGTCTTCAAAAATTGCTCGGCCTGGGTTGTGACACCCAGGCCGTTTACTTCTCCAGTCCCCGTGACCTTTGCAGGTCACAGCAACATGGTGTTAGTTCTTAAAAATCGTCCCCAGAGTTACGGACCCGTCACACGAGAGGCCGTAAATCCTACCCTGGAGCGATCCCGTACCGTTACCGTCGTACCCGAGATCAGCTTCCTCGGTCATATACGAAACGGCTCCGACCGGCACCGCCACCTGCCACGAATCGCCGCTACTGGCCGCTGACGAGTAAACCGCCACCGTGAAATACCGGTAGGAACCACCGTCAATGGGCACCTGCACCGACAGGTCGCCGAAATCCATGCTATCTGAGGCAACCGCGGCCGTGTTGGCAACATAGTTGGAGCTATTCTGGTCCGAGTAGTAAAGCCTGTAGCTCATCGAACCGGAATGCGAACCCTTATCAGCCAGCGTGGCTTTGGTAACGAAGACCAGAGACGAACCGAAGTTCGTGATCTTGAAACGGCCCAACTGGGTCCCCGACAAAACTGCCTGCGTGTAGCTGCTGCCCGACGCCGGCGCATCACCCGTCACCACGACCTGGAACGGAACGATACGGTACGTTCCGCCGACAGCCGACAGAATGTTGACCTTAACCAGCGCACCATTATTCACTTCTCGCGCCACCACATCTTCCGTGGAAACGATCTCGAAATGAAAATCGCTTCCGAGAATAACTTGGCCGGCAAAACCGATGTCTGCCTTCAAGACGATCGTGACCGGATTTTCCGGCTGGATCGCTTCGGGCAAGAGGTTTTCGTTTGCGGCCCAGTTCATGACCGCTTCGTTCGTGCCGTTCATGATGCCGCTCACAAACGGCGATCCATCGCCAGCCCGGTACATCCTCACCGCGCGCGTATCAGCCGCGATGAAATGCCCGCGCATGGTGACCGCCAACTTGGTGATCTTGATCGACTCGTTCCGGGCGGTCAGCTTGCAACTGAACACTTGAACATTGTCGGCCGCGACGGCGACATTGCCGCCCAGGGAACCGCACTCGATGTCGAGCACCGGCCCCGACGGCAACTCCGTGGACGCATCCGAAGAAGCGTCCGGCAAATTGACCTCCCCACAGTGGGGATTGGCCAACTGCGCAGTCGACTCCTCGCCGCCGCACGCGGGCGTGAAGTTCACGAACACCACGAACAACAGGACCACGAACGTCTTGATCGACTTCGTCATGTGCCCCTCCTTGGGGTTGCTGCACGGGTGAAAGCCCGGTAATCTTACCAAGCCGAATTACCTGATAAGATCACTCGGTTTTTCACCCTTGTCTTAAGGAGTAGACGTGAAATTGGTTATTAAAGAACAAAACTCCCTGTTTATGAGAGAGCTTTGACTAAAATCAATAGAATGTATAATGCTGTAAACAAACCTCTCTCGAACTGTTCACAACGAACCATTATAGCACAATAAAGACCTTTTGTCAAGGCTAATGCCTCTATTTTGGCTAACTCTAGCAAAAGTCAAAGCTATCCACAGCCGGCTTGACGAAACCAACGCTTTCAGCTATACTAGGCACATACTTAAGCGGCCTCAGAGCCGTTTTAAAATACCAAAAAATATATGACAATCGTCGAAAACCTGAAAAATTACTTTATCGCGTCGTACGCGGAAATGAAAAAAGTCACCTGGCCGACCAAGAACCAGACTATTAATTACAGCCTGCTCGTGATTAGCATGAGCGTCGGTTTAGCCTTATTTTTCGCTTTACTCGATTACGCCTTAAACCTTGGCGTCACCTCGCTTTTAAATCGTTAATCATCCTCACCACATTTAGATTATGGCAAAACAGACACTCAACCTCGGCCGTCGCTGGTACGTCCTCCACACCTACAGCGGATACGAGGAAAACGTAAAACACAATATCGAACAACGCGTCGAATCGTTTGACATGCGCGACAAAATTTTTAACGTGCTCGTACCGAAAGAAAAGAAAATCAAAATCAAAAATGGTAAGCGCACGCAAATTGAAGAAAAGATTTTCCCGGGCTATATTCTGGTAGAAATGGTCGTGACGGACGATTCTTGGTATGTCGTGCGCAACACGCCAAACGTCACCGGCTTCGTCGGTTCCGGCACCACACCAACACCAATCGACCAAAAAGAAATTGAAACATTATTAAAACGAGTGAGCTCCACCGCCGAGCCGACACAAAAGATTGATGTGGAAATGGGCGACATTGTCCGCATCGTGGACGGTCCGTTCAAGAATTTCGAAGGCAAAATCAGCCAAGTTGACCATGAACGCGGCCGCATCAAAGCGCTCGTATCAATGTTCGGCCGAGAAACGCCGGTTGAGCTCGATGCTTTACAAGTTAAAAAGATTTAAGTAAGGTATGTGCCGACTGTATCGATTAAATCGATAGCTTCTCAGCCGGCAATAAACACAATGCTTAGGCACTATTGAATGGTGTTTTAAGCGGGTTATGACGACCGCAGTCGTCATCCCCGAGGCTTCGCAGCCGAGGAAAGCGAAAAATACTATTCAATAGTGCCTAAATAATTTATTTATTTATATCCCTATGGCTAAAAAATTAATGACGCAAGTCAAGTTGCAAATTCCCGGTGGCGCTGCTAACCCAGCACCTCCAATCGGTCCGGCCCTTGGCCAACATGGCGTAAACATCGCCGGCTTCTGTAAAGAATTCAACGACAAAACCAAAGAATTAAAAGGTGAAATCGTGCCGGTCGTGATTTCAATATACGAAGACCGCTCTTTTACCTTTATAATGAAGACGGCTCCGGTCCCCGAACTTATCAAAAAAGCTGCCAAAATCACTAAAGGTTCCGGCAAACCGCTGCAAGAAAAAGTCGGCAAAATTACCAAGGCGCAAGTACGAGAAATTGCCGAAAAGAAGATGCCTGACCTGAATTGCCACACCATCGAAGCCGCTATGAGCATGGTGGAAGGTACCGCCAAGCAAATGGGTGTTACAATCGAGTAAAAACAATAAAATAGACTTTTGAACAAATCGTCGCAAGGCGTCCTCGCGGACGACCGAGATGGAAGCAAAAACCGGCAGCCTAAGGCTACCGGTTTTTTATTTGCGCCTATTTTATTAACATCGCATCCCCAAAACTGTAAAAACGGTATTTTTTGTCGATTGCTTCCTGATAACACTGCAGTGCATAGGCGCGGTCATCTATAAAAGCTGCCACTAGCATAAGCAAGGTCGATTTTGGCAAATGAAAATTCGTCACCAGGGCATCGACCACCTGAAAAGAAAAACCCGGTGTAATAAAAATGTTGATATCACCACAATAGGAATGCAAAAGCGGTTTGTTGGTATCTTTTTTTCCACTTCCCTCCCCAAATAACCTGGCCACGCCTTCCAAACACCGGACTGTGGTCGTGCCAATAGCCACGATTCTCCGCCCCTCAGCCCTGGCTTCATTAATAATGGCGGCGTTTTTATCAGTGAGTTCAACCCATTCACTATGCATAACATGTTTCTCAACCTGATCTGTTTTCACCGGTAAAAATGTTCCCAACCCCACATGGAGCGTCACTTCCGCAAACACGACACCTTTTTTCTTCAACATTTCAATAAGCTTCGGCGTAAAATGAAAACCCGCCGTTGGCGCGGCGACCGACCCTTCTTTTGTCGCATAGACCGTTTGATACGATTCCTCCAACCGCAATGTGGTAGCCGACGTCTGATCTCCGGCATCTGCTGTCTGATTTCTGATATACGGCGGTGTTGGCACGTGACCATACTTGTTGGCCTTGGCGCGCACAACCATATCATCATCATTAAATTGCATAAGGATCGTGCCATCCGCTTCTTTGACTATTATTTCTCCTTCAAAATCTTCGGCAAATACGACTTTCATTCCCAGACGCAATTTTTTTCCGGGTTTAGCGAGCACTTTCCACACTTTCGGATTTTCCATCGGCCGGACCAAAAATATTTCCACTTGAACCGGGACGTTTAAAATTTTTCCGGTCGGGTGGATTTTTTCAACAACGCCATCGGTCGCATCATCGAGGACTATTTCTCCACGCAACCGAGCCTTAAAAACTTTGGAATTATTCCAAACGACCACATCACCCGCGCCAAGATAATTGCCAATATCATGGAAAGTTTTATGCTGCGTCAAGTGTTTTTCCCGATCAATCACCATCAGTTTGGAGCTGTCGCGCGGCTCTGCGGGCGTTTGCGCAATCTGGAGCACCGGTAAATTAAAATCAAAATCTTTTGTTTTCATAAGTAAACAAAATTTTCACCAAATGTCATCTTAAATAACGGGCGCGATTGACGTTATGCTCGTCCAGTGTCGGCGCATAATGCATCTTACCATCATGGTCGGTCAAAAAATACCAATAGGAATTTTTTTCGGGATAAAGCGCCGCCATAATTGACTGTTGGCTCGGCATGCTAATCGGACCCGGCGGCAACCCGGGATATTTATACGTGTTCCAAAGAGAAAGGCTATCGCGTTCTTTAGCTGTCGTAAAAACATCACCGCTCCGGCCCGCAATATAATGAACGGATGAATCAACCTGAAAAGCCCAACCCATCTGCAAACGGCGCCACAAAATATCCGATACCATCCTCCGATCTATCTCGCCCCGCGCTTCACGCTCGATTAAACTGGCTATGGTTAAAAGTTCATGCCAGGTTATCTCCCGCCGAATAACTTCCGTCCGCATCTCTTCGGTCAATTCCATCAATTGCTGCTCAAAAAACCTATTCACCACTTCCTCAACGGTCGCGCCCTTAAAAAATCGGATTGTTTCGGGAGCTAGATATCCTTCGTAATTATAATACGCGAATTTCTTAAATGAATCTTCCGGACGCACCTCTTGTATAGGCAGCTTAAATGGCACGGCGGGCAAGCCGGTTACCAGATACACGTCGGCAGTGGACGAAGCGACACCTTTCTTCACAAAATAATCCGCCACATCGCGTAAATTCCAACCCGGCAAAATGGTCAGGGTTATTTCTTCCCGCTGCAAAATGGGTTTTGGTTTTGGCTGTGAACGCTGATAATAACGCCAGCCAAGCCATGGCGCCGCGGCCAGCACTAAAAGTGAAATTAATAAAGTTTTCACGTTAAAATGCATAGCTAACTTTGCCACCGTTCACGAGCCCAAGCCAAACGGTCGGGTACGCCGATATCTACCCAAGGACGGTCGGATTGGTACACCGAGAGCTTCGTCATGTTTGGAAAAACATCGTATTCAATACTAAACGCTTTTTTATCGGGGAAATAATTACGCGCCTGCGGCGTAAAAATATAAATACCGCCATTGATATACCCGGGTTGGCGCAAACCTTCTTTTTCTTTGAATTTTATTAAATGAAATTGAGCGTCGTATTCTAAAGTGCCATACGGAGCCGCGTCCTCCACTCGTGTTCCGAGAATTATGCCATCGCTTTTGTCATCCAAATAATGAACCATGTCCGCCAAATCAACGGCTGTTAGCACGTCGCCGTTTAAAATAATCACCGGCTCTTTTGGTTGAGTAATATAGTCCCAGGCATGTTTAATGGCACCACCGGTGCCCAATCTCTCCTGCTCGATAGCATAAGTGAGTTGCGTTCCATTATGGTGTAAACCGACTTCACGATGTAACACCTCGGATAAATGTCCGGCGGCCAAAACCACTTCTTTAATACCGACATGTTGTAATTTTTCGAGCTGCCAACCTAAAACAGTTTTTCCTTTAATCTCGAGAAGAGTTTTTGGGATCGATTTGGTAATGTCTCCAAGGCGCGTGGACAACCCCCCGCACAAGATAATCGCGTTCATAAAAACAAAACGAAAATATACAAGGCGACCATACTAACCAGCGCGGCGACTAACATCCCGCCGATTGTATCAAAAGGATAATGCACTCCGGCATAAACGCGTCCCCAGCAAACCCAGAGGGCTAAAAAGAATAATACTTCGACACCGGGAATGACAAAAACAACGCTCAGAAAAAAAATAAGCCAGGCCGACATGGCATGATCCGACGGAAATGATTTCCAACTCATTTTTGGTTGAAACAAAAGTTTGCTTTCGGGATACGTCACATGTGGACGCGGTTCTTTGACGAGAAGTCCGATACCGACATTGATGAGCCAACCGCAAATCCAAGCAATGCCCAAGGTCAGAAAGCGGACCAAGATTACCTGGTTATTTTGAGCCTGATCAATAACAGTCGCGGCCCCATACCAGGCGACCATAGCGACTATGGCCCATTCGGCGCCGGCTCGGCCGATAGCATCCCACCAGCGATTTTTTTTGGCTTGGAGCTCGTTAATTTTGAAGAATAATCGGACGTTGGCGTTCATAATCTAAGCGCGTTTAGTCTGGCTATTGTAGCAAGTTGAGCCGCCTTTGGCAACCATAACCAAACCATAACCAAACCATAACCAAGCCTTGCAAAAACGGCACATTTTTGATATAGTTAGGCCATATTTTCACTCGCGCCTGTAGTTCAACGGTTAGAGCACGCGGCTTATATCCGCGCAACGATGGTTCGACTCCATCCAGGCGCACTATGCAAAAAATTACCATAACAAAAAAACAGCACAACGAACGTCTCGATGTTGTGTTATCCCAATATCTTGATTTGAGTCGCTCGCAAGTGCATAAAATGATTGAGCAAGTACAAATCACCGTGAATGGCAAGTCACCAAAGAAAGCCGGCGATACCATGAAAGAAGGATATGAAATTGTCATTTCCGATACAAAAAAAATAGTCGCGCCGAAAAAAAATCTACCAATTAACCAACCAATCCCTTCGAAGAAAAAAACCGCCAAATCGCTCATACCGAAAGTCGTTGCTGAAACCAAAGACTATATTGTTATCGATAAGCCGTCCGGTTTATTGGTCCACCCCACGCAAGCGAATAAAAAAAATACGCTCGTCAATTGGCTGATAAAAAATTATCCTGAGGTAAAAAAAATTGGCGACGATCCGGATGTTCGTCCGGGCATCGTGCACCGTCTCGATAAAGAAGCCTCCGGCCTCATGGTAATCGCACGAACACAAAAAATGTTCAACCATCTTAAACAACAATTCAAAGACCGGACCATGGAAAAAGAATATTACGCGCTGGTTCACGATAAGGTAGAACGCGATTGGGATGAAATCACGTTCCCGATTGCCCGCTCCGGCAATACCGACCGCATGGCCGCTCGCCCCATAACCGAACAAGGTGCCGCTGAAGATGAAAAAAACGCCCACACCGAATTTATCGCCGAGCGCCATTTCATCAATTTTAGTTTATTGCGTGTCATTCTCCATACCGGACGCATGCACCAAATACGGGTACATATGCTCGCCTACAACCATCCGCTCGTAGGCGATCCGCTTTATTTCCAAAGAAAACGCCGCCGCACTTGGGACGAAAAACTTGGCCGGCTATTCCTGCATGCCACCAAACTTGGTTTCAAAAATTTAGCGGGCGAAAACCAAACGTTTGAATCTCCCCTGCCAAAAGAATTATCTTCTTTCTTAGCTTTACTTGCTTAATATGGGGCTGCTTGTCATTATTTCATCTCCCTCGGGCGGCGGCAAAGATGTCGTCATCAACACTCTACTAAAACATCTGCCTCGTTCGGCCCGCCTTATTTCCACCACCACTCGACCGCCGCGGCCGGACAACAAAGAAGGTGTCGATTATTTTTTTATCACACGCGACGAGTTCGAGCGCCGCATAGCGGCCGACGAGTTTTTAGAATACAACATCTACGCCAATAATTATTACGGCACACCACGCGCCTATTTAGAAAAAATGCTCGCCTCTTACGACATTGTCTTGAGCCAAATTGAGGTAAACGGCAAGCACAACCTCGATAAACTCAACATAAAGAACTTGTCAATTTTCATGCTTCCCGACGATATCAATAACCTGCGCAAACGCATTGCCAAACGCGGTGGCATTACGCCAGAAGTTATGGAACATCGCCTGGAAATAGCCCAAAAAGAGATTGCCGCCTCGGTCGATTATGACTATCGGATCGTCAATGTAGAGGGCAAATTACCGGAAACTATCGATAAAATCGAAAAGATAATTCTGAAACGGCTTGAGGAAACCAGCATCCTTGACAACTAAGGGCTGGTTGGCTATACTAGCGTCACTAAATAAAACTCTATAGTCGCGATATACTCTCATTAGTTCAGAAATAACAGGTAAAAACTTGTTATTTCATTCACTCATTTCGAATATGACAGAAGCAATTCTCGTTTATAAGCCGGGTATGGTGGTGAAAGTACACCAAAAAATCAAAGAAACCAACACTAAAGGCGAAGAAAAAGAACGTATCCAGATTTTTGAAGGCATTATTATTGCCGCTAAACACGGCCTGGAAGCTGGAGCAACGATCACCGTACGAAAAGTTTCCGACGGCATTGGGGTAGAAAGAATTTTCCCGATCAAAGCGCCGGTTGTCGCCAAAATTGAAATTGTTAAACAATTCGAAGTTCGTCGCGCCAAATTAAACTTCTTGAAAAAGGGTGGCGACTTTAAGCGGAAAATGGAAGAAAAGAAAGTATAAAATA
>MFQK01000034.1:10516-26922 GCA_001783035.1 Candidatus Magasanikbacteria bacterium RIFCSPLOWO2_02_FULL_44_11
CGCGCCGTCGGCTTTCAGCCGAACCGAGCCAGCGCGCTGCGGATGTTGTGAAATACTACTGTTATTTTATACTTCGGAAACTGTTAAGCTCATTTGCCGACAAGTAACTTGTCTTCAAAAATTGCTCGGCCTGGTGATGGATTATTACCCACCACCAGGCCGTGTTGTTCCAGATCATCGACCGCCGCTACCCACTAGGGCACGACGATACGAATTATTGGGCTGCTTTCGACGGTATAGATACCGTCGACTAGCTTATTTCCGTTCACACGACACGTGTACTCACGGCCTGACTGAAGGCCAGAGAATGTGACTAACCCGATTTGTTCTCTCGGGTAAGACACATTTTTAGACACGTAGTGCCCCCCACTGTAACAGTAAGTCTCTACAAAATCGTAGGACTTACTTACTTGCCATTGAAATTGGATCATGCCCGAGGCGGACCCCATTAAAAACAGATCCATCTCCGGAGCAGATGTCGAGATCGTGACGACGTTGCTCACAATCTCGAGCGCGCCGTAATGATAAACGACGCGCGCCTTTATCGTGGATGGTTCAAATACGTAATAAAATCCACGATCCAATACTTCTGCATCACAAATAAAAGGCGCGCCAATATCCCAAAAATCCCCGCCATTTATTTGCCACTGCATTTGGCACACGCCATATTCTGGCGCGTTCGTTATCCTTACTTTGGCAACCCCACCCCTGCTCGTGATCGTATGGTACGACAACCCGACTTCCGACAAAATCGGAATCGGGAGGGTCACCGGCTGCGGCGGCGGTAGAAGAGGGCTAGTACGAACACCAACGTGTTTGGCGCTCGTATTCCCGGCTTGGTCGGTAGCTACAACCTTCACCACATACCCGCGACCAGCCACGAGCTCTCCAAACACCCAAGAAAATTCGGGCGGCTTCCCACGGTTGCCACCGACCCGTAGGTCATCCGATTGAATTTCCTGGCCATCCTCTTCTAAAACCACTCTCACTTCCGAAACTTCGGACAACGAGATGATGACCGTCACCTCGGTGGACTCTGTCTGGTTCTCCATCCATTCGATGGAGATGTACGGCGCCGTTGTGTCCTCAACGGCATCGGGCCACGGACACACCGTCGCTGCCATCTCCGGCGCGGGCGACGCATCCCTGAGCTTGTCCTGATCACAGCCGAACAAGCCGATCAACAAGATACTAGCCGACAACGCGAACTGCACAATTGTATTGCGCGCGAACCGCATCATCTTCCTCATGATCCCCTCCTTTGGGGTTTCAGGAAAAAATTTCCGGTTTGAATTGTAAAACAGCTATCTGCCAACGAGATAAACTCGCCTGCAGAATTGCTCGGCCTGGGATGGTTGTCCACCAGGCCGGAAAGAACTACTTATGGGCTGTACCGACAAGCGGCAAACCCATTTTCAACCACCAATGCCCGGACCATGACTTGTGTTTCGGTCCAATTTCCAGCACGGCCGTCTTTTTCATAGAACAACTGAATCCGACCGCAATACGCCTTGGCGCGATCGTCGACGAAAATCGTGAACTCCGGAGATCCTTGCCCGGTAAATACCGCAAACCCATAGCGGTTCCCCTTCCCATCCAGTTGTATCATTCTATAATCATTTCCGTCTATCATTTTCATAATGACGGAGTTGACCTTGATAGGAGTTTCGACCACCCACGTCTGCGCTGATCTTGTGGTCGTCGTCGGGACAGTGCTGCACCCGAAGAGCAACGTCACCACCACCATCATCGTCTTCATGTCCCCTCCTTTGGGGTTGTTGCCCGAGTGAAAGCCCGGTCATCTGGCCAGCGTGATTGCTGACAAGATAACGCGGTTTTTCACCCTTGTCTTAAAGAGTAGACGTGAAATTGGTTATTAAAGAACAAAACTCCCTGTTTTGAAAGAGTTATTGCTTGCCCGCCCTCTGGCGGGGCTAAAAATCTGATGATTTGGTAGGTCATGAACCAGCCTCTCTCGAACTGTTCACAACGAACCATTATAGCACAAAAAACTCCATTTGTCAATGAGTCGGACTAATTCTTAGCTAGAATAAGCCATTTTTGGCTGTGGATAACCTACAGATATTTACCAGTCCAAGATTTCTTATTCTTTTTGATATCCGCGGGAATGCCTTGGGCCACGATTTCACCGCCGCCTTTGCCGCCTTCCGGCCCCATATCGATCACCCAATCCGACGACCGAATAACATCGAGATTATGTTCAATCACCAGCACCGAATTGCCCTTGGCCACCAACTGGGAAAGCACCTGGAGCAACCGTTTCGTATCTTCAAAATGGAGACCAGTGGTTGGCTCGTCCAAAATATATAAAGTATTGCCAGTTGAAACGCGAGATAATTCTTGCGCCAATTTTATACGCTGCGCCTCACCGCCGGAAATCGTCGTGGCCGGCTGGCCGAGTTCCACATAACCTAAGCCCACTTCGCGCAAGACATTTAACTTTTCCGCAATCGAAGGAAATTCCACGAAAAACGTATACGCTTCTTCTACCGTCATTTTCAAAACATCGGCAATATGTTTGTTGTGATATTTAATTTCCAACGCTTCCTGGTTATAACGCAAACCGCTACATTCATTACACTCGACAAACACATCCGCTAAAAACTGCATCGGGATACGGACATAGCCTTCACCGGCACAGGCTTCACAACGTCCGCCTTTGACGTTGAAACTAAACTTGCCGGCATCATAACCGCGCATGCGCGCTTCGGTAAGAGAGGAAAATAAATCACGGATCAAGGTGAACACGCCCGTGTAAGTCGCGGGGTTGGAACGAGGCGTGCGGCCAATCGGCGATTGGTCGATGGTGATGACTTTATCAATATTCGCCACACCTTTAATACTTTTATGCGAACCGGGTTCATCTTTGGCGCGATAAAAATATTTAGCGAGCGCTTTACCCAAAATATCTATAATCAACGTCGACTTACCGGAGCCGGACACGCCGGTCACCGCCACCAATTTCTGAAGAGGAATTTCCACCTCAATATTTTTCAAATTAAAAGCCTTCGCGCCAGTGATAACCAACGATTTTGGCGCGGACTTTTTCTTATCAGTCGATTTTTTCTTAAAGGTCTTCCGAAATTCTTCGGCAATGTCGATGCGACCGCTTAAATATTCCGCGGTCAGCGATTTTTTACTTTTCTTAAATTCGGCGAGCGTGCCGGCGGCAATAATTTCACCGCCGTAGACCCCGGCGCCCGGGCCGACGTCAATCACATAATCAGCCTGCTCCATCATGGCCGGATCATGCTCGACCACGATAACCGAATTTCCCAAATCACGCAGATATTTCAACGTGTTGATCAATTTGTCGTTATCGCGGGGATGCAAACCAACCGATGGTTCATCCAATATATAGATAATGCCGGTCAAACCCGCCGACAATTGGCTTGCCAGCCGCACACGGGTCACTTCACCGCCCGAAAGGGTGTTCATTGAACGGCTCAAATGCAAATAACCCAAACCAACCTGATCCAAATTTTCCAAACGCGGTGTAATCTCGCGCACGATTGGCTCCACAATTTTCGATTGCGCATTTTTGGAAAGATCATTTCCCTTGGCGAATATTTTTTTGAGTAACACGATACTTTCTTCCACACTCATCGCCGCCACATCGGAAATCGTGTACTCCCCTATCCGGACAGCGAGCGATTCGACGCGCAACCGCTTGCCCTGACAAATCGGACAAATACGTTCGCGCATATATTGTTCGATCTCCTTGCGTACATATTCGGAATTGGTTTCCAAATGTTTTTGCATCAAATCGGGAATTACGCCGGGGAAAGTTGCTTTTTTGTTATCCACTTCAAACTTCTCGTCGCCGCTACCATACAAAACAATATCGAGCGTCTTTGACGGCAATTCGCTGACCGGCGTCGAAACTGAAAAATTAAACTTTTCCGCGACCTTGACCAGAATTTTTTGATACCAACTTTGATTGCCGGTAATCCTAGTCCAGGGCTGGATAGCGCCTTCCGCCAACGTTAATTTATTATTCGGAATAACCAGACTCGGGTCAACTTCCATGGTCACGCCCAGACCGGTACAGCGCGGGCACGCGCCATACGGACTATTAAAACTGAAGCTGCGCATATCGAGCGAGGGCATGGTGCGACCACAACTCGGACATAAACCAATCGTCGAGAACAATTTCTGTCCACCGTCGCTTTCAACTTTCACCAAACCGTTCGACAAATCCGCCGCCACCTCGACCGCTTTGGTAGGATCTTCTTTTTTGATGTTAATTATTTTGCCGATCAACAGGTCAACATTATACTTATTATTTTCCGCGAAATCAAACTCCAACAATTGATTTATTTTCATCATGGCACCATCCACCGACACCCATTCATAACCCGACTTCTCAACTTTTTCCACCAATTCTTTTTTGCTGACTTTTTCGCCGCGCACTAATGGTGAAAATATTTTGACTTCTTTATTTTTGCGAGCAATTTCACGAGCCCGCTCCACGATTTCGCCGGTCGAATAAATTTTCACGGCCACATGGCACTCCGGACAGTACTGCGTACCGACGCGCGCGAAAAGCAGTCGGAAGTAATCATAAATTTCCGTAACGGTACCGACCGTCGAACGCGGGTTTTGCGTGGAAACTTTTTGATCAATGGCAATGGTCGGCGACAAACCGTCGATCGCGTCGACGTCGGGTTTGTCTTGCACGTCCATAAACTGGCGCGCGAACGAGGACATCGATTCGGCGTAACGGCGTTGGCCTTCGGCGTAAATCGTATCAAAAGCCAAACTAGACTTACCGGAGCCCGACAAACCGGTCACGACGACCAGTTTATTTTTCGGGATTTCAAGAGAAATGTTTTTTAAGTTGTGCACGCGCGCACCTTTGATAATTATTTTGTCGTGCATACGCAAAGTACGTAAAAGTACTGTAGCCTATCACAATCACAGAGACTTGTAAACATCCCAACCTGCCGACGACTCAATATGATAAACTTTGTCGGCACTAATGTCCATTATCACACTTTTTATTTCACTGTGAGGAATAAAATACTTTTCCAGATTTTTAGCGTCTATCATTTGTTTTACTTGCGAAAAGGATGCTGACTTACCGTTAATAGGGAAATAATCATCGGGTCCAAGATCAATCCCGACCCTGCCTATACGGCCGATAACGTGCGTTTGGTCGTTTGGATTGCAATTCTTTTGCATTTCAAATGTTAAAACAAAACCGAGCACATTATCACTCCCGCATTTATTAGCGGTTTCGTCAATAGCTTTTTCTTCGGCAGCAATGATATATTGTTGACCATTACCGGATTCAAGTGTTTGAGCCACGGCCGACTGCACCTCATGATTTGAACCATTTTTACAAATAACCCACAATTCTTGTTCGCCGGGGTCGGTGGGGTCGGGGCTCTGCCAACCACGCGTCGCCGAAATACCGGGGGCAACCATTGCCAAACAATCGCTGGTATCAATAAGCAGATGCACTGGAGGAAAAATATTTCCAATCACGGTCCCTTTTTTACAATCGTACGGATTCTGCTTCACCGTATCCTTATTACGTGTACTTCCTTTATCGTCAAAATTGGCGCAGACAAACCCTTTGCCGCAAACATTGCCAAAGCAGGCGCGGTCGCCGCCTTTTTCCATATAAAAACGGCTGCCACAGTCAAAAACTGATTGATCATTAATTTGGTCATACTTGATGTCGTAGGAAATAGACTCGGTCATGGCGATGGTTTTAGTTTGTTCTTCCTTGCCAGCTACCTTAAAAAAAGCAGTGGTCGACGGCGCGGCCATGCAAAATTGCGGGATCATAGGTTGCGGACGAACCATCCAAGTTTGCGGCAAACGCAAATTTACCAGATTAGGGCTAATGGTCTGTAAAATAAAGTAAGACGTGTAAGCAATAAACAAACCGATCAACGCTCC
The DNA here is from genome assembly GCA_001783035.1 of Candidatus Magasanikbacteria bacterium RIFCSPLOWO2_02_FULL_44_11. GTDB lineage: Bacteria > Patescibacteriota > Patescibacteriia > Magasanikbacterales > GWA2-37-8 > 2-02-FULL-45-10. The sequence goes on from MFQK01000034.1 coordinate 16,448, forward strand.
GCCAATGCGAGTCTTCGCGCTCGAGATCGCTTCAGAATTTCCGCCCGATGTCACCCACTGAAAACCGGCCACAATAATCATGACCACAGCGATAATGGCGGCAATACTCAAAACATAATTGTAATTACTCTGGATAAAATCGCCGATGTTAATAAATTCTCGTTTGCCGCCGAAAGCAATCATGGTTTTGGCGGTGCTGGCCGGTAAACATTTGCCCCAGTCCCCGCTGGCGCACGGTTCTTCTTGCTTAAAACCTTCAGCCACATGTACTTTTTCAGCATCAGTTAATTTTTCGTATGATCTGCCATTAGCAAATAATTTAGCGCGGATGTCCAAGCATTGTTGTTTACGCCAGCATAAATTATTAAATTCCGGTATCGTTTCCTCCGCCAAAACCGACACTGGCGCCAGTAACATTATTCCAAAGATAAAAATTGCCAACAGTTTACGCATACCTATTTCTTTAAAACCGCGTTTAAATATTTTTGCCAAGCTTCAAACGGCACCACACCCTCGACACGCTCGCCGTTAATAAAAAAAGTCGGTGTACCGGCCACGCCAAACCGCGCTCCATCCAAATAATCTTGTTTCACTTCTTTAATAATTTCCGGCGATATCACGCATTGCCGCAACAAGGTATTATCCAGACCGCCCAGCAACGCCAATTGCTCCAAATCGGTAGCCGACAAAACCTCCGGCAAAAAGTCCTGCTGACTGAAAAGCACGTCATACATTTGCCAATAGCGTCCTTGGCGGCCGGCACATTCCGCCACCTGCGCTAAAAACGTCGCGCCGGGATGTAATGTTTCGGGAGGGAAATCACGAATAATTACTTTAACGCCATAACCATATCTTTCCGCCACTCGCTTCAAAATCGGAGCGGCCTGACGACAATTCGGACATTTATAATCCCAAAAAGCCACGATAACAACCGGTGCGTTTATCCGACCAAGAAAAGGATCGTCGCTGGTTTCAAGCTGTCGGCGGTCAACAAGCTTGGCCGCGGCCACCGAAGTCTTTAGCGCTGTAAATTGGCTATAATGCTCCTGTATAAACGCCGGCTCCAATCCGTTACGCAGCTGCCACCAATAGCGAATGGTCGTAACCAGAACCATTCCAAAAAAAAGAGCAACGAAGAATCCCAAGATAATAATAACTTTACCCCAAACACTGGTGTACCACCGGCGGGGATTGATGCTGTTAAGATCCATACTTAAATAACGATCGCGCGTTTAATACCCACTATTATAACAAAAAAACCGCCACTCTCCAACAAGCCGTGGCTTTATTGACAAAAATGCCTAAATGGACTATACTTACTTCTATTATTAATCATCAAAGGCGGCTATGCAGGATTCGATACTCATGATTATCCAATTGGTTCTGGCCATTTTTCTGATCGCTATTATCGCCATCCAGCAAAAAGGATCCGGCTTGAGCGGTGTCTTTGGCGGGACAAGCAACATCTATAGTACTAAACGAGGAATTGATAAAATTTTATTTTATACCACGATTGTTTTGTCAGCCACCTTTTTCGCATTGGGGCTTATCCGCTTCTTCTAAATCCGCTCTTTTTTGTCTATTTTTTAATGTCTTTCCATCCATGTCCTGGAAACGTCTCTTCGCGCGATTCAAAAAACCAAAACCAACATCGTATCAAGGCTTAGACCACAAATTGGTCAAAAGCACCCAATCTTCATTTATACCTCGTGCGGCTCAATTTAAATATGTCGGTCATTTTTTAAGCTCGACAGAAAAACGAATCGTCCTCATTTGCGGGCTGATAGTCTTGGTCAGTGGAACACTCTGTGCCATACTCTTCGTTTCAAGCCACTTGGTCAGGATCCCCAAAGAAGGCGGCGAATATGAAGAAGCTTTAATTGGACAACCGAAATTAATCAACCCCTTGTACGCCGGTTTGAGTGATGTTGATACCGATTTGACCTCACTTATGTATGCCGGATTATTCCATTTTACCGGTGAAGGTAAAATCGAACCGTACCTGGCCAGCGACTACACAATTAGCGCCGACCAAAAAACCTATGAAGTGACGTTGCGCCAAGGCGCTTTGTGGTCGGATGGCGAGCCGATTAACGCCGACGATATCGTTTTTACCTTCGATTTAATACAAAATCCAGAAACCGGCAGCCCGCTTTTACCGGCCTTCCAAGGGGTTAAAGTCGAGCGAATTGATGATTATAAAATCAGATTTACTTTAAAAGACCCTTACGCTCCGTTTCTTTCCAGTTTAACGGTCGGTATTTTACCTATGCATATTTGGAGTGAAATTCCTCCGACCAATCTCAAGCTGGCCAAACAAAACTTGCAGCCTATCGCCGCCGGCCCTTGGCAATTCAATAAACTTTTCAAAAACGAGACCGGCCAAATCGCCAACTATGTTGTCGTCAAAAACGAGCGTTTTTTCGGACAAAAACCGTATCTGAAAAGTTTGAAATTCACTTTCTTTAACGAATATCGCGAAGCGATCGAAGCCATGCGAACCAACAACACCATGGGCCTCAGCTTCATACCGCACGCGCTGGAAAGTAAGCTAAATAAAAGAACTGTTGCCACCTATCCAATAAATCTGCCGCAATATACCGCCTTATTTTTTAATCAAACCGCCGAACCGGATCTGAAAAACGACGACGTTCGCTTGGCGCTGGCGCAAGCCGTCGACAAAGAAAAAATCGTAGTCGAGGCCCTGGATAGTTATGGAACCCCCGTCGAATCTCCGGTCTTGGAAAGTGAAATCGGGTTTAATCCTAACCTTAAAAAAATAACTCCCGACACGGAAGCCGCCAATAAAGCTCTCGACAAAAAATGGACCAGCGTCGAACCGGAAGACTATTTTAAACTTGAATCCGATTTGTTCCTAAAAAATAACCAGACCGATATTGACGCGTTCAAAAAAGCCAACAGCACCACCCCCGACAAGATTATTGAATATGAAGAACAAGTCAAAAAAGATATTGCCGAAGCAGTCCGAAAAAACATGGACCCGGAACAGACTTTCTACCGCAAATCCAAAGATGCCGGCATCTTGGATCTGACTATTACTACCATCGATACGCCCGAATACAGTAAAGCCGCCGAATTGATCAGTAAAATGTGGCAGTCCGTCGGTGTTAAAACAAGCGTGCAAAAAGTTAATCAGCAAATCATGCGCGAAATTATCAAAAAAAGAAATTACGAGGTTCTGCTGTATGGCGAGATCCTGGGTGTCGATCCGGATCCGTTTCCATTCTGGCATTCTTCGCAAAATGAATATCCCGGCCTCAACCTCGCTGGCTATAGCAATCGTGAAGCTGACAAAGTCCTCGATCAGGCTCGAGTGACCACCGATGACAAAAAACGCGAAGAATTGTATAAAAAATTCCAGGAATATGTGCAGGCGGATATACCGGCAATTTTCCTGTACTCCCCCGTTCACACACTGGCTATAAACAGACAAATCCAGGGGGTCAATATCAAAAATATCAATAACCCTTCCGATCGTTTTTCCGCCTTAAATTCTTGGTATATAAAAACGAGTTGGCAGTGGAAGTAAGTCGGCATTCTGATATCCGACATCTGATCACGCGGACGTGGCGGAACTGGTATACGCGTACGTCTCAGAAGCGTATGGAGCAATCCTTGAGGGTTCGAGTCCCTCCGTCCGCACCAGTGCAATCATTTGTATTCGCATTTTATTTAATTCGAAGACCTGTCTTCTTTAACCAGGCTCTTCTCTAATCTTTGGTAACTATGGTAACAAAAGATCAAATGGGGGTCGCAAAAGCTCCCAGCCCGACGCCACTGCTATTATCGGCAGACAAACATGGCGGCGGCCGGCGGCCGCGGCGCTATCCGATGCGTACGGAACGCTCCACCAGCTACGCCATTCCTAACGCGCTCAATCGAAACGCGCCGGCCAACTCGCCAAAACCGCTACTTAACAACGCCGAAAAAAAACTGCGCGTGACGGTATTGGGCGGTCTTGAAGAAATCGGCCGCAACTGTACGCTCATTGAATATGGCGATGATATTATTATCATCGATTTAGGTTTGCAATTCCCCGAAGAAGACATGCCCGGTATCGACTATATCATCCCGAACATGAGTTATTTGAAAGGCAAGGAAAAAAATATCCGCGGCGTAATAATTACGCACGGCCACTATGATCATATCGGTGGCATCCCCCACATTATGCCGATGATCGGGTTCCCGCCAATTTACGCACTCCCGATTACCAACGGTATTATCAAAAAACGCCAAGACGATTTCAAAGACGTCAAACCGCTGACAATCCACAATATCACCATTAATGATAAACTGCGTCTTGGTATTTTTGAAGTCGAATTCTTTCACCTTAACCACAACATTCCCGATTCCATGGGTGTCATCATTCGCACGCCGGAAGGCATCATCATCCATACCGGCGATTGGAAATTCGATTACCAGCCGACCGGAGAGGCGCCGGCCGATTTACAGCGCATCGCCCAAATTGGCAGCCAGGGCGTGCTCGCTCTTTTGAGCGATTCCACCAACGCTTCCCAACCAGGGCACCAAATCTCTGAAACCGAAATCGGCCACAATCTGGAGGATATCCTCGCCAAGGCATCCGGCCGCGTAATTATCGGCACATTTGCCTCACTGCTTTCGCGCGTCAAACAACTTATTGAAATTTCCGAAAAGATGGGCAAGGTCGTCGCGCTTGGCGGCTTTAGTATGAAAAGCAACGTCGAAATCGCCAAAGAATTGGGCTACATGAAATTCAGCCCGAAGACTTTGGTTGATTTACGCACTATTAACAAGTACCCAGAAAACAAAGTAGTGATTATTTGTACCGGCGCCCAAGGTGAAAAGAACGCTTCATTGATGCGTATTGCCAACGGCGAACATCGCGACGTGACGCTTATTCCGGGCGATACCGTCGTCTTTTCATCTTCCGTCATTCCCGGTAACGAGCGCACGGTGCAGCGTCTTAAAGATACGTTGTTTAGAAAAGGCGCCGAAGTGCTCCATTATCAAATGATGGACGTGCACGCGGGCGGTCACGCCAAGGCCGAAGACGTTAAACTGATGATCCGGCTCTTGAATCCTAAATATTTCGTGCCAATTCACGGCAACCATTTCTTGCTGCATTATAATGCTCGCGTGGCCTTATCGCTCGGCATGCCAAAAGAGCGCGTCTTTATCGCCGACAACGGCCAGGTCATGGAATTCCAAAAAAACGTAGGGGTGCTGACCAAAAATAAATTGCCCGCCGATTACGTTTTCGTCGATGGTTTAGGCGTCAGCGACGAAACAAACGTGGTGGTCCGCGACCGCCAAGTGTTGGCCGAAGATGGCATGGTGGTTATCATTGCGACCGTTGATAGTAAAACCGGTAAACTGATCCAAAATCCGGATATTATTTCGCGTGGTTTCGTGTTCCTCAAATCCCACAAAGAATTAATTGAAGATTTGCGCCATCGTGTTAAAAAAATGGTTATTGAATCCGATCCGCTCTCGTGGGCCGATACCAATTACATCCGCAATAAGATCCGCGATTACGTCGGCCAATTTCTGTTTACCAAAACCGAAAAACGCCCAATGATCCTGCCGGTGGTTATTGAAGTCTAGGAAAACCACGAACAAGAGCGTCTCATTTTATTTTTGAGCGGGTTCGGTCGCTCAAAGCGACCGCCCTGAGGCCTCGCGGCCGAAGAAAGCGAAAAAATATAAAGAGACGCTCTGCTGTGGATAACTGCTATTGATGCAATTTAAAATTATTTGTGCTATACTAAATCTACAACCCATAGTAAGCAAAAAGAAAATTTGCTACTACCGGTAGTATTCGCCTATGACTGTGCCGTATAAGGAGTATCGCTGCAAAACCTGTCATAAATTGTTCTTCAAAGGCTGATTTTATTAATATAATCTATGTCGACACCCGACCAAAATCACACAAAAAAAACCGTGGATGTTTTGTCCACCATCAACGAGTATCTTGATCGCAGCGATTGGCGTGTCAACGCCAATTCTAACCAAGGGTTCTCAATCGGCGGCATGATCCTCAACACAGCCGGCAAAGTCACGGCTAATTACTGGTTATCGGAAATTTATCCGGCACAGATCGGCGAAGCGCACCGCGGCGGAGACCTGCACATTCATGATCTCGATATGCTTTCCGGCTACTGCGCCGGTTGGAGCTTGCGAGTGCTCCTCGAAGAAGGTTTTAACGGCGTTCCGGATAAAATCGAATCTGGTCCGCCGAAACACCTATCGTCAGCGGTTGCCCAGATGATTAATTTTTTAGGCACCCTCCAAAACGAATGGGCCGGAGCACAGGCTTTTTCCAGCTTCGACACCTATCTCGCGCCATTTGTAAAAAAATACGAACTCGAAATCCGCGAAAAAATTTCCGCCTACGGTTTGCAATTTCCATCTGAAGCCGAAAAAGAAACCTACGTCGATGATGAAATTTACAACTACGTTCACCAAAACATGCAGTCGTTCGTGTTTAATATGAACATTCCCTCGCGCTGGGGAACACAAACGCCTTTTACCAATATTACACTGGATTGGGACTGTCCTGCCGACCTTAAAGAAAAGCGTTTGCTCCTGGGCGGTAAACCATTCGACTTCACCTTTGGCGAATTGGGTAAGGAAATGGCGGTAATCAATCGCGCTTTCATCGAAGTCATGACTAAAGGCGACGCCAAAGGACGGAGTTTTACTTTTCCGATTCCGACCTATAATATCGGCAAAGATTTTAAGTGGGATGACCCGAATAACTTACCACTTTTTGAAATGACGGCAAAATATGGCACGCCATATTTCCAAAATTTCATCAATTCCGACTTAAACCCGGGCGATGTACGTTCCATGTGCTGCCGGCTCCAACTCGATATGAAAGAACTGCGCAAACGCGGTGGCGGACTCTTCGGATCAGCCGAAATGACCGGTTCAATCGGCGTGGTGACCATTAATTCCGCTCGCATTGGTTATGTCTACAAAGGCGACAAAACCGGCTTTTTCAACCGGATAGGCCAACTGATGGATATGTCCAAGGACGCTCTGGAAATAAAGCGCAAAATGGTCCAAGCCTGGATTCACGGCGGATTATACCCGTTCACCAAACGTTATCTCGGCTTTCTTAAAAATCATTTTTCAACGATTGGCATCAACGGTCTCAACGAAGCTATCCGCAATTTTACCAATGACACGGAGAATATTAGCACGCCGGTCGGCCAGCAATTCGCGGAGGAAGTGCTAATTTTCATGCGCGAAAAATTACAACAATACCAAACCGAAACCCGTAATTTATACAATCTCGAAGCAACTCCGGCTGAAGGCGCGACCTACCGCTTTGCTAAAGAGGACCAAAAAAGATATACCGGAATTTTCCAGGCTGGCACAAACGAAGCGCCCTACTATACCAATTCATCGCAAATTCCCGTTGGCTACACCGATGACGTTTTCGAAGCGCTTATGCTCCAGGATAAACTCCAAACCAAATATACCGGCGGGACCGTTCTCCATTGTTATATGAATGAACGCATCACCAGCGCCGAAGCCTGCCGAAATCTGGTCCGGAAAATTTTGTCCAATTTCCGCCTGCCGTACATTACCATCACGCCGACCTTTTCAATCTGCCCGACACATGGTTATCTCGCCGGTGAATATGATTTTTGTCCGCGTTGCGACGCCGAAAACAACCTGAAGAACGAACCGCGCTTCGACATGACCTTACGCGAAAAGCACAAGAGTTTAACTCCTCAGCTTTAATTATTATTAAACATTCAACCATATGGAAAATTGTCCGCCCAACAAACGAACGCGTTGCGAAGTCTGGACCCGTGTGATGGGGTATCATCGTCCACTCTCGCATTTCAATATCGGCAAAAAATCGGAACATATCTCTCGTAAGCATTTTACGGAATGCACGGCAGCCAATAGTATTTTCGTCAAAAAATACGCCGGCCAACTTCTCTACACCGTGGCGCCTCGTTAAGATCTATGCTGATCAGCGGCATACAACCGTTCACGCTGCTTGATTATCCGAACAAAACCTCCTGTATTGTTTTTGTTCCCGGTTGTAATTTTCGCTGCGGCTACTGCCACAATCCGGAATTTGTCCTGCCGGAACGGTTGAAATTATTACAAAAAGACTTTATCAACGAGGACGCGCTCTTCAATTTTTTATTGCAACGCCGCGAATTACTAGATGGAGTAGTGATTTCTGGTGGCGAACCGACACTCGCCCCCGATCTTATTCCCTTTATGCAAAAAATACGGCGACTTGGTTTTTCGATAAAACTCGACACCAATGGCAACCGTCCGGAAATAATTTCCAAAGCCCTGGAAGAACGAGTGGTCGATTATATCGCTATGGATGTTAAAGCCAGTCTGGAAGGCTATCGTGATTTAGTCGGACCGCTTATCAGACCGGACAACATCCAAAAAAGCATCGAGCTCATAAAAAACAGCAGCGTCCATTACGAATTTCGTTCCACCTTACTTAAAGAGGTGCATTCTGCTATAATGCTCGAGAAGATGGCGAATTTGATAAAAGGAGCCAGACATTGGTTTCTCCAAAAATTTCGCCCGGAAAATACTTTATCACCTCTTTTTGCAAACTACAACTCGTTTAGCGACCAAGAATTAGCCGACATCGCCGAACACTTCCGCGACCGCGTAAATCGTATTTCTATTCGTTAATTTAATAATATAAAGCCTATGCCACATAGCCAAAAAATAGCCCTTTTTCGAGCCGGACAATACTGGGGTTTAGAAAAATGGTGCCGGTCGCTTCCATTGTGCTCCAAATTTCCACGTTTACGCGGTTGGATCTAAATATTTATGCCGCCCAAAAAACCGGCTATTGCCTTTTTTGGTGTTTGGAAAGACATGGAAGTCTATTTGGCCGAACAGATGAAAGGGCTGCCCTACGCCAATTATCCAAGCGCGCTTGATCCGGTAAAAATTAATTCGTGTATCGAGCTCCTCGTTGTTTTTGTCGAATCAAAAGTTACTTCAGCGGTCATCCAGGCGCTTCCCCAACTAAAATACATCGCAACCATGAGTACGGGCTATGACCACATTGACCTCAAAGCCGCGAAAAAAAGAAATATCGCAGTCGCGAACGTGCCGGTTTATGGCAATGTGACGGTCGCCGAACACACTATGTCACTCATGCTCGGTTTGACGCGAAAATTATTCTTGTCTGCCGAACGCGTCAAAGAAGGTATCTATGATTTTCACGGCCTTCGTGGCGTTGATCTAGCCGGTAAAACACTCGGGGTCATTGGTACCGGACACATCGGCCAATCACTCATAAAGATGGCGCGCGGTTTTGGGCTTACTATCCTCGCTTACGATCTTTTTCCCAACCTCACCGCCGCGAAAAAACTCAATTTTACCTATACCAATCTCAACAGCCTGCTGAAGCGGTCCGATATCATCACTTTACATATTCCGCTAACCGCGGCAACATATCACTTTATTAACAAGAAAAATATCGCTTTGATAAAAAAAGGTTCGTATCTTATTAATACGGCCCGAGGCGCCTTAGTCGATCCGACAGCTCTTCTTAAAGCCTTGGAAAGCGGGCATTTGGCCGGCGCCGGTCTCGACGTACTTGAAGATGAAGACTTAATCCAAAATTACGAAGAGATAATACAGGGAACATGCACGGCCTGCGAACTTAAAACTTCTCTAATCAACAAACTGATTATCGAGCGCCAAAACACCATCGTCACGCCGCATAACGCTTTCAACAGTACCGAGGCTATCAAAAGAATCGTTGACACCACCGTGCTGAATATTAAAGCCTTCATAAAAAATAAGCCGATTAACCTGGTCTGTTAAACGAAGAAAACAAAAACACCGCTGGCGCGATGTTTTTTGTTGTTTATAAAGTCGCTTCGCGACATACAAACTTATTCGCTCGAAAGAGCGAAGCAAGCTTCGCTCTTCCTCACTCATTTCGTTTATAGCTATAAGCCGAATTTTGTTCCTTGCCCTGGCGGACAAGTGATAATCATTTCTCTAGCCCGGCCATTACTGACCGAATCATAATGCGAGCGAACTTTTCCAAACGCTTATCGCGTAAGGCTGCTCTTGCACCAGGTAGGGTTTAGCACTGGCTCGCTCTTGCGAACGAGTCGAGTATGGTAGCTCTGGTCTCGAGAACCACAACTTCCATACACTTTTCACCTTTCGCGAGCAATAGAAATTGCGAGCAGTCGCCTCTGGCGACCATCGTACTTCTAAACTCACTAGTATTGTCTCTGTGCCACTTTCCCGCCACCGACATCACTGCCGGCAGGGTGGGTATTACCCACTGCCTTTGACTCAGCGATTACTCACTGAGGGTGTTCGGACTTTCCTCCAACCGCACCGAAGCGACAGGCGATTATCCACTATAAACACCAATATTATAGCACAAAAACCCGAAGATGTCAAGGTTTGACCGAAAGTTGTCGCCCCAAAATGATAATGTCACC
>MFQK01000035.1:0-8874 GCA_001783035.1 Candidatus Magasanikbacteria bacterium RIFCSPLOWO2_02_FULL_44_11
TCGCCGTTTCAGTCTCCGAAAAGAGCAATCTTATTTAAACATTTTTGTTTGCTCTTTTCTCCACCCTCACAGCGACCGAGGCGCACACGTATCCGCGTTTAGTGGTAACTCGAAACTCTGTGCCTTCGATGGCGGACAAGATAAACCAATAAAAGGAGTGTGCTAGGGCACAAACAAATCTGTATATGATCCCCACCCACCTATTTTTTAGAACTCCATTAGAAAAGCCCGATACCTTTTTAGGGGTATCGGGCTTATGTTGTCTTCAGAAGAGCGGGTTAGTTACCCGTTGCCTTCTTGATGACCTTGAACTGGAAGACGTACACGCCGAGGTCCTCCTTCTCCTTCGGATAGATGCTCCGAAGGATGTTGAGTGCCCTTGCGGAGTCATCTGGTACGATTTGTCCAGCCTTCTCATGTGCGAGCATCTCGGCAAAAGTCGGATAGATGCGGACATCCGCAACCTCGACAATACCGTAATGGCGGCCGCACTCCAGACGGATGTGTTCGCCCTTCTTGATGCCCTTGATGTTGCTATAGCCGACACGGACCTCGAGAGGTTTCGTGCCCGCCAGAATGGCGTTGAAGTACTGACGTTTAACGCGCATCATTCTCATAACTGTTTTCTCCATGGTAAGTCCCCACTGTTGTGTGACAACACCACGCTTGTACGCTTCGGGCATCATCGCCTCGATGCGCCAGCCGTGATGCTGGAACGTTTCAACTTCCACACTCGTGGGAACGGTATGAGTGTAGAGTTTGTGTCCGTATTCCCGAAGATGACTGGGCAGTTCCGCTACGAGAGCGGAGAACGCCTGTATATCTTCGGCAACGAGCGGCATGAGCTTGATCGGCTCACCCTTCTTCGGGGTTGCGGCTGCGACTCCAAGGACGGTCCCGTCAGGCGCCTTCGCAACCCAGATGAGTTTGTACTTCTCATTCGGATCGCGAGTGTCCTTGCGAGTATAGCCCTCAAAGAGTGCCGTCACCCAACGGTCATCAACTCCGTTGAAGTAGGGTGCTAGACGACTGATGACGAGATGACGAACTTGTTGCTCGTCTTGCTTCTCCAGCGGGCGCACCGAAATGATGCGTTCCTCTGGAAACATCCCGTCGTGCTCCACGATTTTGTAGAGCATCACTTCGTCAATGTCCGAATGGTAATGCCGACTGGCGGTTCCCGCACGGACATAGCCCTGTGCCAAGAAGAAACTCAAGGCGAGCGTGTTTTTCGCCGAGACAGTGCAGTAGATCTGCCTGACCCGATACTTCTTCGCATACTCATTGAGTTTTTGAAGAAGCATACGACTAACACCCTTACCCCTCGCTTCCTCACGGACAATCAGTGGACTGATTTTGACCGTGCCTTGGTACTTGGATACGAAGTTGAGAATGCCGACGATGTTGCCATCTTCGTCATCCACCGCCACATACATCAGCTGTTCGGCTGAGAAGTGACCCTTCGCGTCCTTGCTTCCCTTGGAGGCAGTTTCGACGATGCGCTTTGCGTGTGCTAGATGATCGCCGCCATAGAACGGATCTAATGCATTGTGCATCATCTCCGCAACGACCGGTAAGTCATCGAGCTGAACTTCTCGTACGTGTATCATTTTAAAGAACTCCTTTCGTTGATTTGTTGCAGGGGAACCACCATGGCTCCTTGAGCAACAAAAAGGTTGACGTATCCGATGTTGGATACGGCGTAAATACTACACAATTATATGAATTAGTCAAGCAATTGAAGCCGGATACCTACAACTCCATATTTCTGCTCGTCGTTGTCAGAATAAAACTGTTTTATCTGATTAAGGAGGAAATCTCTACTCTCTTCACCGAACAATGACGGTTCATGGTCAGCAAAAAGCTCTTTGAAAGTCTGATAGCGCAACAACCCTTTTACTTCCGTAGTGACAGCATTCTCCGGCTTGTCATTTTCACTGAAAACAATCTTGTCGCCAATCACAATCTGTTGGCGTTTCTCATCAAAAAGACGACTTTCAATCACTTTCTTTCCAGAAGCAATTTTATTGTAGGGCTCTGCCGCTAATTTCATTTGGTGCTGTTGCATAATTATCTTGCTATAAACCAAAACTCTCTTTATACTCTTTTAATCGTTTTTTGATATCTTCAAACCTTACTTCATCTTTGTTAAAATGTTCCGGATCGAATTCATTTGGGTTTTCAATCATCAGCCAATCCATCATGTCATTATGTTCTTTATGTTTTGGATTTTTAATAATTTCTATCAAATTATAGTAACCCCACAGACTACCACAATCCTCTGGCGGGCAAGCTTGTGCGCCGCCTATTATTATAGGATGTTTCAATTTTTGATCGTCAGCTAAAATCTTCTTTAATTCAATTTTATGCATCCAACTATCCCCGAAATCATACTCGTAGTACATTACGCTTTTTATATGTTTAAAATATTCTAATAATTTTGCTTTTCGCTCGTCAATTTCAATTTCCATGTCTGGCATCGGCCAAGCAATAACTTTAAAATGTCTCCCGCTTTTATAAGGACTGTCGGTAAAAAATTGATGTGAATGACAATCGCCCCAGCCAAAAGCATCTTGGATAGTCACGTGTAAACCAAAAAAAGTATAATTGGCCGGAACGATTATTTCTCGCCAAATAAGTGGCTTTGAACCGTGTAAAGAAATTTTAAACTGCAATAAGCTATTTTGGTTAGACATATTTTTTCCTTAATCTTATTTCAATACGGATAAATAATTTTTCAGCATGAAGATAGAGTCGGTTTTTAAGTGGGTTCTAATCCACATTTTTTCTTTTTCACTATCAACAAGCTCTCCCAATCCCTGCAACATCTGATTGTCTTTCACTTTTTCTATAAACGCAATGCAATCAGCCAGGTATTCCTTAGTGGTTTTGCCGGTTCTTTCTTTAATCACCTCAGCATTAATATCCCAATTGCTCTTGGCAAAATAGTGAATATCATAAATGTCTCTCATAGCAGTTTCGTTCCTTAGAGTCAAAGCCGAGAGTTTGCTAGCAAACAAATAATCTTTTTTTGCGACAAACATGGAGATGCCCAGATATTCTTTCATTTCATAATGATCCTGGATGTTTTCTACCAATTTTCTGACATTAATTTCAACCTTGATATTATGGTCATCATCGCCGTAGGAGAGCAGAGCAAAAACAGTAAACCTCTTGATGTATTGATCTTTAACCTCTCCGTACTTGCCTAAAATAGCCACAATCTTTTCAAATATCATTTTTTGATTTTTGTCACTCACCATCAGTAAATCAAAATCCAAGTCCACCGAGAATCTCGGCAGGTTATAAAAGAAATAGGCACAAGTACCACCCTTAAATCCTAAGAGTGGGCTAATAGTGACATCGGTATAAATATCTTTCAAAACCTGTCCCATTATTAACTGATGTTTTTCTCTATTGAACATAATTTTTGCGATATTTATTCAAGCGTTTTATCAATTGTTTGTTATTATAAATTTTTACTAACTCATCACACTTTTCCCAGTTGATTGATCTTAAATTATCAAAGTAGTAATTCGGAAATAAGTAAATCATATCCAAGAATGCTCTTTCGGTAGTGGCCACACTGTAGTTGTTTTTACTTACAACACCGGTGGAATTAAACAGAATCGCATCTTTTAATTTTCTGAAGGTAAAAGTATATTTATCTATGGTCATGGTTTTCGGCCACTTAGAAACCACAAAGATCGTATCGTAGTGTTGAAAAATTACACCAGCTTCTCTCAAAACTGTTTCGAAGCTAATATAAGACGGGGTGTAAATACTGGTTGCTAATTCTTTCGGATTGTAGTCTTTGTTTTTAGCAAAAACTCCCCGAGTCAATCTGAACAGAGCTTTTTGCTTTACATAGTAGGCAGTTTTAGCGTATAAACTTTCCTCATTATTTTCTTGCCAAACTAAAGCCAGATCCTTGTTAGACAGGATTGTTTTGGGGGATTGATATAATTTTGCTATTAAACTGTCCATTTTGATAATGTTTGACCGAACTGATAATTACTCACAGTTCCATTGTATATTATTGATATAACAAAGTCAAGGACATCTTTGGTTTGACAGGACATCTTTGGTTTGAAGGTTTAGAACCGGATATTTATGGCTATGATTACAGAAAAAACGATGCACTTGCGTCGCTCAATCTGTCTTGGCGGAGAGAGAGGGCGGTCGCCAAAGGCGACCTATTCGAACGCGCTCACTTCGTTCGCTTCACGAAAACCTTCGGGTTTTCGTGAGCTTTCCTCGGCATGTAAGAAACTTCGTTTCTTACCATCTTCCGTTCGAATCCCCTCACCATTCTACATCACAATAAAATATCCCGCACATTTGCGGGATATTTTATTGTGCGGAGAGGCTGGGACGATGTTGGAACGTATCTAATGTTAAGCCAGCTTAGCTCATTAGCCCTTACCACCGTGTAATTCTAGCCATATTACCTCATCTTGAAAAAGCATGCAAATGGGCGTATAGTAAGAGCAACTTTCTAAACGAATTTTATGTTAGACAACTATTCTCAACAACAAAAAACAATGGTTAATGAGCTGGAAAATACTTTTGCAAACGGTAATCATAAATCCACAGTTGTGGATATGCAGAAAGATTATGCCAATGATGATCAAATCTGCTTGACTTCTGTCGTGTTTATACCCAACGAAATTTCCAAAATAATTACAGATAAGATAATCAACCCTCTGCGTGCAATCGAACCCATGCACTATTACTATCCACCCGATTCAATGCACCTTACTATCAAGAATATTCGGACTATAAATAAACCGCCTTTGTTTTCTCAAACAGATATAGAAAAGACGCAAAATCTATATTCCAAAATAATTCCGAAATTTCAAAAATTTGAGTTTAATGTTGAGGACGCTGTTTTATTCCCGACGAGTCTTTCGGTAATGGCCTATTCAAAAGATACCTTAAAAGATTTGGTTTTGTCCCTAGATAAAGGCTTAAAGGAAATAGGCGTTCCTGACAATAAAAAGTACCTTTCCGATTCAGTCTTCTGGGGTAATATCACGGTTTGTCGATTTACCCAAAAGCCTAGCCAAGAATTTATTCATATGGCTAAACAATTGAGGAATTTAAAAATTGGAAAGTTTAATATCAATAAAATTAGCTTAATAACCTGTAACGCAGTCTGCCGATCAAGACAAATCATTGCCGAATATTCGCTAGTATGAAAACAAAAAATCTCTATAATATCCCGATTGATTTGGAAAAAGTAACGAAAACAGCTAAAGAAGGCATCGCGCATGTTGGTGATTTGATAAATTCAATTGATTATGACGCCCCAGAAGGTACACCTGTTTTGGCGGCTCTCGACGGTGTTGTTATTGCCGTTAAAGACGATTCTAATATTGGCGGAACCGATCAAAAATACGAGAACGACGGCAACTATATTGAGATATTACACGATAATAATGAGGTATCAGAATATGAGCATATCCGATACAGCTCATCTAAAGTTAAAGTCGGTGATAATATTAAGACTGGTCAAACAATAGCCGAAGTTGGCAATACAGGCTGGAGTGAATGCCCTCATTTGCATTTTATGGTTTATCCAAAGGGGCAAGAATATAAAACTTTGGAGATAAAATTTGTATGAACGCTGATATAAAAAATAAACTATTAAAACAAATATCCGTTAACTTCCCAGAAGTACATTGGAAATCCGCAAGGTATATTTCTTCTGGTTTTGATAATGATGTGATTATCTTAGACAATACGACGGTTTTTCGTTTTCCTAAAAACAGCTACTCTAGAAAAATATTGAAGGACGAGGTCGCATTGTTGGCTTTTTTAGCTAAACAGATTAGCACTTCTTTGCCAGTGTATAAATTTATCGCTAAAAATTATTCGTGTGGCGGTTATCCAATGATCAAAGGCAGTGGCTTAACTAAAAATAAATTCAAAACATTATCTGCTACCCAACAAAGGCATTTAGCCATGAAACTCGGCACATTTTTAACAGAGCTTCATACTATTCCAGTATCTAGTATCAAAAATTTCAACCCAAGAGAACGATACGCAGAAAAAGAGCTTAAACAGCTATCAAAAGACGCTACAAAATATTTATATCCAGCATTTTCTTTAAAAGAGAAAGGCGTTTTTAATTCTTTTTTTACAAACCTAGACTTTATTTTTAAACAAATACATAAAAAGGTATTGGTGCATGGGGATTTTTCAAGCGACCACTTTATAATAAATCAAAAAAATGAATTGACTGGCATTATTGATTTTACAGATAAAGCAATCCATGATCCTGCTTTTGATTTTATTTTCTTATGGGAATTTGGTTCTTCATTTGTAAGACTTGTATATAAATATTACGCAGGCTCGCAAAGAAACGGCATTTTAGAGCGTTCAAATACATACGGGCGAGCTAGTGCAATTTGGAATATGATACAAGCCAAAAGAAAAGGCAAAATGAGTTATAGCAATTGGTATAGACGATTTAAATATTTACACAATCTCTCGAAAAATGAAATTTAGTATCTTCGGAAACAATCCAAATACTCTAAAACAAGAACTGGAAACAATTTACCAGTCTTTTGATAATGAAACCCGCAATTTTCAGCTATTTGTAAATATTTATGACTACATGGAAAAGCTGAAAAATCCCATATTGAAAGACAAAATAAAGGAATACAAAAAGGCCACCGAAAAAGGCTTGTCGGACATGAGCAAAAGCAAAGCGTTAAACGGACAAGAATGTTCAAATGACGAGCTAGAAAACGACCTAGACAGTATTTTTGACTCTGTTGATGTGGTTTGGCCGTATGTCGTACTGCTTTCAATAACCGAGGTAATGAAAAAACATAAGAACAAAGAGCCTGTTAAGTTCAAGGAAGTGATTGATAATAATTTCACTAAAAAATACCGCAAATTTTTTGATTTCCTGCTGTATACTCTGCACGAAGATATAATGGAATATCTGGACGAACTAACATTTTTAAAAGATCACAAATCAGACAAAATATTTTTTGATAAAGATAATAGTGTATTGTATATCAAAGGCAAAAAGGTTAAGATAAAAAGAAAAGCCGACTTGCCGTTAGAACACTACATTTTAGAATGTTTGTTTGATCAAGATGACAAAACCGTTGAAGTATATTATAAGGATGTTGCCGAGGAAAAACTGCGAGAACTAAATTATGACAGCTCGACCGACTGGAAAAAATATTATAGTGCTTGCGAACGATTACAAGAAAAAATCCGAGAAGACGCACAAATTGCCGACTTCCTCATTTTTACCACCAATAAAACTGGCAATGTAAAAATCAACCCCGATTACCTCCCTCTTATAGGCTAAATATTCCACCATTCGCCATTACTATTCTGGCTTAATTTAGCCCAATTAAAAAATTCCACCAAAGCTTCCATGGATAACCATGGAAGTCTTTTTTTATACAGTACCCGCATAATTTTGTGCGGTTTTTTGTGTTTACTTTCCCCGAACAACTACGGACTGACTGCAAGGCATATTTCAAAGAAAGATGTCATGTTGAGATTTCCGACGAAACCGCCGAATTATATTTGGATAGTTTAGCTGATTTGTACGAGTGCATGGAAGATATTTTAACGCCTGATTAACTTTTCTTTGGATAAAAGTAATTTGGCTTTTTGGCTGGCCGACCGGACAGCCAAAAAACAAATACTTTACCAAGGAAGTAATGGATTAAAGTTTTCTCGCCCCGCCCAAACCTGCCTGATTTGGGCGAGGGCGAGAACAAGGCTCACTCACTAACTGGATTATATGTACATATTTGGACGCAAAATTAGACTATTATTTTAATTCAACAATTATGATTGAAGTTTACGATTTTAAAGTGATTGTTTCTGGTCGTGAGATCGAAACTTATCACTACAAAACCAAAAAAATATTTCGTGGCTTTACAAAGAAAAAGAAGATTGAAGAAGTCGAGGCTGAGGTGTGCGAAAAAAGGGAAGAAAAAATCAGTCCCGAAGAATGGGCGGAAATTGTCGAAGAGTGGGGTTGTGAAGAAGAAAAAGAAAAACTACACAGAGAACAAGCCGAGGCGAAAGAAAAGCAAAATCTAAAAACCCAATCGTCAATCTGTCGCACCCGAACAAACATAAGAAGACTAACAAACACTAACTCACATCTCAACAACTTTCTAACACTCACTTTTGCCAAATCCATGCCCAATCTCGAACCTGCCAACAATTTATTTCATTTGTTTATTAAACGGATTACTCGCAAATATCCAAATTTTGAATATATTGCCGTCAATGAATTTCAAAAAGACACTTATTTTGACGGGCGGATTAAGCCAGAGGGCGGATCAGTCCACTATCATTTGCTTTGCAACCTTGGGGCGAAATATACAACTAAAGAAGAGCTGTTTGCATGGGAAAGACGTTTTGCTTTGAAGTATTGGCAAAATGGATTTATTAAAATTAAGGAAGTAAGTCAAATTACGAATATGGGGGCGTACTTTTGTAAGTACTTGGGCAAGGATATGTTTGACAAGCGAATGTTTAGAAAGAAAAAGTTTTTTTGTTCTCGGACATTACAGCGACCAGTAGAATTAACTGGCGACAAAGCAATCAGTTTTTTCAATCGGTTTATGAAATCGACCAAACCGATCTTTGAAAAAACCTTTAAAAGCGAATATGTGGGCGAAGTTGACTATTCCGCCTATACACTTGAAAAAATACCCTAATATGATACTATATGAAAGCTAAACCAACACAATTTATATATCAGAAGATTTTATTATTTTTGTCCCCAAAAAGGGGCGGTTTCTGTCCGACAAAAATATCTTCTGATATTTGCGTTGGTTTAGCCAGAACCGTCCCTTTTTGTTTTTAATAATTTTACTATGAAGT
>MFQK01000035.1:8905-17106 GCA_001783035.1 Candidatus Magasanikbacteria bacterium RIFCSPLOWO2_02_FULL_44_11
GTTTGGCAATTATCCAAATTTACACCGAAAGCAAATCTGCCAAGAAGCCAGACAACCGGCCATTGTTCTCACAGATGATTAAACAGATACAACAAAATAAAAATGAAGAGTTGGGTATTCTCTGTTGGAAAATTGACCGACTGTCTCGCAACCCGATTGATAGTGCGACCATACAATGGCTTTTGCAACAGGGCAATATTAAAATTATCCAAACAATAGACCGCCAATATTTGCCCTCGGATAATGTTGTTTTGTTTAGTGTAGAAAGCGGAATGGCCAACCAGTATATTTTAGATTTATCAAAAAATGTAAGGCGTGGCATTTTAACAAAGTTAGAAAAAGGCGGTTGGCCGAATTTAGCCCCTCTCGGATATTTGAATGACGGCAAAGGCGGTATTGTGCAAGATAAAGAACGAGCAAAATATATCAAGAAAATATTTGAACTCTATAAAGAGGGCAACAAAAGCGTTAGAGAAATTTCCGATATACTTTTTGAGCAAGGTTTTAGAAGTCGGGCAGGCAACAAATACCATAAAAGCAAAATTCATAAAATACTTTATGATTCTTTTTATTGCGGGATAATGACCAAAGACGACAAAAAATATTTGGGAAATCACGAGCCGATAATTACCAAAGAATTATTTGATAAGGTGCAACAGGTATTAAACAAAAAGGCCAACACCAAAAA
Organism: Candidatus Magasanikbacteria bacterium RIFCSPLOWO2_02_FULL_44_11; assembly: GCA_001783035.1. Classification (GTDB taxonomy): domain Bacteria; phylum Patescibacteriota; class Patescibacteriia; order Magasanikbacterales; family GWA2-37-8; genus 2-02-FULL-45-10. Next base: position 9,594 of record MFQK01000035.1, read on the forward strand.
GCAGAAAATATATTTTACTTATCGGGGCGTATTAAAATGTGATACCTGCGGTTGTGTTTTAACAGCCACCAAAAAGAAAGGCAAACATACTTATTATTATTGCACTAACGGCAAAGGTAAATGCGACGAACACAAAGTATATTCAAAAGAAGATGACGTTAAAAATGAATTGGCTACTGTTTTTGATAAGGTGGTGGTTGAAGAAAAGCTAATAGAAATGTGCTACCAAGCCAAAAAGGCCAGACTGGGCGAAATTGACGGGTATTTGACCCAAGCCACTGATAACCTCAACGGCACACTTAAAAAGGCACAGGATAGGAAAAACAAGCTTTTAGACCTCTACCTAGACGGCAACCTGACCAAAGAAGTGTATGATCAAAAAATTATCGCTCTTGATAATGAAATTGTCCAACTTACAAAAGACTTAGACGAATTAAAACATAAAAAGAGCCTCAATAACGAAACTACTTTGGAACGGATTAAAAGCGTCTTTTTATTCCCTATTAAAGCCAAAAAAGAATTTGAAACTACCAAAAATGTAAAACAGGAAAAAATTGTTAAAAAATTACTTTGGAACGCCACGATGAGAAACAAAAAAATCGCTAGTCTTAGCTTTAAAGAGCCATATAATTTGCTCTCTAAATACAAGATAAAAGCGATTTTTTATCGGTGCGGAGAGAGAGGGCGGTCGCCAAAGGCGACCTATTCGAACGCGCTCACTTCGTTCGCTTCACGAAAACCTTCGGGTTTTCGTGAGCTTTCCTCGGCATGTAAGAAACTTCGTTTCTTACCATCTTCCGTTCGAATCCCCTCACCATTCTACATCACAATAAAATATCCCGCACATTTGCGGGATATTTTATTGTGCGGAGAGAGAGGGATTCGAACCCTCGATGGCTTGCGCCAAACCGCCTTTCCAGGGCGGCGCCATAGACCAACTAGGCGACCTCTCCTCGATCAGCGTTATTTAACCTGATAAGGCCGCTTCAGTGTACCAAAAAGAAGCAGTGAAGTCAATGTAATAACCACGGCCAGCATCCCCCACTGGGCGGGCGTTAAATTGGCATAACGGGTGTCACTCCCCGGCAAATCCGTCGCCCTAAGAAAATCAAGAAAAAAACGCGCAACCGCATACGAAAGCGATGACCAAAGCGCCACCAGACCCCAACGCTTCTTGACCAAATAATTAAAAAGTAACGCGAAAACAATAAATAAAATAAATCCCACTATTGACTCATACAAACCTAAGTCGTGTCTCGCTCCGGTTGGGAAATTTACCGTTGTCAAAAAATTGGATAAAGTTCCCGGATGGTCATGGATGAAAAAACATCCCAATCGGCCTACCCCCCACCCCAGCCATAAACTGAGAGCAGAAATATCGGCATAAGGTAAAAATTGTTGCCAATTCAATCGCCTTTTTTTAGAAAAAATCCACAAGGCGAGCAAGGCGCCAAAAAAACCTCCGATAGACGAAGCCCCTCCCTCCCATATTTTAATAATGCTTAGCGGGTTCGCAAGATAATAGGTTGGCGCATAAAATACAACATGGAAAAATCTGGCAAAAATAAAGGCCGAGACGAGTACCCAAACCGTCAAATCGAGCAATAACGCAAATGACACAAAATATCTTTTTGCCAACCAACGCATGCATAAAATCGCGGCGACAATTCCCAGTGCGACCATCAGCCCCCACACCTGGATAGTAACGGGACCGATCAAAAAAGCATTATATTGGAAATAAGGAATCATATTTAGAGTTGGCTAATGACATCGTTCGGACTATCAATCACCCGGATAAAAGTCTCATCGACCTGGCTTATAGTTTTAAACTCGACAAAAAGCTGATGAACATACTCGACTAATGGTTGCCAAAACATCTTGTCATATACAAAAACCGGGACCGATGGCATTTTTTCAGTTTCAATCAGCGTTAGCACTTCAAAAAGCTGGTGCAACGTGCCAAACCCGCCTGGAAAAAAAACAAAAGCCTTGGAAGGAGATGTCACTATAAGCTTGCGTACAAATGGAAAAAAGAAACTTAATGATTTTGTGACATAGGCGTTGAGCCGGTCATGGTTATTGATATGCAACGCCAAACCGATGCTCTCTCCACCATTTTCAAAAGCTCCTTTGTTGACCGCTTCAACCACGCCCGATCCGCCGCCGGTCAAAACAGTATGGTGTGCCTGAGCCAATAATTTTCCAAGTTTGTAGGCCGCTGCATAATGAGGTGTGCCGGGCAATAAACTTTTTGTCCCGAGCACTGTGACGTTATGTTTGATCGTCGTCAAAAACTCAAAACCCTGAACCAGTTCCGATAAAATCCTAAAAACTCTCCAGTCGGTCGATCCGTCCGCGCAAAGCGGATTATTAGGGTTATTATCACAAACATTCGGTCGATCTGAAGAGTTTTTAATCAACTCAAACGCTTCATCAGCCGTATCAACAATACGCCAATTGGCAATATGCTTTTCCTCAAGCGAATGCACTTCTTTGATAGCTTTGGTTCGCAAAAAAGAGACGAGTGGTTTCCAAAATTCTGTTCCCACCAGCACTATCGGTGCCGAATCCATAAAGCCAAGATTCATGTAATCAACCACTTCAAAAAATTCGTCGAGTGTCCCAAACCCGCCCGGAAAAAAAACAAAAGCGTTACCAGGCGACGTTAGCATCACTTTCCTGGTAAAAAAATAATAAAACGAAGTGGCTTTTTTTACATAGGGATTAACACGCTGTTCCATTGGCAGTTGGATATTCAGGCCCGCGGATTCACCGCCAACTTCAAACGCCCCCCGATTCGCCGCTTCCATGATACCCGGACCACCACCCGTAACGGTGGTAAAACCATTTTTTCCCAACAAGCGTCCCAGTTCCAGCGCCACTTTGTAATATTTATTGTTTGGCGGCAAACGAGCCGACCCGAGCACGATCACTTCTCGCTCGAGCGTGCTTAAAAATTGATAGCCCTCCACAATTTCGGTGACGATACGAAAAATACGCCAGCTATCGCGGTAATTGACCGCCGCTCCCGTGGTTTCAAAATGAGATGAAGACAACGAAGAAATAACCGGCGGGGATGGTTTAGCCGATTTAATTCTTGAAGGCATAGTTTCAAAAAAAATTATGAGCTTTCCTGCTCTAAAGCGTAACCAAATTGTAAAACAGTTGCTTCTTGCAGTCTTCCACCAATAAGTTGTACCCCAACCGGCAAACCGGTTTTGGTAGTACCAGCCGGAATAGACAAGGCTGGCATGCCGGCCACTGCTGCCGGAGAAACCATCACATCGGCAAGGTACAAAGCCAAAGGATCGTTCGCTTTTTCCCCTATCCCAAAAGCGGGGAATGGCGAAGTCGGTGTTAGCAAGACATCAACATCTTCAAAAACTTTTTCAAAATCTTCCTTAATCAGCGTGCGCACTTGCTGCGCTTTTTTATAATACGCGTCGTAATAACCGGCCGACAACGCATACGTGCCGATCAAAATCCGGCGTTTAACCTCTTCCGGAAAACCTTGCGCGCGTGACACCGCGTACAGATCAAACAAATCTTTTTCATTGGCACGAACACCATAGCGTACGCCATCAAGGCGGGCCAAATTTGAGCTGTCTTCGCTCGGTACTATAATATAATACACCGCAATGGAGTATTTCGTATAGGGTAAACTAACTTCTTTAATCTTGCAGCCAAATTTTTTTAATTTTTCAATTTGTTTTTCGATTGAACTGGCCACCTCTTTATCCATCCCCGGCACATCAAAATATTCCTTAGGAATACCGACAACCAAATCTTCGATAGATTTAGTAAGTCCTTTACTATAATCGGGAACAGTGTCATAAACAGTCGTCGCGTCCTTGGGGTCTTGCCCGGCGATAGCTTCCATAATAATCGCGGTATCCTCTACCGTCTTGGTTATCGGGCCAACGGTATCGAGCGATGATGCCATCGGCATGATCCCATAGCGAGAATTTCGTCCGTAACTCGGCCGCAACCCAACAACGCCGCAAAAACTGGCTGGCTGTCGGATCGAGCCGCCGGTATCTTCGGCAATCGCATAAATACATTGATGGTCGGCAACCGCTGCGGCCGAACCGCCCGACGACCCACCGGCAACTTTACTGGTGTCATGCGGATTGCGAACCGGGCCATACATACTGTTTTCATTGCTCGCGCCGTGTCCAAAGGCATCACAATTATTTTTGCCAAGCAAAACACCACCTTGCGATCGAATTTTAGTAATCACCGTCGCTTCAAAAGGCGGAACATAATTGTCGAGAATTTTTGCGGCACCGGTCGAACGGACATCCGCTGTCGTAATAGCATCTTTAACCGCAAACGGAATACCGGTCAGCGGCTGTGCCTTTTCCGAGGCTATCAATTTGTCGGCGGCCATAGCCTCTTGTAAGGCCGACTCATCACAAACAGTAATAAAAGCATTAATTTCTTTGTTGCGTTTTTTGATGCGGTCGAAACAAGCTTGCGTGAGCTCGACCGAAGTAAATTTTTTTGCTCGCAACCCTTCCTGCGCTTGCGTCAATGTAAGTTCGTTTAAATTCATAATCATCAATCTTCTAAAACGGCCGGCACTACTAGTTCCCCTCGTTCCACGCGGGGCATGTTTTTGACCAATTTGTCGACAAGCCCCGATGGCTTGACCTCATCGTAACGGACAATATTTTTTAGCCCCGTCACCTGCGCGGTTGGCTCGACACCGGTGGTGTCAACTTCATTTAAAATATTCATGTAATCAAGCACGGCCGAGATGGTTTTCGCATGGTGAGTTTCTTCATCGGTGGTGAGCTTGAGACGCGCGAGTTCGGCGATTTTTTTGATCTCAGTTTTAGAAATAGTCATATTGAAGCAGTATACTAAAAACCCTTGAAAAAAGCAATAAAGCGGGCTATACTAATGAAACTATGAAAAAGACCACCCGTTCATCTGAAGAAACCAAGCAGCTGGGTCGCTCGTTAGCGGCCAAACTAGAGAGCGGTACAATTGTCTGTTTGCACGGCGACCTTGGCGCTGGAAAGACCACGTTCGTGAAAGGGCTGGCCGAAGGGTTAGGCGTAAAAGAAGAAATAACCAGCCCAACCTTTACCCTCATGAACGTGCACCCGATCCCCCATCACACTGCTATAAAAACGTTGGTCCATATCGACACCTATCGACTAAAAGACGAACATGCACTTGTCACAATCGGAGTCGAAGATTATCTTGGTCAGCCCGGCATTGTCACCATCATCGAGTGGCCGGAAAAAATCCTCGGACTTTTGCAAAATAAAAAAATAACCAATGTTACTATTGGTCATGTTGATGACACCGGTCGAACCATTTCAATTGACTAAGAGTAAGAATCACTAGACATAGCGATCAAACCAGCTTGCTACCCAATCTTTAATCCTCGACCACCATGTTTGACGGCCAAGCATTTCCTGGTTCACCAGCTGGGCTGTTTTTTTATAACCATTAAAAATTCCATTAAGTTCGGCCACCATTTTTTCGTCATTAAAATACACGCCGCTTTCCTCATTTATAGAAAAACTGCGCGGCGTAACGTTGATGCTGCTGACCAAACCGGACTTATCATCAACGGTCACCGCTTTGCCGTGATTCATTTTAGGTAAAAGATATACATTGGCGCCAGCCTTGATGGTCAAACGAAAATAAGCGCGGGCAATAAGCTCCATGATTTTAATATCCGGCCGAAGCGGCATAAAAATATTTACTTTCACCCCACGTTTTTTGGCCAGTGTGATGGCTTTCAGAAACTCCTTATCAGGCGCGTAATACGGCGTCAGAAAATTAACGCTTTCTTTACCCAGAGCCAACGCCCGAAGATAAAACTTACGCGAAACTTTTTGCCGTTCAAATTGGGGTGAGTGCACGATGAACTTCATTTTTTCTTTCAGGTCGTGCCAGCCCCTCCGGTCATCCAACTTAAGCATGTATCGAACAGCGTCTTTTTTCCCGCCTGACGAGATATAACTTTTGGCAAACCCACGCAACAACGGTCGCGGCACCAACCCGGCAATTTTTAAATAGATATCGTCCCAAGCCTGATAATTTGCTTTAACATTGACGCCGCCGATGAAAACAACATCTTCATCGACAATTAAAACTTTACGATGGTTTCTAAACCAAAGCCGAGATATCCAACGAGCAACGCGAAAATCCGGCTGCAAACGATTGTAAAATTGTAAATCCACTCCGGCTTCTTTCAATCGTCGCGCCGCTGACTTGGAAAAATCACGGCCACCGATCGCATCAATAACCATTTTCACCTCGAGGCCTGCCTTAGCCTTGGCCGATAGAATTTCAATAAACTGTTCACCTATCCTGTCGTCAACAAAAATAAAAACCTCCCAAAAAATGGATTTTTTAGCCGCGCGAAGTGCTTCAAACATGGCGTCCCAGGCGGCCTGAGTCGTGCTATAAAATTGATACGAATACGTCGAATCATTCATAACTTCAAGTATGTCACCTTTTAAACGGCCAGTCAAAGTATATAATGGTAAAAGGTAAGAGAGAGCTTAGACTAAGCGTCATACTACTGATAAAGGTCTTTTGTATAAGCATAATTGACGCATTCATATGACTTTTTTTGCAGATGAAACGACCAACCGTGGGCTCGCTTCGGCTGACGAAGAAACCCGAAAACGAGTTGCGAGTATGGGTGGGAGCGCACCCCATCCACGAGGACGCGGCATGCAAAATGTGAACCCGGAACGCCGCCGCCAAATCGCCAGTCTGGGGGGCAAAGCACGCCATACTAAAGGCTGAAGTGATACCATAGGCCCTTGACAATATAGAAAAATATGATACCGTAACTGATGGAGGCTCACCGCCACTTCTCTCGCGTCGCTCTCCCCTCGCACGTGAGGCTAGGGGTTACGGTGGGCCTCCATTCTTCACCTGTTAGCACACCTTTGATTGCCAAAGGTGTTTTTAATAAAAAACTTCCAGAACCACTTAACAACAGGCCCTTTCTAAGAACGCTTATTTGGCGTGCAATAGTAAGTATAAGGTTACTGCAATAAAATGATTGGCGAAACCCCGCACTAAAACATCGGTGCGGAGCGCATTATTTTAATTAGATAATATAAACAAAAACAACCCACGAATTGAGTTGTTTTGGTAGTATGGACTCGTGGTCCACACACCCTCCCTTTTTTATTCCTCCTTACAGTGGATCGTCCAACAGCTTGTGCAAATGCTTGATGCCGCGATGAGCTTGGACTTTTACTGTCGTAATCCTCAGTCCGAGTCGTTTGGCCGTCGTCTTGACGTCCAGACCGTCAAGATACCGAAGAGTCAGCACTCGTCGATACCGTATATCCATTGTATCGAGAACGGTCAACATCTTATCCACATCAAACGATAAGATTTGCGTAATTTCCTTTCCATACGGCCGATCAAGGCGTGGAAATTTCCGGATAGCGCGATCACGGGTTCTTTTTCGGTCCACCGCATCTTTCAGCAAATTACGGACAATGTGACAAACCATCGCCTCCATATT
>MFQK01000035.1:17135-20532 GCA_001783035.1 Candidatus Magasanikbacteria bacterium RIFCSPLOWO2_02_FULL_44_11
CCCACATGCGGGCAAAAGCCTCCTGGGCGGCATCTCTGGCGTTTTCTGCGCCAAAAGTTGCAGAATAGCCCAACCAAAAGACATTTTTGAATGCCCTTAGATATACCTCCAAAAAAACCTCGCGCTGTTTACTAGAAACGCTCGGCAAAACGCTCGGCATACCCTCTCCATTAGTTTCCCCCACGTACGACCTTTACCTTATTGTTAAACAACGTGACTTGATTGTCAAGATGAAGTAAGGTGGAATAAACCAAATATTCTTATTAATGAATTTTATGACACTTTTTTATCGATTCTAGCATTACCCTAATAAGGGTACACGATAAAAGAAAGAAGGACAAATTAGGGTAATGGTTTCTATCAAGTCGTCGTCACATATAACACTTATGTTTAAAGATAGAGTTGACGCCGGGCAACAGCTAGCGGCAACACTTCGCAACTACAACCTAAAAGATCCAATAATTTACACCATCCCCCGTGGAGGGGTGGTTTGCGCTTACGAGATAGCCCGGAAACTGAAGGCTCCTCTTTCGCTTATCATCACCCGGAAAATTGGACATCCGGACAATCCGGAGTACGCCATCGGCGCGGTGGCAGAGGATGGATGCATAGAGCTCACCGCTGAAGGACGAGCAGTCGACCAAACCTGGCTTCAACACAAAATCGAGGCGGAACGCCGCGAAGCTGAACGCCGACAAAAGGCCTACCTCGCAGGCAAACCACCATTGTCCGCCACTGGAAAAACAGCGGTTATTGTTGATGATGGTCTAGCGACTGGATTAACAATGCTCGTGGCAATCAAAGAGGTACGGCACATGAACCCCGAGCGTATTGTTGTAGCTGTGCCTGTTGCAGCAGTCGATACCGTCCATCGACTAAGCAAAGATGTCGATGAGATCATCGCGCTCCAAACACCACCTGATTTTTACTCGATTGGCGCCCATTATGAATCATTTCTGCAAGTCAGTGATGAAGAAGTCGTGGCTATTATTAAAAAAGCAAACAAGAAGGGAGGTGAAAAATAATATGGTATTCGATAATTTATTATCCCGTTGGCAATTATCAAGGTTTCCGTCATTTTTTGATGAAGATCAAAATTGGCTAATGATGCCCCGTGATATCTCCGGACTTTCCATTTCCGAAGACAACAAGGGCGTCTATGTAGAAGCAGCGGTACCTGGTATAAACCCAGATAACATCGAAGTTACATATAATCGCGGAGTCTTATGGATTCGCGCCGAGGCTGAGGAAGAAGAAAAGGATAAAAACAAAAAATATTACCGCAAGTCATCCCGTTCATTCTCCTATCGTGTAACCGTCCCAGGTAATGTCGATGAATCAGCCGAACCGAACGTTGTGTGTAAAAATGGAGTTGTAAAAGCAATCTTCAAAAAAACAGAATCAGCCGAACCGCGCCGTATCGCCGTAAAGAAAGGATAAGAAAGACGTTTACAGAGAAAGCCGAAAATGTTGTTTCAGAAGAATATAAAAAAATCTACTGCACCGACAGCACCCCGACAGCGAATCGTGTTAATTCAGACAACATTACCGTGGCATCTGACTGTTGTACCGCTCATCAAAAAGGCACTCGATGAATTTACATGACAACCCACCCTATGCCTGTCCAACTATTCGAATTCCCCGTACAAATCCCCTGTGAAAGCGTTACCTTAGAAGGAATAATGAAAATTACCACTGAAGCTAGTGGCATCGTGCTCTTCGCGCACGGCAGTGGATCGAGCCGGTTGAGTCCGCGCAATACCTTTGTCGCCAAGGCTCTCGAAGAGCGCGGCATCGCCACGCTGCTATTTGATTTGTTGACCGAAGAGGAAGATCAGACATACGAAAATCGTTTCAATATCGATCTGCTCACCGAGCGACTTGCTACCGCAACCGAGTGGGTAAAAACCGATAAAAAAACAAAACAATTAAATGTAGGATACTTTGGAGCAAGCACCGGCGCGGCGGCGGCGCTCAAAGCAGCCGCTCGGCTCGGAAACAAAATTTTCGCTGTTGTGTCGCGCGGTGGTCGTCCTGACTTAGTTTCAAAAGAGGAGTTGCAAAAAGTAATTTCACCGACCCTGCTTATTGTCGGTGGAGATGATACCGAAGTGATAGAACTGAACCGCTCCGCCTATGAATATATATCCGCTCCCAAGGAACTGGCGATTGTGCCCGACGCGACCCACTTATTCGAGGAGCCGGGGATGCTTGAAGAGGTGGCACGACTCGCGGCGGAATGGTTTATAAAATATTTATGAAATTGGCATTTGTCGGAGATTATTGCCTGTACCGACAATGAACCGCTGTGGGAAGCTACGTCAACATCACCAGGAATATTTTATGTTCCCATGACGCTTAGCAACAAACGTACACAGGAATTGTTAGCCTTATCGCCGCGAGCAGAAAGTATCGCAACCAAAATGGACAATTTGTGTGAGCGACTGGGAACCGGAACCTTCTGGAATAAAGAACTCAATCGTCTGGAGATTTCTTTATAATATGACACCAAAATACATTACAGCCAGAGATCTCGGTATAAAACTCGAAACAAAGCGGGAAGCCGAACTCTCTAAATGGTTTATCGCCTGCATCTTGTTTAGTAAGCCTATTCAACAAACGATGATGTATTTTTTATTTGGTGAAAAAAATGGATCTGTAGCTGACATGCGGCAAGAGGATATCGCAATCGAATCAAGTGATCGCGAATCGCTTTTGGTGGATTGGTTGTCTGAATTATTGTATCGCACCAGCACCGGTCGTCGTGCTTACCTCGATTATGATATGCAAAAGCTGGCGAAATACCGAACTCAAGTGTATTGCTATTTCCTATCCCGTTGGCAGCCCGTACGGGAACCTTGCTACGCAAGGAATCGAAATCGCTTCGCTCTCACGAAAACCTTCGGGTTTTCGTGAGCTTTCCTCAGCAAGAGAAACCTACCGGTTTCTCCCTTCCCCGTTCGATTCCCTCATGCAAACTACAAACAACAACACCCACTTTTTGTGGGTGTTGTTGTTTGTAGCCCGTACGGGAATCGAACCCGTATTTATACCGTGAGAGGGTACTGTCCTAGCCATTAGACGAACGGGCCAAAAATTTTGACCGAGACTAGCGTACCAAAAAAAAGACAAAAAGTCAATCTTAGCGAACAGTCCAAACAACTTCTTGACGCACCAAAAGATCAGCGGCTCGCAATGGCTCGGCCATGACTTCTTTCACTACCTTTTCCATACGCATACTCTGCGAACCCTTGATAAGCACGGCGTCACCTTTGGTCATTATTTCCTGTAAAAATTTCCCGGCTTCATTGCTATCAGAAAACGAAACAACTCGGTCGGGATCCATACCGGCTTCTTTGGCGGCTTCAGCCGTAATTCGCGAAGCCGGACCAACGGT
>MFQK01000035.1:20561-26364 GCA_001783035.1 Candidatus Magasanikbacteria bacterium RIFCSPLOWO2_02_FULL_44_11
CGCGATACGTTTTGATCCTTCGTATATTTTAATGCCGGCTAAAGTAGTCAAAGCCGCTTTCACCGCTGCCGGGCTGGAATTGTACGTATCATCAATCAACAAGGTATTTTTTATGCCTGGAATCGCCCGCATATGACCGGGTATTGGCTTCAACCGACGCAACGCCTCGGCCGCGTCTACCAGATTAATACCAAACACCGTAGCCACAGCCAAAGATGCGAGCGTCGCCGGTATAAAACTCGGACTGATAATTTCCGGTAAATAAACCGGCACAATATTACCTTTATAATTTATCTTATAATTAAACCCGATCGGCCTACGGCCATCCTCACTCATAAGCACGTTCAAATCTGTCGCTTGTAAATCGGCTCCGTCTTTGAAACCATAGGTGACTATTTCAGCTTTCGTTACATTGGCGTTTTCCATGACCATCGAATTATCGTAATTCAAAACGGCAAAACCATCAGTCTGCAAATGTGAAATAATTACCCGCTTTTCCTGAGCAATTTTTTTAATAGTTTTAAAATATTCTGTATGAGCGTGAGAAATAAACGTTAACACACCCACTTTGCATGGCGCGATTTCCGTCAAGTATTGGATATCGCCCGGCTTGTCGGCGCCCATTTCCAAAACCAACATTTGCGGATAATGCGCGTCTCTAATCAACACTAATTTGAGCGCTTTAATGAACACCAAAAACCAACCCCAGAGCGATCGACCCGGCGTTTTTTCAAAACCAATGATCGTCAAAGGGACACCTACTTCATTATTATAATTTTTATTATTAGCGCGAATACTAAAACGGGATCGCAGCACTTCAGCTATCGCCTCTTTGGCCGAAGTTTTACCGACTGAACCGGTAATTCCCACTACGTCAGGATGGTATTTGCGGATGATTTTTTGAGCAAATACTTTTAATAGATAATGTAATAAAGAAGTTAGCATAAATATTTCTGATTCAAATACACGATAATATACTATAGCGCTTCGAGTGAATTTTGTCATCTAGCCTTATCCCCATCTTACTTTGTGCTGATACCATAATAACGGAGCGCAAATTGCATGACTTCCTTAAAAACAGGAATGGTAGTTTGTTCGGCCCATTTTTCGTTCGCCTCTTCATATTTAACCAAGACAACCAATTCAGGATCATCCGCCGGCGCAAATCCCACAAAAGTATGATTTGTTCGATCATCACTATACTTTCCTTTTTCAGCGATCTGGGCGGTACCGGTTTTTCCGCCGATAAAATAACCCGGGATGCGAGCCTGCCGATAATGATTTTCCACGACCGACACAAGCATACCTGAAAGTAGTTTTGCCGCCCGAGGTGAAATAACCTGCTCATATTCCGGCTCGGTTTTTTCTTTTTGTCCATTAGGATAGCGAACTTCTTCCACAATATATGGTTTTGGCAGTCTTCCATCGTTGGCAATCGCCGCATAAGATGCGATAAGTTGTAGAGGCGTAACCGACAAACCTTGTCCAAAGGCACCGTTGGCTCCAAAAATTTTCCCTTTCTTTTCCAGTGAAGAAATATCCCCGACTGCCTCCGTGTTGAGCGAAAGTCCGGCTTTAGAACCAAAACCGAATTTCTGCACATAATCACGAAAACGATCAGTGCCGATTTTTTCCTGAATCCAAACCAATGTTGTATTTACGGAATTCTCCAGCGCCTCAGTCATAGTATGGTTGCCATAACATTTCCGGAGAGCATTCCTAATGATATAACCATTCACCTCCAGCTGACATGGGTCGGTATGGCGAGTGTCGGGATTTACCAATCCCAAATCCAGCGCCGCTGCCATTGTGATCGGTTTAAAAACAGATCCCGGCTCGTAAGGAGTGAAAATTGCCGTATTATTAAAGGTCGAAATATCATCAACACGCGCATACATATTGGGGTCAAAATCCGGCAAACTGCACATCGCCAAAATTTTTCCTGTCATTGGCTGCATTAAAATGAGCGTAGCGCTCTTTGCCTTATATTTTTCCATACTCTTATGTAAACTCTCACAGGCGGTGTATTGCAGCGTTCGATCAAGTGTTAAAAGCAAATCAACCCCATTTTCAGGCTGCACGCCTGTCCGGTCGGCAAGTGTAATCCAGCTCCCCATCGCGCCCGTTTCTCCGATTAAGAACCCGCCCTTGCCGGCCAATTTCTTTTCCCAATAACCCTCTAGACCATATTTCCCCAGCATCCTTCCTTCGTCGTCAAGCACCGTAAATCCAAGCACATTTGCCGCCAAATTTTCTTCTGGATAAAAACGATAATCCTGAGGCGTCACATAAATACCGCGAACGCCCAACGCTTTAATTTTTTCTGCGGCTTGACTGTCAACTTTTTTGGCCAAGACGCGATAACTATCGCCGCTAGCCAATTTTTCAATTAAATTTTTTTGTTCGCCGGCATCATAATTAAGCAGCTGCACGAGAGCGGCAGTAGTCGAAGCGACATCGTTGGTTGGGATTTCCTTCGGCACCGAATAAACTAAAAAAAACTGCTTATTTATCGCGGCTGGGTATTCTTGTTTACTCCGACTATCCTGAAAAAAAATAGAACCGCGGCTGGGATGCAATTTTTGATAAATTTCGTGGGAATTCAAAGCGAATAGCGCGTAATAGTCATGGCGCACGACTTGTAAAAAAAAGAGACGAAACAAAATCCACAGGGAAATCGCCACCAAACCAAAAGCCACCAAACGAATACGGTTGGTGTCGACTATCGTCTTAACCCGAAATGTCTCCATATACCTCAATAGTATACCAAGAATACAAAAAACCCTCCATAAGGGGTCGCTTGCATTGAAAATCAGCAATTATTAAGTAATTAATAATACAAGAGCGCTCTACATACACATCTGATATAGCCTCAAGAGCGTGCTTACAGTGAAAGTTGTGGTCTTTCTTATGGTAATTTTTTATGGCGCTTAAAAAAGCCCGGCGGTCGTTCACAAAAGTAAACGACCGCCGCAGAACTCTTCACTCAACATCGCGCATCACATCGCGCATTAGGTCAAGCAAAGTCTTAGAGGCGACAACAATGAGCATCTTCGCATCATTGCTGTCTACCCACTCAAACTCCTTCATTCCGAGCAGCTCTCCTCGGAATGCACACACGAAGTGTGGCACAACGAGCTTGGCTTGCCAGTTTTCATCATCCAGGAACATGCTTACTCGCTTAAAACACAACGTGTAAGAGGCTCTCAGCTCAAAGCTCCGCTCCATGGCGTCGATGAATAATTTCAGGACTTTCCCCACCAGTTCCTCCGACTGGTTTTCTAGGAAGCTTAGTTTCTTATTTGAAAAAAATTTCAGGTGAAGGCGGAAACTATCTACGATCAGCCGCCGCGATTCATTCTCGAAGCCTTGCAGAAGCTCACGATAGTGAACAGCCGAACCGTTTATCATTTCGCTTCCTCCTATAAAGAGCTGCGATTAGTAGTACTCCAAAAAAATTCGTTTGTCAAAAAATCCCGGTGCATAACCGAGATTTTAGATGAATAAAAAAGACTATTTCATCCCGCGTGCCTGGCGGCGAGCCTCGCCTTCATTCAAGATCACCTTACGAATACGGATATTTTCAGGAGTGACTTCGACCAGCTCTTCGGGACCAATATATTCAAGCGCATTTTCCAAATTCATAATCCGCGGCGTGTTAAAATGTTCAGCCGAGCCGTCGCCTTTCGATCGCATATTCGAAAGTTGTTTAGTTTTGCAAACATTTACCCGCATATCTCCTGGTCGAGCGCTTTGTCCAACCACTTGGCCTTCATAGACTGCTACGCCGGGACCGATAAACAGAACCCCGCGATCTTGTACATTCAACAAACCGTACAAATTACTAGCGCCGGTTTCGTGGGCCACAAGTGAACCTTGATCTTTATCGTGCCAGCCACCAGGATCAACATCGTAACCGCTAAAAATCGTATTAATAATACCCATGCCTTTCGTATCAGTCAAAAATTCGGTGCGGTAACCAAACAAACCGCGCGTCGGAATGATAAATTCTATAAAAGTAACGCCATTTTCGGAATACATATTTTGGAGTAAGCCTCGACGGGTACCCATTTTCTGAATCACCGCGCCGGAATAGGCTTCCGGCGTTTCCACGAACACTTGTTCATGAGGTGTTAAATTCTTGCCGTTTTCAGTTTTATTGATAACTTGCGGTTGAGAAACTTGAAATTCAAATCCTTCACGACGCATGCGTTCAATCAAAATAGCCAAATGTAATTCTCCACGGCCGGATACAACCCAATCACCATCGGTACCATCGATCACTCGCAAAGCCACATCGGTCTCGAGTTCTTTCATCAGTCGTTCACGAATCTGGCGAGAAGTGCTAAATTTTCCTTCTTTTCCGGCAAACGGTGAATCATTCACGGCAAACGTCATCTTCACGGTCGGCTCATCGATAGTAATCGTTGGCAACGCTACCGGACTCATAACGTCGGCAATGGTTTCACCAATCGTGACGTCGGGGATACCAGCGATAGTCAAAATATCTCCGGCATAGACCGTTTCTTTAGTCTCAATTTTATCTAAGCCTAGATTAGTCATAACCGTAGTGAGACGATATTTTTTCATCTCTCCTTTGCGGTTGATGTGCGTTATTTCCTGGCCGGCTTTAAGGGAACCATTATAAATACGGCCCGTGGCTAAACGGCCCTTGAAGTTGTCAGCAGTAATCGAGACGGTCAACATTTGGAGCGGAGCGTTAACATCGCCAGTCGGCGCTGGTACGTATTTCATAATAGCCTCAAATAAAGGCGTGATGTCAGTCATGCTAGCGAGATCCGGTGTAAGACCGGCTTTGCCATCACGAGCGGCGGCATAGATAACCGGGAAGTCGGCGATTTCATCAGAAGCGCCCAATTCCAAGAAAAGTTCAAATGTTTTGTCGAGCGCAAATTGTGGACGAGCATCGGCCTTGTCGATCTTATTGACGACAACGATAACCTTGTGCCCCATAGCCAAAGCTTTCTTAAGCACGAAACGGGTTTGCGGCATCGGCCCTTCTTTGGCATCAACCAAAAGTAAACAGCCGTCGGCCATTTTCAAGACGCGTTCCACTTCCCCGCCAAAGTCGGCGTGGCCAGGAGTATCAATAATATTGATGCGCGTTTCACCATATAATATAGAAGCATTTTTTGAAAAAATCGTAATACCACGTTCGCGCTCGAGGTCGTTGCTGTCCATGATAGCGGCCTGGTTCACGAATTCCTTAGCGAGTTTAGTCTTACTTTGGCGCAACAAAGCATCCACGAGCGTGGTTTTGCCGTGGTCAACGTGAGCGATAATTGCAATGTTACGAATGTCCATATGATAAAATGAGTGTATCTGAAACAAAAAAACTGCCTTGATAAGCAGAAATAACGTTTCAGCTTGGCTAGACTATATCATAACTGCCGGAAAAATGCAAGCCTTATGGGCCTATTGCGGGCCTATTTAATAGATTTCTTGATGAATGTTTTTTGCAGGCACATCAGCTTTTAGCAAGATTGCCCGGACATCTTTGACCATCTCCAAACTACCGCATAAATAATAGTGCCCTTCTTTGTCTATAGTCACATGCTCAGAAACACGCCCACGAAGTTCTAACCATTGCTCAGTTGGTCTGGAAACGGCTACTCGAACCGAATAATTGGCAATCCTAGAGCGAAATGAGTGCAACCGATCAACCCAAAAAAGATCTTCCGCATACCGAACTCCAAAAAGCACCGAGAGTGGCTGTTCGCTTACAGCCGTTTGAACTTTTTCACGCACGGCTATGCCGGCTTGTCCCACTACCGTTGTTTGA
>MFQK01000035.1:26396-27360 GCA_001783035.1 Candidatus Magasanikbacteria bacterium RIFCSPLOWO2_02_FULL_44_11
ACTCGTGATCGGAGCCAATCCGGTACCGGTGGCAATAAAATAATTCGCTCCAAGCGAGTCACAAACAAAACGACCCTTAGCACCACTAATCATCGCCGTTTCTCCGACCGGCAGGCCGCTTAAAAAGACCGATGCTTTACCGTCCGGTAAAATTTTAATACAAAATTCTAAATAATCATGATGCGGTGCGGAAGATAATGAAAAACTGCGCAACACATTCTTTTCACCATCGGGTATTTGAAATTGGACGAATTGACCGGGACTAAAAGAAAAATTAGCTGGTTTAGAGAACCGCAGTTCAAGAATATTCGGGGCAATGATATTTTTGCCCAACAGCGTGATCAGGAAAAAAGTGTGCTCGGCCATAGCTACATTGACAGATGAGCCATAAATATGGTATCTTTTACCTATTATTGAGCCAAAAAAGTACCTTCATCCTAGCAAACCGTCATCATTTTGGCAATTAACACATCTTACTAAACATTCCGTTTTTGAGAACAAAGCGGAATACCCTCGCCCGATAAGGGTCTAAGCAGGGACACGCTATGAAAAATACTAAATCTACTTTAGAACACTTCGCCGAGCGCGCGACCTACGACCAAGCCGACCAAGACCTGACCAGTTATCGGGCCAAGCCGGGGATTACTGAGGAGGTCGTACGTGAAATTTCCAAACAAAAAAATGAACCAGCCTGGGTGCTCGAGAAGCGACTGGCTGGTCTCAAACTTTTTGAACAAACACCACTCCCCGCCTGGGGGCCCGATCTCACCAAACTCGACTTGAATAAAATCGTGTATTTTGTTCGTCCGGATACAAAAGAAAGTAAACGGTGGGAAGATGTTCCCGAAACAATCAAAAAAACATTTGACCGGTTGGGTATTCCCGAGGCCGAAAAAAACGCTTTAGCCGGAGTGGGCGCGCAATATGATTCGGACATTGTTTACCATAATTTAAAAAAACAGTG
>MFQK01000035.1:27386-36884 GCA_001783035.1 Candidatus Magasanikbacteria bacterium RIFCSPLOWO2_02_FULL_44_11
ACATGGACGTAGCTTTGCAAAAACATCCGGATATCGTCAAAAAATATTTCATGACGCAGTGCGTGCCGATCAACGACCACAAATTTTCCATGCTCCACGCGGCGGTCTGGAGTGGGGGCACCTTTATTTATATTCCAAAAAATGTTTCTTTGGACCTGCCTCTGCAAGCCTACTTTCGCATGAACGCGCAATCGAGCGGCCAATTTGAACATACCTTAATAATTGCCGATGAAGGTTCACAAGTACATTATATAGAAGGCTGCAGCGCGCCGCGCTACAACAGCAATTCACTCCACGCCGGCTGCGTGGAAATTTTTGTCCATAAAAATGCGCGCGTCCGTTATTCGTCGATTGAAAACTGGTCCAAGGATACCTATAACCTGAACACAAAAAGGGCACTGGTTGATGAAGACGGCGTTATCGAGTGGGTTAACGGCAATATGGGTTGTCTCACAGAAAAAGCCAAAATTTTTACGACGGGCGGTCTAGTAAGTATCAAAGATATTGATAAAGGTGCGACTGTTTATTCATGGGATCAACAAAAAAATAAATTGGTGACATCGAAAGTGACTGAAAAAATAATGAGTGGTCAAAAAAATGTTTTTCTCCTCAGAACCGCGGGGAGAGAAATCGAAGCAAGTGCAAATCATCCTTTTTTAACGTTGGTGCATAAAAAAAGGAACGCGAAACATAAAAAAGCCTTCTTTGAATTTGCCTGGAAGCCGCTCGACGAATTAGGCCCGGGCGACCTTATCGGCATTACCAAAAAAATTCCTTTAATCAACAAAGCACATTCTTTACCTATTGTTACGCCCGAACGTATAAAAAGCAAAAATCAATATGCTACATTTACCATGCCAGGCGCGCATCTCTATAATGATATACTTATTCCTAAAGAAACGACTGCGGATTTCATGTGGCTGATGGGTCTACTCACCGGTGACGGGCATGTTGATATACAACAAAACAAAATTAATATCGCCACTCATTACAAAGAAGATTATCGCGATCTTCTTTGTGCTACTCTAAAAAAACTTTTCAATTATACGGTGACGGAAAAAAAGGATCGTTATATTATTATCAATTCAAAAACACTGTGCCGATTATTCTCGAAAATCGGTTTTTGCGGCTCAGCCGATACGAAGAAAATTCCACCCTGGGTTTTTGAATTACCCGAAGAACAAATACAAGCATTCTTGGCGGGCTATTTCGATTCCGATGGGCACGTGGCAAGCTATGCTCTAGTATTTACTAGTATTAACAAAGAGCTTCTGGATCAAGTAAAGTTGTTAGGGATAAACCTCGGTTATGGAGTTTCACAAATTATAAAACATAGAGCTGCCGGAACAGCAATGATACTTGGAAAAAAATGTAACACTCGCGACTCCTGGCGTTTACTTTTCAATGGCTCAAAAATATTTCAATTGCCGGCCCGATGCCAAAAAAAACGCAATAAAATAAACATCCTAAAAACAAGGCGAAATTTTACAACAGCGAACGGTCTTAATTTTCGAAGTAAAACCAATGAAGAGGTTGGTTTTTCAAAAATTATTTCTATAAAAAAACTTGGCGTGCGGTCGACCTACGATATCGAGGTGGAAAAAAACCATAATTTTATCGCCAACGGATTAATAGTGCATAATAGCGGAGTAACTATGCTCTATCCGTCTTCTATTTTGCGCGGCCGTGGAGCTCGCTCAGACAGTTTAGGCATCGCCTTCGCCGGCCCCGGCCAAAACCAGGATACCGGCGCGAAAGCCATCCACGCCGCGCCCCAAACCAGTTCAAATATTATTTCCAAATCTATTTCTGTCAATGGCGGTATTAATACGTTTCGCGGTTTGATCAAAATCACGCCGACGGCCACAAACGTGAACGCCTCGATGGTATGCGATGCGCTTCTGATCGGGAAAAAATCTATCGCCAACACGATTCCTGAATTGAAAATTAAAAATGATCAAGTTAATGTGGCGCACGAAGCTCGGGTCGGTAAAATCGGTGAAGAAGAAATTTTCTTTTTACAATCACGCGGATTGTCGGAAGAAGAAGCGACGCGTTTGGTTGTGTCTGGTTTTATCGAACCGATCGTCAAAGCATTGCCGGTTGAATACGCACTTGAACTCAATAAACTAATTGAGATGGAAATGGAAGGCGCTGTTGGGTAACACTCTTTTGTTTTCTACTTTGTAGAAGGCAAAAGAGTGGTGACGAGTCGCGTAAGCGGCACGTAGCCACTCACACGACTCGTCGTCAGGTGATCTCGGTTTCCTCAATAATGAGATTGAACTCATGCGCCCTTTTCAAGATCGTATCCTTCCCTTCTCGGTTCGTAAAAAGAAAGAGGCGGTTGTTGGTCTTGTCGAGGCGCCCGAGCACCCTGATTTCGAAATAGTCCGGAGCTGATTCAGCCTGCTCTTTCAAAAACTTCTTGAACCGCCGGGCCTGGTTCGTTGGTAATCTCCCTTCAACAATATATCCAGGAGTTAGGGACTTTGGAGGAGAAACTTGTTTCTTTTCCTTCTTGGACCGCTGTTGCTTCGGCATGGTATTGCCTCCTTATTAAGGTTTTTCAAAGCTACCATTCTTATCACCAATTGTCAAGAATTATGACTATAAACAAAACAACTCTCCGAGCAGAAAGTTGTTTAACCGTGGACCGGCGGAGACCTGAACTCCGAACTGCAGTTGTCAAAAATGCTATTTTACCAGTTAAACTACCGGCCCAGTCCACACCACCATATTATCAAATGAGTAATAAATTTCTTATAAAGAAAACAAAAAAGTCCCACAGGGGACCTCTTTGCTGACAACTGCAGTTGACCAGTAGTTAGCTGGCAGCATCCTACAAATAAAATATCAGCTATAAATGTATATGTCAAGAACAATAGATAAAGAAATTATAAAGAATTTTACACTATTAAAGACAAACCAAAGCCTGGTTTATCTTGATAATGCCGCGACAACGCAAACCTGCGTTGCTGCTTTGAAAGCTATGGATGATTATTACACCAAGTCACGCGCCAATATTCATCGCGGCGTGTATAATTTGAGTATCCGTGCGACAGAACAGTATGAGGCGGCGCGCGACCAGGTCGCTTCCTATATTAATGCCGATCGTGAAGAAATAATTTTTACCTCGGGCACAACCCACTCCTTGAACCAACTAGCTTACTCACTCTCCCCTCGCCTCTCACATCGTGACAACATTGTCCTGACACGCTTGGAACACCATGCGAACATCGTACCGTGGCAACAAATGGCCAAACATTACGGATTTACTATTCGCTATGCCGAACTAAACAAAGACGGCGAGCTCAATGCTAATTCTTTCCAAAAAGTAATTAATGCTAACACTAAAATTGTTAGTTTTACACTCGTCTCTAACGTGCTCGGCACGGTCGCTCCAGGCCAAGAAATTATTAAACTCGCGCAGGCCAGCAAAGCCGTCACGATAGTTGATGCTGCTCAAGCAGCAGCCCACATAACGCTCGACGTTAAAAAATTAAACTGTGACTTCTTAGTTTTTTCAGGACATAAAATGTATGGCCCGACAGGTATTGGTGTCTTATACGGAAAAAAGATCTTTTTAGAAGAACACCTTGAACCATTTTTGTTTGGCGGAGAAATGGTACAAAGTGTGTCATATGAGAACGCCACCTGGGCCGAGCTGCCTTACAAATTCGAAGCTGGCACGCCGAACATTGCCGGGGCAATCGGTTTAGGTGCGGCTGTTGGTTGGATAAAAAAAGCCGGCATTAAAAAAATGGCCACCCAAGAAGAAAAAGTTATCTCCTACGCATTTAAAAAACTTACTCCTCTCGTAAAAATTGTCGGTACCCGAAAAAATCGAATTGGCATTATTTCCTTTACCATCCCGGGCATTCATCCGCATGATATCGCCGAAGTTCTCAATCAAAACCAAGTATGTATCCGCACCGGTTATCACTGCGCCGAGCCGCTCCATCATCATCTGGGTTTGAATGGTACGGCACGCCTGTCCATCGGAGTCTACAACACCACCAAAGACATTGACGCTTTGGTCGTCGGTATAAAAAAAGTAAAAAAACTATTTGCCTAGTATGGAAATGTATTCAGAACTTATCCTTGATCTCTACAAGCATCCTGCTAATAAAGGCAACTTGCCGAATTATACTGTCCGCTGGGAAGAGCACAACCCGCTCTGTGGCGATACAGTCGCCATAGAAATTGATTTTGGCAAGAAGGGGGAAATTAAAAATATTGCCTGGCAAGGTAATGGTTGCGTGGTTTCTCAAACTGCCGCATCGCTCCTTACCGACCACGTTAAGGATAAAACTACCAAAGTGGCGGCCAAATTCTCATCAGAAGAAATGCTTGAATTGCTTGGCCTTACTAAACTAAACCCGACCAGATTGCGCTGCGCGCTGCTCGGATTGAAAACCTTACAAAAAGCACTTGCTTCTTATGTCGCTCGAACTTAAAAACTTACACATCACCACAGCTGGCAAGGAAATTGTCTCCGGTTTGAGTTTAACTATTAAACCGGGCGAAGTTCACGCCATCATGGGTCCTAACGGTTCAGGTAAATCGACACTCGCCAACGCTATTATGGGACATCCTAAATATACTATCACCAAGGGCATGGTGATGGTGGACGGGAAAAATATCACCAGTCTTTCAGCCGATAAAAAAGCCAAAGCCGGACTCTTTCTTTCGCCACAACACCCTCCGGAGATACCTGGTGTGACTATGGCTAACTTTTTACGCGTGGCGACCGCTGCCATGACCGGAAAAAAAAACAAAATTTTAGAATTTCGTAAAGATCTGGCCGAGAAAATGAAAAACTTGCAAATGGACCAGACCTTTGCGACGCGTTACCTCAATACTGGATTTTCCGGCGGTGAGAAAAAACGCGCCGAAATCTTGCAACTGGCGATTTTGAACCCTAAATATGCCGTCCTCGATGAAACCGACTCCGGACTCGACGTTGACGCGTTGAAAATTGTGTCCGCCGGCATCAACCAATATAAAAGCAAAGAACACGGACTATTAATTATCACCCACTATAATCGGATACTCGAATATATTGAACCGGACTATGTCCATGTCATGTACCAAGGCAAAATCGTCCAGTGCGGCAGTAAAGCCTTGGCCAAAGAAATCGAGAAAAAAGGTTATGCTCATTTTGCTTTAAAAAGTTGAGCACATTTTGCCTAAACATATGACATTTACCAAAGACGATATTATCGATATCCTTAAAACAGTCCTGGACCCGGAAGTCCACTTGGATGTCTGGACAATGGGCCTGATTTATAACATCGAAGTCACTGGAAAAAAAGTTGCAATCCTTATGACCTATACGACTCCTTTCTGCCCTTGGGGACCACAACTTAACGACGAAATAATAACAACTCTTAAAGACCACCTCGGCGCGACAGAGGTGGATATAACACTTACTTTTGACCCGCCGTATAAAATGACCGAGGATTTGCGTGCCATGCTTGGCATATAAGGAGCCAACCTTGTCAAAAAAAAATATTGCTTGTATACTAGCGGACGTATTTATAAAACTATGGATGAAATCAAACTTCCCACCAACTTACCGGAAAATATTTCTCAAAAAATCCGATCCGATGGGAAAATTCGCCGCATTGTAGTTGATCGTATAAAATGCATCGGCGCCAATTCATGCGTAGCAGTAGCCCCCGGCGTATTTCAGCTTGATGATCAAAACCTGGCCTATGTGACCGACCCGGATTCAACCGACGAAGATACTATTCGCTTATCCGCTGAATCCTGTCCCGTGCTGGCGGTACTCCTTTTCGATGCCGACGGCAAACAACTTTTTCCCGAAGAATAGTGAACTGTTTCGGCAAAATAGCCGCCCGCCCAAAAACTATCACCCCAGAAAAATTCCTAGAGTTCAAAATATTCTTGCCGAATGGCTCGTGGACTACCGATAAAAACGCGTTTGCAATATTTTGGTACCCACACCAGGTGATACTGCCAGCGGTGTCTGGTCTGCTTCCGCTAGGCAATTTTATTGCCTCGCTCCAGGCTGCCGTTCATTCCCTTTATTCTGCACTTTCATGCCCTGCCACAAGTTAGACAAATCTGCTACATCAGGCATCTTTCCTTGCATATTTATGATTTTATCATATACCGCATCATCATCGTTGATGTCGACATCCCAGCGTTCCTTGGCTATTTTTGCAAGATCTTTTTCCTGTTCTGGAACGAACCCGCCTTGTTCTGGATTTCCCATAATATTTTAGTTAATTAGTAATTGTTTTTATTTTACCACAACTAAATTTAGTAATCAATCTGCTTCTCTTCTTCTTCCTTTTGGCTATCTTTTTATGACTCTCCTATCATTTCAACTTTAGTTCGACAAGGATTAAATTCGATAAGTATTTTTATTTTATAAAGTTCGCTAAAGCTTTTTTTGTATTCACTGGTCGATCGGCGTTGATTCATCTGTCGAGACGGATGCCGTTTCCGTTGGAGCCGGATCGATGACCACCGGCTCTAATGTTATTGGCGCCGGTTCAGGTTCTGTTGTAGTTGTTTCAGAAGTGGCGCTGGAAGTGATTTCTGTATCCGACGAAGTTGTATCAGTTGAAGTGTTTAATTCAGTTGTGGATGAATTAGTATCGTTGGAAGTTTCAGTTGTTACCAGCTCGGTGCTACTTACCACTGCGGTCGTCGCTGTGGTCGTACTTACCACCATATCTGTACCAGACGTGGTGTTTGTCGTTTCCGTCGTTATTAGTGTCGTACTCGTACTAACGACGTCAACCGAAGAGACAGTCGTCGTGGTACTTAAGGCAGCCATCGGTTGCGATTCCGGCGAGATATTATTTTTCTCCAAAAGCGCTTTGAACTGGCTCTGGGTTATACAAGTATCATCAACGCATAATTTTTGCGTCTTTACTTCGCCACTCGTCACTTTGTCGGCAATAAATTCAGTGGCCTTAATAACTCCCTGGGCAATAGTGATGCCTAAATTTTTCAAGCCCTCAATCACAGTTTCCATGATTGATGCCGCCGACAAAGTACTCGTAGCGACCGGCGAAGAAAAAGTAAGCGGCGCCCACCATCCCATTTTCACAAACACCTGGGTAGACCCTAATTCACTATAAAAATCTTCGAGGGCCACACCGATCGTTGGTCCGCTATCGACGGCTTTCATGGCCACACCGGGAACATCCGAAGTCGTAAGTTTATCACCCACTCGAATACTGCCATTTTTCGATGAAACCTTCAACGGCACGCGTCCGGCCAGAGCGACTTTGCGCTCTTGATCATTCCCGCGACCGCCCAACGTGAACCCGGGATTGGTAGAAATAATACCAATCGCTTTTTCACTATACGGCAGTGTACATTTTTCAATCGTCGATTGCTGGCCGTCAACCAAACAAACCGCGTCACCAGGCTCGGGACAAGAATCATCGCGTTCACATGATGCTTGTATCGGATAAATTTCGGCCAGATCTAAATTATTGGGGCCGGTTTCAAAACTAGCGGCCTTGACCGTGCCATTCGTCAGCACATCACCATTAGCTAAGACCGACAACACCGAAGCGCCACCGAGCGTCATCGTCGCTGCAGTGCTACTAACGATAAATGTTTTGCCAAAACGATTATCTTTGACAAAACTTTCATAAAAAACGGAAATGCGTTTATGCTTTACGCCATCAAGTGTTGAAGTAACACTACTCCAGTTAACAGCTTCAGCCGCTCGAGCCACAATGTAACTTTGGTCGAAGGTCCCCGTGTCTTTCATACCATGCCCTGATACAGCCGAAGAGATGAGGAAATCACCAGCCGCAATGTTTGATCCGCCATCAGTTACCAACATGTCGCCGTTACCAACGGCCATCACCAAGTAGGGATTCATTTTACTGTAACTGCCGGGATTTTGCAGCGCTAAATACGAGCCTAAAACATGCGGATCATTTACTTCAGCTGTGGACGTCACGCCATAAATAATTTCAGCCTCACTATTATCATTTAAAAATTCATTCAGGCCGGACAGTGAAACCAGGGTGCCGCGCGTCATGTCCGTCACTCCGGGTGGCAACACGGCATAATGCGAACCCGTGAAAGCGTTGTACGAAACAACGCCGTCATCCGAAACCGTAATGGTGCCTTGCTCCACACTATTTTGCCGGAAAGACATTAATGTACCAGTCGCGGAAATTTTATCGACAATGACCACCGGGCTACTCGTGGTGCCAATAGTTCCAACAATATGTAAAGGCGCTTGCGGTGTTGTGGTCCCGATGCCAACATATGCCATAAATGATGACGTTCCCGTAACGTTGAGTGGTCCATCAGCCATAATTCCACCAATACCAACATTAAGACCATTGCGCACACTCAAACTATTGCCAATATCAATATTTTCCCAAACAGTCAGATCATTGGTGGCGATATTGCCGATGTTTGCGGCGTGAATATCCGCTCCGTAAATATCAATTATTTGTAGCCCACTTGTACCATCAGCGATGTAGGCGTATCTACCTGAGACGTGGGTTTTAGCGGCGTTGCCGGATGTATTATAACTACCCACCAACTCCGGAGCTGCCGGATTCGAAACATCAACAATTAGTAGTCCGCTTGTACCATCGGATACATAGGCATATTTACCGGAGACATAGATGCCTAGTGCAATATTTGCTGTATCATAGTTTCCGGTTAACGTAGAACTTGCCGGGTTGGAAACATCGATTATCTGCAAACCACTACCGCCGTCACCTACATACGCGTATCTACCGGAAACATAGACATCAAAAGCCAGACCGGCTGTATCGTAACTTCCCGTCGTGGTTGGACTTGCGGGGTTGGAGATGTCGATTATCTTTAAACCCCCCGCATAGTCGGCCACATAGGCGTACTTACCGGAGACGTAGACGTCTTGGGCATTAGAAGAATTATTTGTACTAACCAAAGTCGGACTTGCGGGGTTGGAGATGTCGATTATCTTTAAACCATTATTACTATTGGCCACGTAGGCATATTTGCCCGAGACGTAAATACCATTAGCATTGGCTATACCTCCCAAGTTAAAGCTCCCTATCAAAATCGGACTCGCGGGGTTTGAAATGTCAAGAATTAAAAGGAGTTGACTAATACCGTCCGCGACATAGGCGTACCTACCGGAAACATGAACACTGTATGCTTGGCCTGTTGTGTCATACGTACCTATTGTTGTCGGGCTGGCGGAGTTTGATATATCAATAATCTGCAAACCGCTCGAGCCATCAGCCACATAGGCATATTTGCCAGAGACATAAACATCAAAAGAAGTACTTGGTGTATCATAAACACCTTTTATGGTTGGATTGATAGGATTATCAACTAATAAAGAGCCATTATAAATATGTACTTTTTCCTGCGGAGTCGTCGTGCCGATACCGACGTATTTATTGAAAGTTGTGGTTGCTAAGGTGGATGTGCCTGAAACGTCAAACAAGCCGGTCACGGCGACATTGGTAGAGGTAACATTCGTTATAA
>MFQK01000036.1:0-3955 GCA_001783035.1 Candidatus Magasanikbacteria bacterium RIFCSPLOWO2_02_FULL_44_11
AGGGGAGCCTGGTTATTGGCAGGCGGGCGCAGAACTGTTTCAAGAGTAGCATTAGGCATTGTCAGAGAAGATAATTTCAGTTACACTAGGCACGCTCGTCGGGGTGTGGCGCAGTTGGCTAGCGCGCAGCGTTCGGGTCGCTGAGGCCGTGGGTTCAAGTCCCACCACCCCGACCAATCAAATGCTCCTCAATTTTCAAAATGTCTTGATTGGTCGCAATTACTGAACGAAGCTCGAACCTTTTTTGAACGAAACTCCGACTGATTGCTCCCGCCCTCGCTCGGACTGCCCTTTTTTTCGGCGGAATTTTTATTAGAAAATCACGAAGGCAAAGCGTCTTCCGAACATGTTTGTTTAGCCAATTCTATCCTAGAACGCAAAAGGTTCTTATTTCTTAGATAATTGAACACTTGATCAATGTTAGGAAAAGTATACTTTCCAACCAATATCCAACGAAGTC
The DNA here is from genome assembly GCA_001783035.1 of Candidatus Magasanikbacteria bacterium RIFCSPLOWO2_02_FULL_44_11. Lineage (GTDB taxonomy): Bacteria > Patescibacteriota > Patescibacteriia > Magasanikbacterales > GWA2-37-8 > 2-02-FULL-45-10. The sequence continues at coordinate 461 of MFQK01000036.1, forward strand.
CGTCATAAACTTTCCTTTTTTCTAACCCCAACATTTCCGGCGTTGGAATTTTCTCGGCAGATTTATCTAGCTCGACGAGTAATTGTTTTATTATTTTTTTCATCTCTGCGTTTATTTCTTCATGTTGGGGATTAAGAACGCTTCTAAGGATATCGAGACTTTCCTCTGGAGTTCTGCGAAAAGATACCAACAGCTTTCCTAAATTGTCATCATCTTTCAATTGTTCTGCTAATTGGTTTTCGTTATTTTTAACCAAATACAATAAAAAGGAACTTAAATAAATTTCTGGTGTCATTTTTCTTATGAGTTTTCTATTAATATCATCTAATTTTTCTTGATCAAATTTTCCATTGTTCTTGTGGATTTTTTCATAATCGAAATTTTTAATAAATTCATCCAATGATGGATAAATGGTTTCAGGATTACCATATCCAGAAGATACCATATAGGAGATTAGTGCATGTGGTACAATGCCTTGTTTTATAAAATCATCAAATTTTACAGCCCCTTTAGGCATTTTACCCTCAGCATCTAAAAGCATCGGAGTATGAAGATATTTTTTAGGTTCAAGACCGAGCGATATTCTTACCATTTCTTGAAATTCAGCAATCGAAAGTTTATCTTGCCCTCGTACGACATGAGTAACTCCAAAAGTTTTGTCATCAACAACCGAAGCAAGATGATATAAGGCACTTTTATCGGATCTCATTAAAGGAAAAAATTTTTGACCTCTCCTTAAATTCCCTTCCAGTTTGAATTTGATCTTGCCTCTAAGCAGATCGTCTATCTCTAAGGTGTCTTCATACTGATCTATAAATTTTTTAATATCAAATAAAACAAGACCCGATTCCTTATCAATAAAAGCAACATGTTTATCAAACAGCTCTTCAAGGTATCCCTGATAAATTTCTTGACGCTCTGATTGAAAGACAGACTGCCCTATCTCTTTTTCTGCGTTATGTGGCGTAATATCAAACCGAAACCCCAAAGTATCAGTAAAAAATCTAAATATGTCCTCTGTTTTTTCTTTCGTATGCTTCTCTTTATCAGTGTCGTCAACGCGAAAAATGATTTTTGAGTCTTTACCCTTTTCCGCCTCGCTTTTTGCAAATGCGTAATTATAAAAATGCGATCTTATCGGACCAATTTTCTTGTTTGATTCCGTTGGAGACATACCAGCCCTAAATACAATTTTTTCCTTCTCTTCTGGTTTGGGTTTGTCTCCTGCTGGTATAGGAGAGTTTTCAAAAAATTCTTTTTCCATAATTTTATTTTTTACTAAAATATAATACAAAAAAACTTCCTTCATTTATCGCAAGCGTTGGTTTTTTTGAACTATTTCCGCTTGAAGTGAGTTTTTTTAGACAACTCTTTTTTGTTGAATCAAAATGACAAATAGTTTTTATTGGTAACTCATACAATCCTTTTTCTATAATACCCCTGTCATTTGAATAATAACTACTTGAAAAAATATTAGCGCCCGCAGAAATTCCAACTATCGTTTTATTTTTAAATAAAGAAAAATTAATATACTTCATAAATTTTTTCAGCAAAATTTCACTTCCGCCAGTAAAAAATATAACACTAGAAGAGTCTATTTGATCTTTGAATTTTTTAATATCTGGTGAGGCTAATATAAAATCTTTCTTTAGGGAAATGTCAAAATATCGTTTGCTGTATTTATCAAAAACACCTTTCCAGCATTCCTCTACACGAGCAAACGGCACTATCAAAATTTTGATTCTATTCTTATTGGAAAAATCTTTCTTTATTTCGCGAATAATCATTTCCAACTCTTTCCTATTAAGATTACCACCACCATGTAAAATAAGTTTAATCATATATAAATTTTTTTTGAATATGTTCCTTGATTACATTTTTGTTTATTATTATATTTGCATATCCTTTAATGTTCTGGATATCTTCAGAAATAATGTTTTTTATTGCCTCTTTGTCTTTAACTGATAATGATAACCCATTTTCTATATTTATAATCACATGTGATGGGTTGGTAAGATCCTCTCCGTTTTTCGCGGCTATATCAACGGATATGTCCCTGTGATATATTTTATAAATCTTCCATGCTAAATGGTGTGCAAAAATAGTAAATAATTTTCCAGAGTGATTTTGAGGGTTTTTTCCAGGAACAGCTTCAATATTTGTTTTTCTATTGAGAGAAACTACACCTGAATATTTATTTCCGCGCCCAACAGCTCCAAAATCACCTTTATCTAAAGCCGAACCAAAAGCAACTAGATATGCATGCTCTCCAAAATCTTTTGTATTTAAGCTTATTGAAAAATTAAAACCTTTATCTAAATATTTAATACTCAGTATAAATTTTTTTAAATCTTTCAAAATCGCATCTTTGTTAATTTTATAAAAGCTGAAAGATGGCGTTTGGTCTGCAAGAAATGGAATGCATATTGTTATATCAAAAAATTTGTCAATTTTAGCAATCATTACTTTAACATCATAGCCAGTAAAATTAAAACGATTCTTAAAAGCAATAGAATTTATGTAATTTTCAATAACGATAGCCATTTTTTCTGCTGTTGAATATGGGGCGTAGCCAGAACAGATTATTGTATCGTTAGATTTAAAACTTTCTATGGAAGAAGCGTCTTTATTTGATAATGGCCGATAAAATAATTCTGAGTGTTCTTTACCAATACCGTTGTTTATATCAATTTTATAAACCATTGCGTCTAAAATTTCTTTATCTTTAAACACTGTTTTTAAAATCTTTTTACAGGAATTGATAAAAATGTTTTCTATTGGAATTATTTTGGTGCCAACCGCCTCAACAGCTTTGCCAAATAAGTACGCAGTCATTGGTTTTACAATTTTTTTTGATCCATAATCTAATTCTGAAATACCACCAGACAAAACAACTTTATCTGCCCAATGATTTAATATTACTCCGAAATATTTTAAACAATATTTTGAATAAGTATTTGAAAATTCTTCTGCAATAAGATCTGCTAATGTGTCGGAGTGGCCGATTCCTTTTCTTTCAACAATATCGCATATGTTATGACCTTTTTGAGGGTCTAAATTAAAATTAATTTTCATAGGCGTTTTAAAATATTTATCTGATTAGATTATCAACGCTTACATTTAATCCCTTGGCAATTTTCTTTAGTGTTTCAATGCGGGGATCAGTTGTTGCCCCAGTCTCGATTTTGGTTAAAGTATGCAAAGTAACGCCAGCAAGTTTGGACAACTTGTCTTGCGAAACGCCGAGCTTATCTCGGTATTTTTTTATATTCGTTGCTATGGTTGATATATCTTTTGACATTGTAGTAAAACTTTACTATACTTTAATTGCACAACCTATTAACAACTGTTAATATTAGTATATGAAATTTTTACGATTTAGTCAAACAAAATTAGGGAGTCCCTTGTCGTTGCCCACGCATGGGTGGGTCGGGGCAAGGGTAACATCTCTTTTGGCGGCGCATTTCGCTTTACGAAATACGGCCTCCAATTCCG
>MFQK01000036.1:4078-5566 GCA_001783035.1 Candidatus Magasanikbacteria bacterium RIFCSPLOWO2_02_FULL_44_11
TTTCCGCCGTCTTAGTATCAAGACATCAAAGCAAAACATTTTTCAATTCCATTTACCTGCCCGCCGAAGCCTCGGCGCAGGCGGGGAAGAAAAAGGGTCGCGCGAAAAATTAAAGAATTGAAAAGAAAATTGTTTTGCTTTGCTCGCCGAGTTTCTGCGGGCGGAAACGCTGGGGCGGGGTTTCAAATCATTCGAGCGATTTTCGCTCGAAAAAGGTTCGCACCGCGTTCAGTAATTGCGACCATAATAAAATATCATTCCATTGAGGAATGGTGTTTTATTATACGATATTCCGTGAGTTCTTTTGAAGTATTCTATTTAAATCAATAGCGTCAAAAATGTCCGGCCGGACATATTTGACGCTAGAATACTATCAAGTAGATTTTATGAGCTTGGGGTTAAGCGCGCGTGTTATACTAAAACATATGTCGCCAACAGCGCCAGCCGATATTCATGCCAGCCACCTTAAGCGTCATCTATGGCGCAATTCGTGGCTGGTGGCGCTGGTAATTTTCGTGCTGAGCTGGTTGTACCAGTTGGCAGCGGGGGATGATGTGAATTGGTTCATGTTCTCCAAAGCACTAGCTGGCACGGCGGGCGTGCTTATTGCCGCTTCTTTCGCGCTCTCGGGCTTTTGCTACTACTTTGATTTTTTGGACACCAAACTCGGTTACCGCAAGTATTTGGGCCTGTTAGGCTTTTATTCCGCCTTGGCCTATTCAGTTTCGTTGCCCATACTATACCCTGAACGATACGCTTACGGTTTAAGCGCTCATTTATTTGATGCCGAAGTCATTTTAGGTTTGATAGCCATGGTTATACTTGCTGGCACGGCCTTAATTTCAAACACGACCATGATGCAAATGCTGGGGCCGAGGCGGTGGCGGCAATATTTGCGTTTGGGTTACTTGGCTATGGTATTGTTCATCGTGCGCGCTTACCTCTTGGAACATGAGCTCTGGTTTGACTGGATGAGTCAGCCGCAGGGGTTGCCGCCCGGGAGAATGGTTTTATCCTTGATTAATTTGGGGGTGATAGGTTTGAGGGTTGCCATGTGGCTAGATAAAAAATTTATGGCCCGCTCGACTGCCGCTTTCAGCTTACATAATAAGTAGTAGCTTGGCGGGTGTGGTAAACTGTCATAAGAGCTAGTGTCAGCTGAAGCGGTTGGCACCATCTGCTACGCTCGCTATTCAGGTAAATAGTTGAAGTCGTATGCGAGACAAAGCACACTACGGGGTAGATATGCCCAGGACAACAACATTGCTAGCGCTCGGCTTGACCGCCACCTTGTCAATCCCGATATTTGCCTCAATGTCCTGCTTTTTGCACTCACATTTTATTTTCACTCGCGCTCAAGGCAGTTAAGCAAAGTTAATGTACTGGATATGTTTGAGGATATAAAAATCAGCCCTGAGATCACGCCGCGTCTGCGACAAGATATGAATCCGCTCGCGCCTGAGCCATTGCCGCCGCCGTTGCCATCTC
>MFQK01000036.1:5815-6039 GCA_001783035.1 Candidatus Magasanikbacteria bacterium RIFCSPLOWO2_02_FULL_44_11
TGGCCCGAGCGCCTTTTCCGGCCATTGTCAGTTTTAATGTTGTCATGCCGGTAGCGTCAGCGGTGTTAGCTGGGTTGATACTGGCTCACGCCGAGTTGGGCACACCCGCCAGATTGGTAGCGAAGGTAACCTTGCTGTTGGCTGGCGGGTGCGTCTTGGCGCTTGGCAGCTGGCTGGCGGGTGAAGCTTTTTGATGACAAAATGTCGAAGGCAATCATGCATTC
>MFQK01000036.1:6080-7851 GCA_001783035.1 Candidatus Magasanikbacteria bacterium RIFCSPLOWO2_02_FULL_44_11
ATTTTTTGGCGCACACTGGCGTGTGCCTTAGCTTGTTTCCAGCCACCTCTTAGAATTTGCTCTAATCGCTCCAACTTTTTTTCTGTTGACAGCGTCGCCGCCTCGTCTTTAAAGTTTGCCACAATGATGTCAACCAGCTTTTCGTCTTGCTTGGTCCAGCCAGCCATTTCTTCCAGCTCGCTACTTATTTTTTCCCAGAAACTGGGTTTAATAATCACTCGGTGCCACAGTTTCGGGTCGATACGCCAAGCGATTTTTATGCCGGCGAGAAATGTTTTGACCGTTTCTTTATATACGTTGTTTTGGCTCAATTTCAACCTCAATATTTGTGATTGATAGCAGGTTGATTGTAGTACATAGGCAGAATTTGTCACTATTATTCAGCTTTGGCTTCATCAGCTGGGTTAGGCACAGCCAGCAGCTTGATTGTGTTAAACTGAATTCATATGTCCGTACCCCAGCATGTGGGCGTAATCGTGGACGGCAATCGCCGCTGGGCCAAAGCTAAGGGTTTGCCCACCTTAGAAGGCCATGAGGCAGGGTACCGGCGGGTTAAAGAATTGGCCCGTTGGCTGTTTAGCCGGGGCGTCAAGCTGGCCAGTTTTTATTTATTTTCGCGCGAGAATTGGCATCGTTCAAAAGAGGGAGTGGCTTATTTGATGAGGCTGCTGGAACAAGGGTTAGCGCGGGATGTTAAAGAGTTCAAGCGCGATGCCATCCGCCTATTGTTTGCTGGTGGCCGCGAGCAATTGCCGCCCCGCTTGCGGGAGCTGATGCGGCAGGCGACGGAGGAAACCAAGCAGGGAACAGCCGGTACTGTTTGCGCTTGTATCAATTACGGCGGGCAGCAGGAGATCGTGGAAGCAGTGCAACGGTTGGCTGCCTCGGGCCGCGAGCTCTCCGAACTTTCAGCTGACGAGCTGAAAGGCGCCATGACCACGGCGGAGTTGCCGCCTTGCGACCTTATCATCCGCACCTCAGGCGAACAGCGCTTGTCCAACTTCCTGCTTTGGGAATCAGCTTATGCCGAGCTTTATTTTACGCCTACGTTCTTCCCTGATTTTAACGAGGTTGAGTTGGATAAAGCTTTGGCCTGGTTTAGCGACCGCCAGCGTAGGTTTGGCACCTAAATTGACTGAGAGAGTAGAGGTTATATTTTCGTCTGGCATTTGTATTAACGTGTTAACACGTTAATACAAAGTTAAGGCCGCTTAGTGGTGATTTGTGAAAATTAAAAAAGGATTTCCGCCAAGGTAGTTGGAAATCCTTTAGAGTTTCTTACTGTTTTTTTCGGTATGTCCAATTTTTAATCTCGCTCCAGCCAGTTATTAAGGAGGCTATGGCGAATATTAACAGTATACCAAGTATTATTGCCGTACCAGTCTCGTATCTCTCAATGAGTGAGAGGCAGGCAGTTAATACAAAACTGATTGCTAGCATACCGGTCGCGTATCTCCAACTCCGCCTGAGTTTTGTCATTAAGTAGGTAACGACCGCCCACAGAATAAAAGCTAAAATTGCAGCGTCATAGGCTATGTACATTTGGGTTGTACTATTGAACTTGTTATATCCACCCGCAAGTATAGAACCTACAACAACTGCTATAGCTAGAGGGCTGAAGAAGACCAGTAGATCAAGCGAAAAAACGCCCGCTTTCTTGAATGATTTTTTCATTTTTTACTCCTATTGTTTATATTTTGTTATTAATTTATTTAATTCCTTAATTCACACTACCCTGAAGGAGAAGTAGTGTACCTTATGCCCGAAGGCT
>MFQK01000037.1:0-5651 GCA_001783035.1 Candidatus Magasanikbacteria bacterium RIFCSPLOWO2_02_FULL_44_11
ATATCCGAGGTTGTCATAGTAACATTTTAGGACTCTAGCACATTACTGAAAGCAGATAAAGTTTTTATAAAGTGGTGGATTGACAGTCCAGATTAAATAGATTATATTACCAGTAACTTGGTAATGATTGGCCGCAGATATACTGTCTGCAGTACTTCGAGACTCCCTACGGGGAGTCTTTTAGTTTTATGAAAACTTTATACATGTTTTGTTATAAGAGATTAGGTTTGGAAAGGGATGGGTGCAGGCGGTCCTGCGGTCATCATTACCAGGTTGGCCTCGGAGTTCGACTCTCCCCCATTCCACAACCGCCTCAAGCAGCCTTCGGGCTGCTTTTGGTTTCGCCCTAAAAATCTTTATTCACTATCAGCACTTTTAATTCCGTCATATCCTCAATCGCATAACGTACACCTTCGCGGCCGAGGCCAGAATCTTTCACACCGCCATACGGCATATTGTCAGCCCGGAAATTAGCCACATTGTTAATAACGACGCCACCCACATCAAGATGTTCAAAGGCGTAAGTGCTTTCTTCCAAATTATTCGTGAAAACACCGCATTGCAAGCCAAAATCAGAATCATTGATCTGACGCACCGCTTCTTTAAAATCGGTATACGTTTCAACAATCACGACCGGCGCAAAGGCCTCTTTGGAACAAACTTTCATGTCTTTTGTGGTTGCCGTTAAAATAGTCGGTGAATATCCTGTATCTGAAAGTCGTTGGCCACCGTATAAAACTTTGGCACCGTCAGCGACAGCCTCTTTGACCCAAGCATCAATACGATCGGCATTGGCCCCATCGATCATGCTGGAAAACATGACATTTTCTTCTCGTGGGTCGCCGTACACAAATTTTTTAGCCTCATCTATCAAACCGGTCACAAAAACTTCGCGTACATTTTCATGTACGTAAATACGTTGCGTATGGATGCAGCTCTGGCCGCTTTGTCCAAACGCCGCGCTACCAATTTTTTTTAAAAGTTTGGACATATTCGCGGACGGTGTGACAATCAAACCAGCATTACCACCCAATTCTAAAACCACTTTTTTCTTGCCGGCGCGATTTTTCATATCCCAACCAACATCGGGCGAACCAGTGAAAGTTAAAAGTTTAAAACGGCCATCAGTCACCAACTGGTCACCAGTTGCGCGGTCCATTGGTAAAACCGAAACTGCACCTTTTGGTAAGGCAGTCTGATCGATCAATTCGGCCAACAAAAGCGCGGAAATCGGCGTTTTAGAAGCTGGTTTTATAATAATCGGGCAACCGGCTGCAATTGCCGGAGCAAGTTTGTGGGCGACTAAATTCAATGGAAAATTAAATGGCGCAATCGCCGCGACCAACCCAACAGGAAATCGCCGCACTACCGCTTCATGATTCGCGCCACTCGGCGCGCGATCAAGCGCCAACCACTCGCCATAGACTCTTTTGGTTTCTTCAGCCGCGTCCGTAAATGTAAAAATAGCACGATCAACTTCACCTCGCGCGTAAAAAAGCGGTTTGCCGGTTTCGAGCATCAACGCTTCGGTAAACTCGGCGTGACGGTCTTTCAGACCCTGGGCAATACTTAGTAAAATCTCGGCCCGAACGTAGGTTGGCAGCGCTTTCAGCTCATTTTCAACCGCCTGTGCTTTTTGAATAGCTTCTTCGAGCTGTTCTTTGCCCGCCAAGTACGCGGTTGTCCAAGGTTGGTTAGTATAAGGAAAAATAACCGGTAAGTCTTTCGTTGTCGTGGTAAACACTCCACCTAAATATATCGGATAAGCAGTCTTCATAAAGAAATATTTAAGCGCTAGTATCATAGCTCCTGCCACTATGTTTGTCTAGCACATTGACAGCACATTGACAAGCGTGTTTACATCTGCGACCGTACCTAGTATGTAGCGAGGTGGTGGCATCATTGGAGGAGGGACAATGGTCGTAAATAAATGCGCCGTTTGTCTGGTTTTAACACTACTGGCATGTACCGAGGAGAAAGACAAAACCGAAAAACTCAAGCCCATAGCGACGATGTACCTTCGGCCGATCGTGGTTGCCGCTCGCAGCAAGAAGTCTGAAATTGCCTGGCGCGGGGTGGTGCTGGTCAGGCCAAGCGGCAAGCTGCGATTTTTTCTCAGCCGCTATGATAAACTCCACGAGGAACACGTCATTGCCGAAGATCAGCTAGTTGTTGATGTACAAGGGAAGAAGCTGGGCGGTGTGAAAACATATTCAGTCCCTGAGAGCCTCAAATCAACCATTTCCTTCATCAAAGTCGGGAAAAAAGAGGTTGTTGGGGTTGGGAAGTTTGGCGGCTGTAAGTTCACACAAACAGCCAGACAGTTGCCGTGGAGTCCCAAAAGCCTGGAGCAGAGCGGGAAACTTTTCTTTATTCCGATTGTGGACGAAACCGTTCTTATTTCAGAAGTGTGTTTAGATCAATCGGTCAATAAAAAAAAGCGAACCGGACAGGATCTGTAGAGGTTTCGGATGGCGACCAGATGCTGCCATCCACCTCGCTGCATAACAAAAAAACATCCGCCTGATCTGTACCACGCCAAGTGGACAATTAGGTGTCCACTCTTTGGGGTACGGATCACCATTAGCGGGATGTTTTTTATAGCCTTTTATTTTTTTTCTTCCATTCCTGACCCGCAAGCTCCACCACCACAGCCATCACCACCGCCTCCGCAACAGCCTTCTTCTTTTTCAATCATTGTTTCTCTGCATCCGGCGCAGTGACATTCAGTCTTCACCGCACGCCAGCGTCCGGCGCTAGCTCCTATCAAACCTAAACAACCGCCGAGGACCGAGAGTGGTAAGAAGTAGCCCACTATCGGGTTGCCTCGATGCACAGTTGCCATAGCTACCAATACAATAATAGCGAGCCAAGAGGCTGCATATCTGGTCCAAATACCAAACAGCACCATGGCGCCGCCCAACAATTCTAAAGAACCGACAATATAAGTCCATAAATCGCCCCCACCAGGCAAACCAACTTCAGCATTAAACATTCCGGCTGTGGCGGCATGGTCCCAAACCAGCTTGTTTAACCCCATATAGATGAAAATAAAACCAATAACCAGACGCAATCCCAGGAGACCGGCGGCTTTTAAGATTGGATGGCCATTCTTCATAATGTTTAAAAAATAGTAAATAATTTATTTGCGATCAAGGTCAATTATATAACTAAAACCAAACAGGCGCAATGTCCATTCAATCATCAAATTAATTTTGCGCAAGAATCCGGGCATAAAGAGAATATAGGCCATTCGTCGCAGCCACCACGCACTCAACCCGCTGAAGACGAATTTTCCCATAATAGCCACACCATAACGTTCGCCAATGGGCATAAGCATTCCAAAAGAAGAAAAGTGGAATGGCTCTATTGATTTATCACGTAATTGGGCGACAATATGGCGCGCCACATATTCGCCTTGTTTATAGGCGGCTTCGCCTAATTGCGGAAATGGTTTGTCGCCTCCATCATTATAACCTAAAATAATATCTCCCACACCATAGAATTCCGGATAATGTTCGTGATTCAAAAATTTGGTGACCGGCAAACGATTTTTTTTACAATCGCGTTCGTGCATATAACAATCGGCCAGGTTGTGGATGCCGGTACACCAAATGCTAAAATCGCTGGGCAGAGATTTGCCGGAAGCCAGGCAGACATAATCTTTTTCAAGCCGGGCTACTTTCGCATTGAATAATAGTTCAACTCCCAGTTTTTTGAGGCGCTTCGTAATTTTACGCTGCGCTCGCAACGGCAGCTGGGGAGTGACCGTGGCAGCTGCCTCAACGATACGGATGTGGAGTTTGGTGTGGGGATACAGTTTTTCGACGGTATGTTCGCGTAAATAAGCCATTTGGCCGGCCACTTCCACCCCGCTATAGCCGCCTCCGACCACAGTCAGATTAATTTTTTTAGGTTTTGTTTCGAGACAATCAATCAAATTTTCTCGCAGCTCCATGGCTTTGGGAAGCGTACGCACGGTATAGGCATATTTCTCGGCGCCAGGCGTATTGAAAAAATGCACCTTACTGCCCAGCGCCATTATACAATAGGTATAGGCAATCGTGCCGGCGCTTGTTTCGACTGTCCGCCGTTCGGCATTAATTTTATTGACAGTGGCTCTAATAAAATGGTGCGGAGTTTTATAAACCAATTCGGTCAAAGAAAAAGTGCAATGGCTCGGCTCGACCGATCCCGAAGCGACTTCGTGGAGGAGCGGCGCAAAGGTAAAATAATTATGCTCGTTGACAATAGTAATGTTTTTTTTAATACCATACCAGGCCAGCAGGCGATTCAGCGAGCGGTATGTTTCATAGCCGCCAATACCGGCGCCAAGGATAAGAATATCTGTTGATATTTTGGTCATAAAGGTGAAAATGTCTGCGATAATGCTGCCAGTATAGCATAAAGTGGGGGTGATGAGCTACAGTAAGGGAGTTACAATTGACATTTGGGCCATTTTGGTGTATATTGTGGCCAGTTCCTTAACCATATCGATGCCCAATCGGCCGGAAAGGAGTGCTATGCACTACCCCTATGGGATGCTAGTACGCGAAGATAGTTTGTACGTCAGGCTGCTCAAAATGAGTCTCGTGGCCATCATGACCATCGCTTTGTGCCTAGGTTTGTTGGTCGGGAATCTGTTTTGGGCCGCTGAAGTTAGAAGTATTTTTCTACTGATGGGAGCGATTATCGTCATCGAAGTCATTGACTTCGTCGGTTTTCGTCGCAAGATCAGGTATCATGTCACCACCCCAAAGCAGATGTGGAAAGTCTTGCTCTGCCGCATAGTGCTATTCACCCGGGCACTCATTTGTGGGATCTTCATAACATCATTTGAATGGTGGTGGCAAATCATTACCATGGTCATTTTTCTCGGCTACCACTTTTTTCAGTGGTTGAGAAATGCTGAGCAATAATGATCACATGCTCGACTGACCGGGTGCCTGGAGGATTATCTCCAGCACCCGGCCATTTATACCTTATCGACAGGTATTTTTTTATAATTTCTAGCGAGCCAACAGGCGAAAGCTTGTTTTCATCTGTGGCGAGCGACGAAATTTCAAACGATGCCACATATGAAATCGTTTATTGCCTTTTATAGGCAGACATTGTACGATGATAGCACTATGATTCTTTTTCTATACGGCGAAGATACCTTTCGCAGCCGCCGCTACCTCGAACAATCGATAAAAAAATTCAAAAGCGAGCGCGATCCGTCCGGGTACAACGTGCTTTCTCTTAATGGTAAAAAGATCGAGTCTTCCAGACTTTTTACGGAAGCCGCTTCCGCGCCATTTTTAGCGACAAAGCGCCTGGTAATTATCGAAGATATTTTATCGTCGGGCGACAAAGATCTGCTGGCTGAACTGCTGGAAAAAATTAAGGTCGGCAAGATTTTTGAAAATAACGTGGTTATTTTTTTTCAATCTGAATCAATAGGAAAAACGAAAGAAGCCAAGGCGCTGTATGCCGCGTTGCAAAAAGAAAAATTCGCACAGGAATTTTCTCCGCTTTCTTTTCCCAAACTCGTGGCTTGGATAAAAAAGGAGGCGGAGGAGCGCAAAATACAGCTTTCACCCGAGGCCGTAGCTTATCTGGCCGAAAACGGCGGTGATCTGTGGTTGCTTAACGGTGTGCTCGACCAGGTT
>MFQK01000037.1:5698-5958 GCA_001783035.1 Candidatus Magasanikbacteria bacterium RIFCSPLOWO2_02_FULL_44_11
ATTTTTGAATGAAAAATTAGACGACAATATTTTTTCCATGGTTGAAGCTTTGGTTACCGGCCGGCGAGAACTCGGCATCAAGCTTCTTTACGAACAACGCCGCTTGGGACAGGAAGATATTCAAATTTTCAATTTATTATTGTGGCAATTCCGGACGCTGTTGAGTATCGCCGATCTGGTTGAGCGCGAGCCCGGGATACCGGATGCCGTTGTCGCCAGTAAAACCGGCCTTCACCCCTTTGTGGTTAAAAAAAACGGCT
>MFQK01000037.1:5994-11127 GCA_001783035.1 Candidatus Magasanikbacteria bacterium RIFCSPLOWO2_02_FULL_44_11
TACATACACTAGAATGCCTCATCGCAGGGAGTCCTCGCGGACGACCGAGATGGAAGCAAAAACCGCCCAAGGGCGGTTTTATGCTGTGCATTCTAGTGTATGTATATTCCCTTACTTCATCGCAGGACGCCTCGCGGCGGCCGAGATGGAAGAAAAAACAGCCCCGCTGGGCTGTTTTATTTCTGTGTATTTTAATATTGGTAGTCTGTTTTACCTTTACTTCATCGCCCGAATTTTACTCATCAAGCGAGAAATTTTTCTGGCAGCGGTATTCTTTTTGATAACCCCGCGTTGAGCAGCTTTATCAAGGGCTTTTTGAGCGATTATCACCAGCTTCATAGCGTCTGCCTTGCTGGTTGCCTTCACCGCTTTTTTGATAGCGTTTCTGAAAGCGTCGCGGCGAAACAAATTTGCCGCCGCGTTCTTTTTACTTTGGCGCAACGCTTTACGTGCGCTTGCTTTATTGGGCATAGAATAGTTAGTAATTAGTCCAAAACGACTTTAGAGAGCCAAGCGTTCTGTGGCGTGAGTATACAGGAAATGGCCCAAACAGTCAAGGTGCGCCCCTTACATTCTAGTTCGAAGTGCAACCCCCATAATTGCACCCACCAAACTAGGACATTTCTACTTAGGATTGACAGGCGCGCACCCTAATCCACGACCGGTCTCTCGAGCTGCGTCATTTCGACTCCTCGTTCGCCGCCGGTGATTTTAACTACATCCTTATCAATTTTATTAAACTCACGATAGGCCGCATTATATGAATTGACCGAAGTCGATAAGTTTGTGCCGAGTTTTTTAAGGTATTCATCATAGGCTAGGAGGTGTTTAGCCAGGTCTTCCACCCGTTTTCGGATTTCCTTGGCCGACTCTTCTATTTGAAGCGCTCGCAATCCCTGCATGACAGTCTGCAAATAAGCCAAAAAAGACGTCGGCGAAACAATGATGACGTGTTTTTCCTTAAAAGCGTATTCGATTAAATCGTGCGTATTAGTCTTCAGCGTCCCCACCTGGTTGATCAATAAATCATAATATATTCCTTCGGCCGGAATGAACATGAAAGCAAAATCCATCGTGCCCTCCTTTGGTTTGATGTATTTACTGGTCTCTTCAATGCGCTTTTTAAGGTCATTTCTGAAAATTACTTCCAATTCCTCTCGTCTAATCGGATCCCGCTCGCCAACGATGCGATTATAGTTTTCCAAACTGAATTTGGAGTCAACCGGAATGATTTTATCTTTCACGAATACCGCGGCGTCCACAATATCGCCGTTTTCAAAACGATATTGCATTTGGTATGACCCCGGTGGCAGGACATTTTGCAGCACATTTTCCAAAAAATATTCCCCTAGAATACCGCGCTGTTTCGGGTTCTGCAGCACGTCCTCAAGATTCTGCAACTGAGTTGCAAAAGACATCACTTGTTTATTGGTTTCATCGAGCTTGGTCAAGCGTTCGGTAATTTCGGTAATAACTTTCAGGCTTTGACCATAATGCGCTTGGACGGTCTTGTGGAGGTTTTGTTCCGTCGCGTAGACCGAACGGTTCGTTTCGGTAATTTTCTGGTCCATCAGACGAGTGAGCTCATGGAGCTGTTGTTGCATTGCCAAAAAATTTTTGTCATTTCCATCAGCTGGCCGATTTTCGGCTTTTAAACGCCGTAGAACTATAAACAAAAGAATCAGTGATAGAGTGGCAAGGAATATGACTGCGAGAACTAATGATTCCATAAGATAAGTGATAAGTCGCCGTATTGTAGCATGCAGTTTATAAAAAGTATATCAAGCCCCATATGGACAGCGAGGTATTTTTTAGCTATACTACTGACGCTTCGCCCCCGTAGTTCAATGGATAGAACAGTCCCGTCCTAAGGGATAGATGTGCGTTCGATTCGTGCTGGGGGCACAAAATGTTTAACATGGAGCTAGTTGTATACACTAGTGTATACAACTAACTGAAATTACTACTTGGGCCAGTAGCTCAGTTGGCTAGAGCGTCGCGTTCGCAATGCGAAGGTCAGGGGTTCAATTCCCCTTTGGTCCACTAGAACAAAACTAAAACGATCAGCAAAACGCTAGAAAACGACTGATTTTGGTCATTCTTCTTTCAGTCTAACTATACCTAGGATGGTGTAGCTTTGATTTTTGTCTAGATTATTATAGGGCTTTTTCTTTTTTATAGATCCAAATGTGGATAAGTCTGTGGGTAAACCACCATCATCTGTGCACTGTTTGTATACACTAGTGTATACAAACACCAAAAATCACTTCATTTATAAATGAGGTAAATAATTGTTTGACGTGAAACAATTAGATTTATTTTTTATATCTAAAGTAAGGTTTTAACTCAAAAAAATGTGTTTTCCATACGACAAACTGTTCTTTTTTAAGTCCAAAGAGACGATTATCAAAGAAAGGTATGATTATTTGTTCTATAACAAGTCTTTTACGTACCAAAAGCAATACATAGTTTCTGCCCTGGTGGTTGTATTCATGTATTTTTTCCTTTAAACCAATTTTGCTTTTTATCATCTCAAAGAGGGGTCGTTCATTCGCATGCATTTTTAGTTGAAAGACGGGAATTTCAGTGCCATTTTGCTTAATCCACATGAACGATCCTTCTCCGGCAACCAACCCGGCTATAAAATCTTCGCTAAGAGGTGAAGTGACGTCATTCATAATAATGCTTGAATGTTTCACGGGAAACTTAATGTTTCACCTGGCAACATTATATCACAGAATTGTGCTCTCTACAAAGATTTTTTTTCATTGAGTAAAAGACGTAATGTCGTTGAAATACCCTTGCTCATTAAAACAGTTCCAAAGACAGGCTCATCTAAGGATAGAAAGGCACAATGTTCTCCCCACAACAACACGGATGTCGGTAAATCAACAGTCGAGTTAGTTGCGAATTTTACCTCATTAAGTTGTATCGAGCGATTCATGATCTGGTTATTATAGTAATTAAAAAAATCAGGCAGTTTGATTTTAAGTTTTTTGAGCGCACTAATTGATGTGATTTGAGGTGCATCGAGCGATTGCAAAAAAATTTGTTTCACTTGTTCCAGTCCAACGTAATATTTGATCAAAGGTTTGTTTTTATGAATAGTATACATACCTTCAAGGTCAGGTATAAGATTCAACGCTGCTTGCCGCTGCACATCAAGCATTCCAATAATCGACTCTGGATTACGAGCCAGATATGCCTTTCGTTTTCCCTCAAATGTAACATCAATAATACCTTTCTCTTCCAAGGAACTTAAAAGATTATAACAATTAGTCCGTGCAATTTTTGTTTGTCGTGAAACAATCGGCGGTGTAGACAAACCGTTTTGCAACAAAAAAAGATAGACGGTGCTCTCCGAGTGGTTAAGTCCTAGTTTTTTTAGTTGTTTTATAAGTTCCATACACTGTCAAAAAAAACTATATCATAATTTATCAGTAAAGTAAACAAAAAACATAAAATAAAACTAAATTAGTATAAATAAAATTGATAATTCCTAAATTTAACGATTTTATTCACACCTCAATCAAAATCACATTTGGCAAAACAGCCGCCCCACAATCTATAAAACAAGGTTGTCGTAGCGGCTAAAATTCTGTATACTATGAGTACAAATTTAAGCCAATTCTAAAAAAGAGATTGTATGACCGCATTCCGTGCCTGGATGATAAAATCACTAGATAGCGCCACGTATATTTTTCTGATTCTGTCTTGCGTTCTCATACCTTTAGTTCTCGACAATTCCTTGTCCAATCCCTATATCCTTTCTAAAACTGCCGCCCTGGCATCGGTCGCCATAATCGGCATCGCTTTGTGGATAGTAAGGTCGGCTCTCTCCAAAAGGATTTTGTTCAATCAATTGAAAATTAACACTTTATTCGCGGCGTTTGGTGTCATCGCTTTGGCATCGGTACTTTTTTCCGATCATCGTTTGACCTCACTGATCGGCCGCCCCGATTATTTTGTGATTAGCATCGTGACCATCCTCTCAGGTTGGTTAATTTTTTCTCTGGCGAATTACACCATGACCTCGTTGCCGCGTTGGCAGGGGATAGTCGATACGATTATTGGCACCGGCGCTCTGACCGCCTTAGGCGCGGCTGCCAAAGTTTTGTTGGATGCCGATGTGTTGGCTGTTATTTCCGGCGGACGGTTCAGCACAATAGATCCTATGAACAGCGTTACGGGTATTTGGTTCGCGATTATTTTAATTCTCGCTGCCGGACAAATAATAAAAAAAGACATCCCGCATACCAGGACAATTCTTTATGTGGTTGCCATGATTATGACTATGGCTGTGCTTATAGCTATGAATTATAGTGTTATTTGGTGGCTGCTGGGTATTGGATTGTCCGTACTTGTGGCCTCGAGCAAATTTTTTATCAAAGAAGTGCGTCTGGGTTGGTTGACGACGGTTTTTGCAATTATCGTCAGTATCGCTTTGATGATTGTGTTTAGTGCGCCAAAAATTTCGTCGCCGATTCCCATGGAAGTTAAACTCAATCATGAGTCGTCCTGGGCCATAACCCAAGGCAGCATTTTTTCCGGTCTCAGAAACAGTCTGGTCGGCAACGGGCTCGGCACGTTTTTCCTGGCCTTCTCGCATTTTCGTGACTCGTCGTTTAATAACGACCCCTACGCTTGGTCGGTGCGTTTTAACCAGCCATCCAGCACATTTCAAGCGTTTTTATCCGAAGGCGGTTTGGTAATGAGCATTGTCTTTATACTTATTGTATTGTTTGCGACCGGGCATATTATGAAAGCTATAAAAAAAGCGCGCGGAGCAGGCGACCGATCAACGGTCAAGTTTTTTGCAGACGGATCATTGAATAGCGCTCCGCTGGTCGAAGTGCTGATGATCGGTCTGGCCTGGGCCATGTTGACGGCCGGAATGTTTTTCTTTTTTTACGGACCGGTTTTGTGGTGGTTATGGTGGCTCTTATTGGGCTGTTTTTTTACAGGGTTATCTTATACAACTCCAGATATTTTTTCCGTTAAGGAACACCTTGTTGCCGATAACCCGGAGTACACACTGTCCTTGTCTTTTATCGCCATTATTTTTATCGCCATCCTGGGAGTCGGGTGCGTCGGAGGCGCGCGCGTCTATGCCGCCGAAAGAAATTATTACCG
>MFQK01000037.1:11142-13778 GCA_001783035.1 Candidatus Magasanikbacteria bacterium RIFCSPLOWO2_02_FULL_44_11
CGTTGAAAAAAATCCGCGCAGCGAACAATATCATGTCGCTTTGGCCCAACTTTATCTTCGTCAGGCCACCGACTTAAGCCGTGTTTCTCCACCCGACATACAACAGATCGGTTTATTGGTTGAAAAAGCTATTAGTGAATCGCGTCGGGCCACAGACCTTGCTCCGCGGTCTGTTTTAGTATGGCAAAATTTGGCCGCCATGTATGAAAATGCCACCGCTCTTACTCCCGAAGCCGGAGATTGGGCCAGAAAGTCTTTGGATCGGGCCTACGAACTTGAACCGACCAACCCGGTTATAGTCACCCAATTGGGCAGCCTTATGGCTTCGGCGGGCAATTATAACGAAGCCATTCGAAAATTTGAAGAAGCCGTGTCGCTAAAACCGGATTACGTTTTGGCCTACACCGGAATGGCTCTCGCCTATGAACAGCTCAAAGACACGACAAAGGTAGTGGAAACATACCGCGCGCTCGTCTCTCTCCAGCCAAATTCAGTTGATATCATCTTCAATTACGGTCGAGCGCTTTATAATCGAGACGAAAAAGGTGATCGCGATGACGCGGAAAAAATCTGGCTTGGCGTGGTCGCGGCGGAACCGAAATATTCGAACGCGCTCTATAGTTTAGGTTTGTTGTATGAGATGCGCGGCGAAAAATCCAAGGCACTCTTGTATTATCGTCGGGTGTTGGAACTTAATCCCGACAACAAAGAGATAAAAACAAAAATTGCGAACTTAAAGCGTTAATATTTTTATGTCCTTCTGGTTGAGATTTATTGCAGTCGCATCGTTATTACTACCGGCTATGGCCAGTGGCGAAATGACTTCGACCAATTATTATATTTATGCCGACAGCATCGGCCTTAATGGCGGCGATATTTCCACTAGTACGACCTATACACTCAACGACACAGCCAACGACTCTCCGGGAGGCCAGTCCACCAGCACACTCTATCGTATTAATGGTGGTTTTCAAGGAATGGATCTTGATGAGAGTTTGACGCTAACTATCAGCGATACCAACCTGGCCTTTGGTACTATTTCGGCGAGCGCTGTGGCTATGAATTCAGTTACGACTACGGTGAGTTGCAATTCCATTACCGGTTACTCGCTGGCTATTAGCAATGTGAGCGGTACTACGCCCACTGCCGTGGCAGACGGTTCGGTGACGGCCGGCGTTGAAGAATATGGCGTGGCGGTCACTGGCGACCAAGCGGCTTTTGTCGATGACCGGTCTGTCATAGGTGGACGTCAAATAGCCTTTTCTGATAGCGCCATTTTATCATCCGTTACCGTAGTATCGTTCAAAGCGGCTGCCGCTTCTCCGAGCGGGAGCGGCAGCTCTTATGCCCATACGGTCACAATAACCGCCTCGGCGAATTTCTAAATTATGCTTAGACGTTTTGGATTTATTGTCGCCTTGGCCGCGGGTCTTGCCATATCTCCGGCCGCGCAGGCGGTAAGTCTTTCACCATTGCGTTATCATCTCGCCATCGACCCCGGAAAAGAGCAGGTTGTCTGGGTCAAAGTTACGAACACCGATGCTGTGGCGGCCACATTCAAGGTGAGAGTCGGCGGAGCAAAACAGTCCGAAGCTGGTCGCCCGATTTTTGGCAATAGCCTGGATGAGGCCGAAGCCTGGATTTCCCCGCGCGATACAAAAATTCTCTTAAGAAGCGGTGAAGAAAAAAAAGTTTACTTTAATGTAGCTGTTCCAGAGGGCACGGCGCCTGGCACTCACACCGGCGCTTTGGTGGTCGAGAACATAGCAAAAAATACGCTTTCGGGGCAGGTGGCCACGCTGTTGCTCATTGATGTGGCCGGAATAGTCGAAGAAGCCGCGACAATCGAAAGCTGGCAGCTGCCAACTTTTATAAGAAAACCGCATCTCAACGCCGATTTACTCCTGAAAAATAATGGTACCGTGGCGATGCCTGTTCGGGGGACTATCACTATCTCCTCCGTTTTTGGAAAAAAAATTGACAGCCGGGAAATAGCGCTCGGCGGCACGGTTTTGCCCGGTACCAAAAGAGCCAGTCATATTAATGAACGGTTTCCGCTTGTCGCCGGCCCATATAAAGTGGAGTTACTTATTCGCTATGGATTAAGCGACACTATTATCCGGCGAGAAAAAACATTGTGGTACTTTCCGGTTTGGCTGATGGTGTCGATTGTAATGATTGTAGTCGTTTGGATCGGATCTCGCTTCAGAAAAAAAATATGATATGCGCATCTTAAAGGGTTGGATTATTGTATTGGTCATAATTCTATTCGGATCGCCAAGTTCCTTTGTTTTGGCGACTTCAACCGATAGCGCCATCGATATTACCATAACCATGCCCAGTTCGGCCGGTGGTAGCGGCCCCTTGATTCCTCCCACGGATAATCCGCCAACAGTCGGCGCCGTAACGGTGGCGGTTTTGACCTCGTCGGCGCAGTTTTCCTGGTCGGCTTCAGACGATAATGGTATCGGGAGCGTGAGCTTTGATTATGGTATCACGCCGAGCTATGGTTCAAATTCCACCGTTGTTGGCAGTTATCAAACAGGTCTGGTTGGACTCACACCCGCCACTACATATTATTATCGCATTATTGTTACCGACACCAAACCTCACAGCACCAACCACACCGGTACTTT
>MFQK01000037.1:13837-13979 GCA_001783035.1 Candidatus Magasanikbacteria bacterium RIFCSPLOWO2_02_FULL_44_11
CACCAGCGCAAATGAGCTGTAGTATCACCTGGACGGTCGATGAAATAAGCATAGGCGAAGTAACGTACGGGTTGACCGCCACCTATGGCGCCTCCCAAAGTTCGCTAGAAGGCCTGGCACTTTCCCACACGGCTAACTTAAC
>MFQK01000037.1:13996-29119 GCA_001783035.1 Candidatus Magasanikbacteria bacterium RIFCSPLOWO2_02_FULL_44_11
CGACGTATCATTATAAAGTGGTAGCCACGGACCAAGTCGGAAATAGTAGCGCTTCGGTCGACAAACTTTGCGCCATACCCAAAGAAACAAATCCGCCGTCCAACCCGAGCAATGTGGAGCTGGCGACGACGACATCAGCCATTGTTTTGTCGTGGGTCAACCCGGGCGACTCCGATTTTAGCGGCCTGAAAATTCTCCGCAAAACAAGCGGCGCTCCAACTGGCCCCTCTGATGGGACCCTCGTCTATAATGGCAGCGGTCAAACATTTACCGATGCCACGGTGGCGAGCGACATTACTTATTACTATACTTTATTTGCTTACGACACTTCCGAAAATTATAGCTCGGGGACATCGGTCAATGGGCGGGTGATAACAACGGTCATCAATGAAATTTGTAATAATACTATCGATGACGACGCCGATGGAAAAATAGATTGTCTGGATTCAGCCTGTATTACTCAAGCGATGTGCCAAAGTCCGGAAATCTGCAATAATAGTTTGGACGACGACCGCGATGGATTAACAGATTGCGCCGATTCGCAATGCTCGGGCGCCAATTATTGCGCCCCCAAAAATGAAGTATGCGATAATACGATCGATGACGATGGTAACGGCGCCATTGATTGCGCCGATGTTTCTTGTTTTGCCTTTGCAGCCTGTTCGAGCGTGCCGGAAATTGAATTCGAGAGGCCGCAAGTGACCGTTCCCTCGTTTACACATCTCACGATTGACCGATTTATTTTTCAAGGCGGCAACCGCAGCTTCACCTTTGAACCATCTGCCGGTAGCGTTATCGGCTTATCGGGGTGGAGTGCAAGTGTCAGCATTGCCAAACAAAATCTTCCTTCCGTTCCGGAGAAACTTGTTTTAAAAATCAATGGCAGCGGTGATTATCAATTTTCAATGAGCGGCGAGAGTTACTACGCCGATTTTATTTTTCCGAGGATAGGCGGCCAGAGCGCTTTTATTGAAGTGCATTATGGTTATAGCCAGCTCGATGTCGTCGATTTCAACATTATAAGTTTAGGATACGGAACGGTATCGGCCGACAACGCGCCGCTTACCCAGGCGACTGTGACACTGCTCAACCAACAAGGGCAGCCCATTTCCGGACTCGTAGTCTCAAATCAGCAAACAACCAATGAAAACGGCACTTACGGATGGTTCATTCCCAATGGGATCTATAGCGTCAAAATTACCAAAGACGGTTATTATGATCGCACGACTCCGTCGATCACGGTACGAAATAACGTCATTAATGAAGACATCAAGTTGGTAACCCGCCCACCCGATTTATTTGAGGACGTGAGCGCCTCTTCAACTTTGTCGGAAAACGTCAATATGGTTGTTCAAAATGTGGCCAAAAAAACCAAAGCATTGGTCGGCCAAAGCGCGGCTAAAATTAAAGATACTATCATTGCCGTCGAAGAATTTAAAAAAGATCCGGAAGTGCAGAAAACCGCCAGCCACGTGGTTGCTCCCGCGGCGGTTGGTGTGGCCGTCGCGACCACCGCCGGTATTGCTTGGGCAAACATGTTTCCGTTTTTACGATTGTTATTCTTACAGCCGCTTATGTTGCTCGGAGCCCGCCGACGTCAGGGTTGGGGCCAAGTTTATAACTCTCTCAACAAATTACCGGTCGACTTGGCGACATTACGCCTGGTAAACGCGGAGACGGGCAAAGTTATCCAATCAAAAGTCACCGATAAACAAGGTCGCTACGCTTTTGTGGTTAATCCCGGCAAATATCTGATTCAAGTCATGAAAGACGGCTACACTTTCCCGTCATCGCTTCTTAAAGCAGTCACTACCGATGGTCGTCGCACCGATATTTATCATGGCGAAATAATTGATGTCACGGAAAACGAAGCTGTCGTGACCGCCAACATTCCGCTAGATCAAGCCGGTGAATTCAAAAGACCGGCTCGTATTTTTTGGCAACGGGTGGGCCGAACGGCGCAGCTTGGCCTATCGTGGGCGGGGCTTTTGGTCACGGTCGCTTCCTTATATATATCGCCAGTGTGGTATGTGTGGATGCTTCTGGGGGTGCATATTTTGTTTTTCATTATTTTTTACCGGCTGGCATTACCTGCCAAAATCAAGAGTTGGGGTATTGTGTATGACGCCGTCTCAAAGCGTCCCGTCGGGCGCGCCATCGCTCGCTTGTTCAATTCGGAATACGACAAAATGGTCGCCACGCAAATTACCGATGGCAGTGGCCGGTACTATTTCTTGGCCGGCGACGATACGTATTATGTGACCTACGACCATTCTGATTATCAAAGCGAAAAAACAAATGAATTGAATTTGAAAGGCAAAGATGCCGAGACTATCACCGTCGATGTTGGCTTAACCAAAGGGAAAAATGTACTTACACCACCTGCCCCGGCCAGCCTTGACAAACAGGCCCAATCGACGTAAGATATACTTTATTATTCATTTGCTTCCTGTATGTATTATCTTATTGTAGCGGTTGTCTTGATCATAGCCCTTGGGTTACGGATCGTGACGCAGTATGAAAAAGGCGTAGTTTTTCGTTTTGGACGCATCGTTCGCGTCAAAGATCCTGGTTTGAACGTCATCATCCCGTTTATCGAGCAAATTCGCAAAGTCGACTTGCGCACGGTCACCATGCCGGTCCCAACCCAAAAAATCATCACTAAAGATAACGTTTCGGTGGATGTTTCCGCCGTCGCCTACTTCAAAGTCGTCGACCCGATTAGAAGTATTGTCGAGATTGAAGATGTGCGCAGCGCCATCAACCAAATCGCGCAGACCTCCGTCCGCAACATTGTCGGTAAGTTTCAGCTTGATGAGATATTGAGTGAACGCGAAACTATTAATAAGGAAATTACCAACGTGCTCGACGGCCATACCGAAACCTGGGGGGTAGTGGTGCCGATCGTTGAAATTAAAGATATCGAACTTCCCGAAGGTATGCAGCGTGCTATGGCCAAGCAAGCCGAGGCCGAACGTGAAAAACGCGCCAAGATCATTGCCGCTGAAGGTGAATTCCTGGCTTCACAAAAATTGGCCGATACCGCCGACATCATGGCGGCCCATCCGATTGCTCTACAACTCCGCAATTTGCAGACTATGGCCGAAATCGCGGTCGAAAAGAACTCGACGATTATTTTCCCAGCTCAAATGATGACTAGTATCAACGAATTGAAGAAATTTATTACCGGAGAGGTTAATAGTGCGTCAAAATAAATCATTACTACAAATTAAATATCTCATCGCCGGGAGCACTCGCGTGCGACCAAGATGGAAGCAAAACGGTAGCCCAGGGCTACCGTTTGTGCTGTGTATTTTAATTTCTAGTAATGATTTATTTTATACGTATCAGTTCTTCGAAAGATTTTCCATTACGAATACCTCGGAATTTGAAAAAGCCGCCGCGGGCATCAATTCCGATACCAATAGTATCACCCGGATAATACGTGTCAGTCCCAAATCGCTTTTGTAAATAGCGCATGATTTTTTTTACTTCATTACGCAGTTCTCTGTCTGTTCCAAAAATTCGTTTCTTTGTTTTTTGGTTATAACGGAAATGGGCATTTTCAACCACCGAGGTCATGTTATCGTGGCCGACTCTTTCCCAGACAGTAAAGACGGCGGTTCCTTGTTCTTTTTTCCTTATTGCCGAGCCAACTTGCTCCGCAGCGGCGCGCCTTTGGTAGGCAACTGGTCGTACCGCTTGTTCGGCCTCGACGGCTTCAACAACAAGCTCCTCCGTATCGCCCGATTCCTCAATAGAATCAAGCATTCCCAGTGCCTTTTGATAGTATGACGTGACATTTTTTACATAGCGTGGATTTTTTTTCCTCCAGCCTCGTCCATTATACATTGAGGCAAACGAAGCGGCATGCTTGACCACTGGGAAATATTGTTCCGGTTTGGCCCCCTTTTCTTTCAAATATCCGATGAATAATTTGACC
Source organism: Candidatus Magasanikbacteria bacterium RIFCSPLOWO2_02_FULL_44_11 (assembly GCA_001783035.1). GTDB lineage: Bacteria > Patescibacteriota > Patescibacteriia > Magasanikbacterales > GWA2-37-8 > 2-02-FULL-45-10. The sequence goes on from MFQK01000037.1 coordinate 17,940, forward strand.
GCGTTCTGTGGATGATAAACTTGGCCTTCGGTTAGGTTGAGCTTTTTACGCGCCTCAAGACCTGGACCCTCTACGCCCCTGTATTTTTCCATTAAAATATGAAAAATTGAAAATGAGAAAGCCCTATAAGCCCGCTCCCAACGATGCAATTCAAATTGTCCAATCGGCTTACCGCCAGACTCTTGTTTAGCAACCGCCACCATGGTAGCGATCAATTCGCGTTCAGTTATTTCCTGCAAAATTTTATTCAGATATTCGCCATAATCGGGATTTTTTCTCATTTCCCGTACCGCTAGCGTTGCATAACGCGCAAACTGTTCGTCGGTCACGTGCCTATCTTCATTTTCAAGCGGGATCGGCAGCCACATACCAAGCCTTAGCTCTTTAGCTGGAATATTGAAAGATTCTAATTTCACTTTCTGGTCCTTTATATAAGCATACTGCGGCAATTCCAGTAGATTCCTCCTAATTTCACTGATGTTATCACCTTTTTGAACCTGATAGAATGACAAACCAACATCTTTAAAAATAACAGCCCCATTTTTAAGGCGGTTAGTCCTTTTTTGTCTTTCCAATTCAGAAAATTCGCCATTTTTTGTGAAAGTCTTGAAATAATCAGGATTTTCATCAAAGTAGGTGTGTGGCAATTCACGGGGAAGCTTAATAGACTCATTTGCCGAAGCTCGTGGTCGCGGTTGCACCCTCGCCTCGGCCGGTGAATCAGCAGACAATGATAGCGCAACGCCGATAGCAACAAATTCACGACGTATTTTTTTATTTAATGTGGTCAATAAACCGTCCTGTGGCGGCAATTCAGGCTTTTCTGTTGATTCTTGGTTAACCGGTGATTCCACAACCGGGGGGCGAAAGCGTTCTGGCATATGAATTATAAAATTAAGTACTATTACTATAGCACGAAGTTTTCTAACAGCCAAAAATTCTGTAAAAGAAAAACAACCTATGCTTCGACTGCTTTATTAGGCCGCCTATTTTTTTAAGTCAAAAGAATTTGGCTAAAATAAGCCATAAAAATCATTGACAAAATGCCGAAAATGTGCTATAATGTACTCATAAGATCTTAATTATCGCGGTAATTTACAACTCGGTGACTCGACCCGGCCAGGGCCGACTTTTCACTCATACTCACGCGTATCTTCAGTAATTAATATCTTATTTTTTTATTACCAAATTCTATGCAACCTAATCAAACCGGCAATCTGTTTCTCCGTAATTGTAGTGATCAAACTACCATTATCGCATTGTCCGCTTTATCGATAGTCGTTTGGGGGGCGATTTTCCCGATTACCTTATTTGCCGCTATGAGCTAAACCTATGTTAAACGCTTTTGAGCCGTCTGGCTCACCTTTTCAGAGATCGATTTTGTTATTATATGAGGACGAAAAAAAATATATCCTATAATACAACATATGAGAGCGATGCAAAGCCCTGTTCATTGGTTTTACCCAACGATCCCGCGCACCTAAAGTCGCTTCGAGAAAAGCTAGATGAATACAAGATCAAGCGGGAAAATAGCCCATATCTTGCGCCTGCTTTCATCAAATTTTTTCGCAACGACTACAAAATAGCTATTTTAGAACGCTTGTTGGAGCGCGGGACGCTCGAACCTGATCATCTGGCTCACGAATTGCGTCGAGCCGGCGATTTTGACCAGGAAAAATTCGACCAAGCGGTAGGCATTATTAGAAAGCATTGCGAAACAAAATTCGAGCCGACGTATGCCAGTCCGAACCTGGTTTTTGCTGGATAATTAAAACACCCGAGGGAGAGAGGGGTGTTTGCGAACTAGGACATTTCTACTTGGGATTGATAAGGTGTGTTTTCGCTTCACTTTTCTAAAAATTATCGAAAAGTTTTTTGGTGGCGTTATTTTAGTATTTGCGCGAACCTTTTTTGAACGAAACTCCTGACTGCACCCAGCCTCATTTTTCTTGGGGAATGGTGGCGGGGTGCGAAATTCGGACTCGACCACCCGCATTCCTCCCTCCTCCGGGCGGGCTTCGGCATTCTTTTTTGAAAAAATTGGCGGCTAATTAAGGATTAAAATTCGTGTTCCTTATCAATTTCTAGAATCACGAATTTTATTCCTTTCGGCTCTAGCACTTTTGGCGGTATAGCGTGTGTCGAGCCGGGCGATTTCAAAATGCCCTCATGCACAGGAAAACAAGTTTTCGGTTTGATTTCAAGCGCATAATCAATCGCTTCCATCAATCTCATCCAAGGCCCTGCCACAGGCAGGGCTAAAACCTCAACTTGTTTTTCTGGATTTGTAAAAGCGTCTCCGGGGTAGAAAAGTTTGTTAGCGATAAAGTAGCCAGTGTTTTGAATTGGCGGAATAGAAGTGTGCATGAGGGCATGGTTTTCACCAAAACCCTCAATCAAAACTCCGTTTGCGTCAGAATTTTGACCATGTTCAACTACGCTGAAAGCGACACTATCTTTTTTTAAAAGTGCACCAACACTTTTGTTAGTAATAACTCTCGCCTGTGGATTATTTTTCAAAAGCGCTTTCAATGAATCAATATGAAGATGATCGGCATGTTCGTGCGTGATTAGCACAAAATCAATCTTTTTTACTTCGCTCTGTTGTGTTGAGTAAGTTCCAGGGTCGGTCAAAATTCTGACTCCATTTTCTTCAATCAACAGACAACAATGTCCAAATTTTGTGATTTTCATATTTTATGTCAAAAGAATGTAAACGCCCGAGAACATGATTGTCGCTCCGATAACTTTCTTAATCAGTGTAGGCGCAGAAATATCCTCTTTGATAATATTCGGAATTAAAAGCGTGAGTAATACACCGATAATAATTGCGTAAAAAGATTGTACTTGCATAACGACTGTAACCAATCCAGCGGAAGGAGCGATTGCGAGAGCTTTTTTGATGCTCATCTGACCGAAAAAATCCAAAACATTATTCCAAGAGAACCAGACATACTTTCCTGCTGTCGCGGTTTTAATTCCTTCAATAACTTGTCTCCGTATTGATGGGACAATAAACATTGTAAGTCCTGCTAGCGCAGAGCCAAGATTATCGAGCATGAAGTAGTCCCAGAATGACATTTTTGTTAGCCCATAATCTATAAACAAAGTCATAACAGACCACATTAAAATTGCTATCAGTATCATTCCAAAACCCTTGATGAAAATGCCTTTGCTCTTTTCAAATGAAACTATGGCGGCACCCGCAAGGACAATCACGAATCCAAAAAGCTCGTTTGAAGATAGTGTCTGACCTAAAAAAGTAAAGGCAAGAATTACTGTAATGACAGGTATAAGTTTGAAAAGAATTACAAGAGAGGAAGTATCACCTCGCTCAAGCGCTTTTGCATAGAAGCCATAGGAATAAACAAGGATCATTCCAGTTGCAATTGGAATTAAAGAATAAATACTCAATTCTGGCGTTCCCGCGAATAGAATAATCGCGGCGAAAAAAACCCAACTTGTGATTGTTGAAAAGAAAACAAAATCAAAAATTCCTTTCGTATATTTACCGAGGATGTGTTTATCCACAAAATTGGATGAAGCCCAAAATAGTGGTGCAAATAATGAAAGAAAAATCCAGTTCATGTTATTTGATTAAATCCACAATTGCGACATTGAGGGCTTTCGCGATTTTGTTCACAACAAACACGGAGGGCTTTTTAATAACGCCAGTTTCAATCTTAATAAGAGTTGTGTAAGGCACATTTGTCTTACGAGTAAAATCGTCTTGAGAAAGTCCTAGTTTTTTGAGTCCATTATACAATTTCCTTTTTCTCAATTCGGAATGGTGGACCTAATGGGATTTGAACCCATGACCTTTCCCATGCCATGGGAACGCTCTAGCCAGCTGAGCTATAGGCCCGTAATAATAAGCGGGATTATAAAAGTTTTTCTTTGTCTTGTCAACGATAACACTTGCCTTTTAGCTAAAATTCGGCTATAGTGTGACCACTCACACTATCCTTTTATGTCATTTTCTATTGGTATTGTCGGGCTGCCGAATGTTGGCAAGTCAACACTCTTTAATGCCCTGACCAGAAGCAAACAGGCCAATGCCGCCAATTATCCCTTTTGTACCATCGACCCGAACGTCGGGGTGGTTGAAGTGCCCGACGCCCGCTTGGCCAGGCTGACCGAGGTGTCAAAATCAGCCAAAACCATTCCCACCACGATCGAATTCGTGGATATTGCCGGCTTGGTCAAAGGCGCCTCCGAAGGCGAAGGCCTAGGCAACAAATTTTTATCACACATCCGCGAAGTGGACGCGATGGCGCAAGTCGCGCGCGCTTTTAACGATGATAATGTCATCCATGTCCATAATCGCATCGACCCCAAAGATGACGCGGCGATTATAAATACCGAACTCGCCCTCGCCGATTTACAAACAGTGGAGAAGCGCCTCGAAAACACCAAGCGCATGATGAAAGGTGTTGGCGCCAAAGAATACGGCCTCCAAACCGCCCTATTCCAGCGTGTCTATGACCATTTGCAAAATGGCAACCCAGCTCGCGACCTTTCGTATAATGAGGAAGAGGCAACGCTCCTGCGCGACCTGCATCTTTTAACGATGAAGCCGATGCTCTATGTCGTCAACGTCGATGAAGGCGGGACAAACGCCGCTCGTATTAGCGAATCGGCCGAGCAAATTGAAATTTCCGCCAAGCTCGAAGCCGAGCTGGCCGACTTGACGGTCGAGGAAGCGCGCCAGTATCTCAAAGACCTGGGCATAACCCAAACCGGTTTGGATAAATTAATTGTCGCCGGCTACAAACTATTAAATCTTATCACTTATTTCACTTCGGGTGAGCCCGAAACGCGCGCTTGGACCGTGGGCGAACACACCAAAGCTCCCGATGCGGCCGGCGTTATCCATACCGACTTCATCAAGGGTTTCGTGAAAGCCGATGTCATCGGTTGGAAAGAATTTGCCGCCGGTGGTGGCTGGAGCAAAGTCCGCGAAACCGGTAAACTACGTTTGGAAGGGAAAGATTATATCGTCAAAGATGGCGATGTCGTCTATTTTCACGTGAGCAAATAACATGGGCATTCATCACAACCCGGACTTTATTCATCATCAAAAAAACAGTCTAAGCGTCTCCATAATCCGTGAGATTGTTTTTGGTATGGAAGATGGTTTGGTTTCAACCATGGGGGCGGTGACGGGTATTGCTGCCGCGAGCCAAAATCACTTTATCGTCATATTATCCGGTGTGGTCATTATCGCGGTCGAATCAATATCAATGGGTGTCGGGTCGTATTTATCGACCAAATCGGAAAATGAAATCGACGAACGAAAATTGTTCGAAGAACGACATGAGCTCCACCACCATCCAGCCGAAGAGCGAGAAGAGCTAGTGGAAATGTATGTGGAAGATGGTTGGCCAAAAAAATTATCTGAAGAAATGGCCGAAGTCGCGTCTAAAAATAAAAAACTTTTTTTACAAGAGATGGCTTATCGCGAATTGAAAGTATTTCCGGATAAAATGGAGCAGCCGCTCCACAATGGTATTGCCATGAGCATCGCCTACATTATCGGCGGGTGTATGGCTCTACTCCCCTACTTGGTCATTCCCAATATCCAAACCGCTATCACCTATTCGGTCATTATCACACTCTTCAGTCTTTTTACGTTAGGCGTGTTGACCACGCAATATTCCAAAAGAAGCTGGTGGAAAGCGGGCCTGGAAATGCTCTTACTCGCGAGCGTCGCCGCTTTGTTTGGTTATGTCGCCGGTCAGATCGCTCGCTATTATCTTGGCTAAGATGCGAAACGAAAGCGCCAGATTTCCCGGCCAACTCGCTGGCCCTCGCGATGGTATAGTAGATAAGGCGTCTTGGAAAATTTTTGCGGCAACAGGGGGATGGGCTCAAACCCGTCTTTTTTTAGATCTGCAACTAGTCCTTCCGCTACGGAAATCCAGCCAGCCGACGTTTGAAAGCGCGGAAAAATAAAGACAACCGCGGCGTTTGGTCTAAGTATTTTTGTAAATGAAGCAAAAGCTTGTTTATAAAGTTTCTGGAGTGCCGCCTGCGAAATTCGCAGCTGCTCCGGCGATTCGCGTCCTTTGAGCGGCGGCCCGAGATACGGTTCGGTCACGACCACGTCGACCGATCGGTCAGAAATCATCGTCGGTAGTTTTGCCGCATCGCAAACCGAAATTTTCAAAGCAGCCCGTAGTTTGCCTGTGGCGAGCCATTCTAGATTTTTTTTAGTGTCTTCAATTGCTTTTGGCGATGCATCGGTACCTATCAATTTGGTAAATCCCAGGAGCATCGCCTCGCTGATGATGGTCCCCGATCCACAAAAGGGATCAAGTAAGATTTTTTCCGTGGTCGCTCCGGAAAGATTGATCATCATCATGGCTAACTTCGGAGGGAGCATGCCGCTGGTGTCGTCGCGACCCGGACGGCCAAAATCTCGCTGGCTAAAAGACTCAAAAGGCTGGACCGCGACCGATTGCGCTACGGCAAAACCCTTGCCTTGCGGAACAATTAAAAACTCGCGGCCTTTGGTAATCAGGCCATTTTTATCGACGGATACGGAAGAAAGAGCCGCTTTTCCGCGGTTATCGACAAATCGGATTGATTTACCTTTGGCTTTTAGCCTTTTTTTGAGAGCGAGTCCCCAAGCATACCCCCACTCGCTTCCTTTTGGAATGGCATACAAACTTAATCCAAAATGGATCTTACCGGTCACGCCATCGAGCTCAAGCGCCAGGCGGTCGAGTAGAGCTTCTTCAGTTAGGCCGGCGGCTAGTTCCTTGGCAATTTTAACCGTACCACCGAGTTTTTTAATCAACTCCCCCGGCTCATTCGCCAATTCGAATTTTGCAATATCTGGCGTGAGCAAATCAGGGTTCGACGACAAAACAGCCGCGAGCTCGGCTAAAGATAAAAGGGGCTCACGCCCCAAGACAAACCACCATAAAGTTCGTGCCATAATTTTAAGGAGTACTCGTTGAAATTTTAATAAATATCTGTCGCAGCTGTTTGGGAATGATTATTGATTCGTTCTTTGTTCTCACCAATTCCTGGGCTTTGTCGTAGGCCTTTCTATTTATCGTATCCAATTGTTCGTTGGCATTTAAAACAACGATCGTATTGGCATCATCAAGGGTGCGATAGATATTGACATACATAAAATAACCGCTCACTATGACGCTCGCGAGCATACCACCAATCAGGGTAATACTCAAGATCTTCCAAGGCAGATAAGCAGCATTGGTTTTGAGGGTTAAACCTTTAATTAGCGACATAGAGTGAAAATTCAATATCAAGGCTCGTCTGGGGATCGGCGTTTTGTTTGTTGCGATCTACAAAAGAGCTTAAATGCAAGCGATTGATGGAAATAAAATAATCGGCTTTTTCCAGGCTCTGCAGATATTCCAAAATGTTGAGGTAGCTGCCGGTCAGGTTGAGGGTCATAGAGACCCGATGGTTCGAAGGCGTGTCCAGGTTTGAAGCGATAATTTTTTGTAAAATATGGTGGCGGTTGGAAAGATCCTCAAGAAGCGTGATCAATCTTAGTTCGTCGCCTCGCCGATAAAGAAACTTTTCTAAACCGGCCATGCTATCTTTAATCGCTTCGACCTGCTTGATAGCCGTCCGGGCATTAACGCTGCGACTGTGTTTTTTTTCTAAATAAAGCCGGAGCTCATAGACCTGTCGGTTGGCTTGATGTATCGATCGAATCGTTCGCATCAGAATAAGGGCGACAATAGCTATCGCCATGAGAAATCCCCCGCCAATCAAGATCAAAACTTTTTTTTCTTTCGTGGATTTCATAATATTATCAAAAATCATTTAGCTGGCCGCGAATTTCAAAATCGACATTCGTTTTTTGAAATAATTGCGATGTCGGTGCCGACAAGTTAGTCAACCAGCTCACACCTTGCATATTTTTTTGGAAATCCAAAAGCGCCTGACGGGTATCGGCCACACCGACCAGAAGAAAGCTGTTTGTGCTCCGGAATATTTCTAAGGCCTGGATCGTAATTGATGGTGGTATGACGCCGATGAGTTCGACCAGTTTGGGAGTTAATTCAGTATATTCTTCGCCCGACGCGGTAATATTCCTCGTCAAAATATTGATACGCCGGACATCGCGATTGGCGGCCGTTTGCTCACGGTTGACCAAAAGCGAGCTGACAGCCAAGTCATTAAGTGTCTGGCTGACTACCCAAAAACCAAGTAAATGGATTATAGCGAGGAGCGCTGCCGTTAATAAAACAAACTCCAGCAACTGTTTAATAAAAATATATCGGATCAGCTTTTTTAACCGGTCCTTTTTATCTGGCGATATCAGACTAAGATGGAGATGGTTCATACGTTTTCATCTAAAGGATTTTCCGCGGCGCGCAAGGCCAGCCCGATAGCGGAAGCCATATCGAGGCCACGTTTTTTTTTGTCATCGTCCATCGACTCGGTTAGGACATTTTTCCAGACATTGGCAGCGGCACTCGAAATTTTAAGCTTCTGCGACAAAATAATCGTCAAGTTACCAAGCTCGGCCAGTGAACCGCTCATGGTGATGTGGGTGATGGGATTAGCGCCTTCAAAGTGATCATGGTAGAAACTCAAATTCTGCTTAATTTTCTCAACCAAAGAGGTGACGAGTTTATCAATAACCGGCAGATACGACGATGACTCTTTGATAAAGCGGACCCCTGTCTTAAAGAACAATTCAGCGGCTTTTGGCGACGCAATTTTCAAGCGTTGGGCGATAGCCGTAATGGCGATCTCGGCGGAAAAAGGGATGCTGGTGCTGAACTGCACCATACCATGGTCGTAGATTACAATGCTCGAATGCGTTTGCCCAAGGTTTAATAACGCTCTAGCCTCTCCGTCATAAACTTTTGATTTGGTAATCAGGCAGCGCGACAAAGCAATCGATTCGGGCTCAAGCGCGAGCGGATTCAGGCCGGACGCTTCTAAAAGATAGGTGTAGCTGTCGGAAATACTCTTTGGCACGGCGGCCAAAAGCAAGTCGGTCGAGTAGTTTCCCGATTTTATAATTTGCCAATCAAGAAATGTTTCCGCCATCTCAAAGGGTAAATGTTTGGCGGCATGATACTCGACATCTTCCGACATAAGGTCGACTGTCGGAATGGCGACCGTAATACGTTTTATAAACGTCTTCAGCTCCGGTAAGTTGGCCACTACCCAACGGCTCCGAAGAGGTTTATATGTTTTGTCTGCCCCGAGCAGGTGCAATATCTTTCGGCGGACAACTTCCGGTTGTTCGATTTCACCATTCACAATCGCGCCGGGAGGCAAAGCAGCGGAGCGGACCGTCTGTATGGAGCAATATGATTGTTTTTGAAACGGTTTATGCGGAACCAGCTGGATGAGCGTCAAAGACAAATCGTCGATTTCGAGACCAAACGCGCCGGTAAAAGGATTTGACAAAAGCATACGTTTTTAGAAACTTTGAGCCAGCGAATACATCGGCATGATAACCGCGACCGCCATACCGGCCACGGCCAAACCCATGACCACAATTAAAACCGGTTCAATAATAGTTGAAAAATTACGCATGGTCGCATCGACTTCATCGCTATAATAAGCCGCCAGTTCGCCTAACATCTGCTCGACTTGCCCGGATTGTTCACCGACCATGATCATCTGCACTACCATTGGCGGAAAATAGTTTGGATATTCAGCTAAAGCATCCGACAGGGCCACGCCTTTTTTTAACACTTCGGCTACGGCCACCAGGCTTTCGCGAAACCGGACGTTGCTTTGAACGTTAGACGTAATTTTTATCGCATCAATTATCGGTATGGCGCTTTGTAAAAGCGAAGATAAGGTCATGGTGAATCTGGCCACGTTAATCTTTTGGATGACTGCGCCAAAAATAGGCATTTTTAGGTTTAAGGCATGCACTTGGCGTTTTATTTTCGGTTTCTTCTCCAGCCAAACCGCGAGAATTGCCAGTCCAATCACCCCGACTGCCAAGAAAATACCGTATTGTTCTATCGCCTTAACCAGAGCAATCAAAATTCGTGTTGGCAGCGGTAGTTCCGCGCCGAAATCATTAAATAAGACCAAAATTTTTGGCAAAACAAAAACTACCATTTCTATACCAATGCCCGTCATGGCTGTAATGACGACCGCCGGGTAAATCATCGCTCCCTGGATGCGCGAGGTGAGCTCGTGGCTTTTTTTCATCTGGATATGCACTTGCTCCAACGACTCCTGCATTTTACCGGATGTCTCGCCGGCCGCGATCATGCTGACATAAATTGACGGAAAAACGCTAGGATAGTCGGCGAGCGCCTCGCTAAAAGAATGCCCCTCTTCTACTTCATTTTTAATGCCCGCGATTGTTTTCTTGAGCCTTTTATTTTCAACTTGCGCGTGCAAAATGCGCAAGCCGTCGACGATTGATAAACCGGCTTTGACCATGATAAAAAGGTTGTGCACGAACAACATTTTCAAGACAAACGGAATTCGAGTCAGGTGGTCGGTGACCCAGACATTTAATTTATCGGTGACGGAGACCTTTGTTTTTCCAGTGGCTGGAGCAGGTGTAGGATCCGACGCCGCTATGCTTTTAGGCGAATACTTAAACTTGGTTGAGGCCATAATTATTCTTTTGTCACGCGCAATATTTCGTTGATTGTCGTGACACCCATTTTTGCTTTAATTAAACCGTCTTCGATCATGGTGATCATGCCGTTTTTTCTGGCCTGCGCGGCAATTTCATCGGCCTCGGTCCGCTTGTTGACCATAGTCACTATATCTGATGTTATTTCGAGTACTTCATAAATACCCTGGCGTCCTTTATAGCCCGTATCGCCACAGCGGCGGCAACCTTCACCCTGGAAAAAACTGACCGTGTCGAACGATTTACCTTTTTCAGATGGGATATATTCTTTAAAGAGGGTAATCAAGTGGTTGGTATCAAAGGCTTTAGCCAGATTATCGATGGCGACCTTATCGAGCTTAAACTCTTTTTTACAAAACTGGCAGATTTTACGGACCAAACGTTGCCCGACAATAATGTTCGCGGTGTAAGCGACGAGGAACGGCGGCACACCCATATCGAGTAAGCGTGGCAGTGAAGTGGCAGCGTCGTTGGTGTGCAACGTCGAAAGCACCAAGTGGCCGGTCATGGCGGCATTGATGGCAATTTCCGCGGTTTCTTGGTCGCGGATTTCACCGACCATGATAAT
>MFQK01000037.1:29127-38721 GCA_001783035.1 Candidatus Magasanikbacteria bacterium RIFCSPLOWO2_02_FULL_44_11
CCAACTTTTGGATTAATCTGACTTTGGTTTACTCCCGGCATGCGATATTCGATTGGGTCTTCTACCGTCGAGATATTCACGCCAGGCTTATTGAGAATTCCCAAAACAGAATAAAGCGTGGTGGTCTTGCCGCTGCCGGTCGGGCCGGTAACTAAAATCATCCCGTGGGGCTTACTGATTGCTTTCTCAACTTTTTCGCGGAATTTTGGCAGAAAACCAAGCACATCCAGGGTGAAGGCCTGCGTTCCTTCATGTAAAATACGCATCACCACTTTTTCACCATCGTATACCGGTAAAATCGACACGCGAAAAGCCACTTTTTCATCGACTACCTGGATTTTGAAGCGGCCATCTTGCGGGACCATATGCTCATCAAGTTTGGCGTTGCAAAGTATTTTAATACGGGCGGTGACGCCATTTTGCAAACTTTTGGGCAGCGTCATGATCGGTTTCAAAATACCATCAATACGATAGCGCACGACAATATCTTTTTCAGTCGGTTCAATGTGGATATCTGACGCACCTTGGAAAACCGCGTTTTCGAGGACGCTATTGACGACATTGATGACTGAAACGGTTTCGGCTGCCTTTTTAAGGTCGCCAGACACTGCCCCACCAGCTTCATTTTCCCGGATTATTTTGAGTTGGGCCGATTCAAGCTCGGCGTGATAGCTGTGCAGCGCCTCTTTCATGTCGGAGGGCGAGGTGATGTAGACTTTAGGCTCTAAACCAGTTTTGCGGCGTAAAAACTCGATTGTCTGAATATCCGACGGGTCGAGCATAGCGAGCTTAACCTCGGAAGACGATTTTTCAAAAGCAATAACTTGGTGGGTGCCGGCTACCGGCCCGGGAATGAGCGACAAAACATCCTTCTTAATTTCCCGTCCCTTTAAGGTGATATACGAAATACCAAGCGCACTGCCAATTTTGGCATATAAATCTTTTTCATCAACAACATTGTCGGATAAGAGAACGTCTTCGAAGCTGTGCCCCATCTTGAGGGCTTTTTGTTCGACTTTGCGGATATCGCCAACCGGTAATTTGAAATCGCGCTTGAGAATTTTTTTGAGTTCGGTCAGAGTGGGCATACGAGAAAAATGCTACAGGTAGCTGCGAGTAGTATAGCACATTTTTCTGCACAGCGCATGGTGCGGTGAACACTTTATGGAAACTTTATATAGGCTTTAGTACTATTACCGAAACTTTTTGACAAAGCTTATTTTTTTAACTATAGTACTATGGATCAGAATAAAGTAATTAGTATGGTTTTGAATACTATTGAGCGAGTTGAAGCGCTTGAGCGGGACGTTTTTACCAGAGCGGAAAAAGACCGCATGTTTAGTATACTTGATGTTTTGGCAAGCAGAACGAAAAAATTTGAAGAAGAGCAGACATTGTTAAGTTTTAATGTTAGCGAACTTAAAGAAGACGTGCGGAATCTTAAGGATGACATGGTAAAGGTGAAGGGCGTGCTGAAGATCGTTTAAATTAATTATGGATTTGACCACCGTCGAACACAAGTGCTTGCCAGATGGAAGTGGTTTTTCGAAAGCTGATCGGGAACGTTTATTTACTTTGCTTGAAAGCATAGTCGCTTTATTAATAAGAATTGAACAGGAATTAGTACTATTAAACGGCCAATTTCGTTCAGAACGGCACCTTGGTATTCTGGGAAAAGAAGACTCCAACAAAGATTAGGTTCGCACTTGAATGGGAAAAGTCAAACTTTCAATGCACCACTTATCCATCCGAGCTGTAAGGCCATTTCGTCCGGTTCTCGCACTCTCGGTCATTCGGGCCCTCGGGCGTTTGCACATCACGTGCGTTCGCTCGGGGGCCTTCTTTATTTCACCAGCTTGGCATAAACTTGACTTTTTCCATGATTTTGCTAAGATACGCCCACTTTAGGGTGGTATAAAAAAACACTCAAAAGTCGCCCTGCCGCTAGCTCCGGCGGGCAATGCTGGAATCTTTACGGATTCTTTACTAAAACTTTATTCATTCTTTATACCTTGTCTGGTATTCTCCGGCTGTATCTAACGGTTGGTACCAGGCGTCCAATCTGCACTCGAGGCTTACGCCGAGCGCGGAAGGTGTAGGGACCTGTAAGTCATTATGCAAAAATACGAGTTATTGTTGATCCTGCCGGGAACACTCGACGACAAAGAAGTCGAAACCCGCTCGCAGGAAATTCTGGCTTTGGTGAATGAACATGGCAGTGATGCCCAGATCCAAAGTATTGGGAAAAACCGTTTAGCGTACCCCATCAAACAAATTCGCTACGGTTATTATTTTACGATTACTTTCAAGTCGGACACCGCTCAAGTGAAAGTCTTGGAAGGAAAGCTTGGTTTGATGCGCGACATCCTTCGCGCGATGGTCAGCCGTTTTAATGTCGATTTATCGACTACGCAACGCTTAGCTTTCACGCAAAATCAAGCCGAAGCCCGCGGACCAATATCACCGGAGCGCGTACACGAGCACGTTAGTCAATTAATTGACGAAAAAGTCGCTCAAGCTCCGGAAAGCAAGGTCGCCCGCGGTACTGAAAAGTTGGACATCGACCAGATCAATAAGAAGTTAGATGATCTCATGGCTGGCGATGTTATTCCCGGTGTTTAATAACCTGCCCTTGGCAGGACTATACATTTAATTCACTTCTATGGACCTGAATCGCGCAACCATTATCGGCCGTCTAACTCGTGACCCGGAATTACGGAGTTTACCGAGCGGTCGATCTGTCGCTTCATTTTCGGTGGCGACCAATCGCATGTGGACCAACAAAGATAGCGGAGAAAAGCAGAAACAAGTTGAATACCACAATGCCGTTGTTTGGGGAAAGCAGGCTGAAACGGCCGGCCAGTACCTGAAAAAAGGTTCACGAGTCTACATTGAGGGTCGTTTGCAAACGCGCGAATGGACCGGACAAGACGGGGTCAAGCGCACGCGTACTGAAATTATCGTCGATACGTTTATCATGCTTGATAGCCGCGCGAGTGATGGTGGCAACGCTAACACTGGTGGAAGTTCTGCTTCCAACCAGGCTTACCAAGCGCCAACCGCAGCCGATCAAGGTCCGCAAGAAGTGGTCGAAGAAGAAATTAAAGTTGAAGATATTCCCTTCTAAAAATCTATGGCTATTATAAGAATTATTAGTAAAGACTGTCATTACTGCACCAATAATAAATTGGTGGTTGATTACAAAGATATTAGCACGTTGCGCCGATTTGTTTCTTCATATATGAAGATCGCTCCGCGACGCCGCAGTGGTTTGTGTGCCAAGCACCAGCGACAAGTGGCAGGTGCGATAAAGAAAGCACGCAATGCCGCGCTGATGGCGTACGTAGCGCGGTAAGATAAACAATATAGAGATATTTTGGTTGCGCTAGAAATAATAAGAGGGTATATTTGCGGAAAACAGCGTCGGTCGCTCCGGCGACCGCGCTTCGATCTCGCCTCGATGCGAATCGAGGCTGCGATATGTTTCCTCAAATACACCCTCTTATTATTTAATAGCGACAATACCATCTTGTTGTTTAACAAAAGCGCGAAAGTGTACCATTTTAGTTTTATTCATACGCACGCATATGAGTACGTGGCGGGAGCTGAAGGATAATCCAAGATTGAATAAGATTTATCGCGATCGGATCGCGATTATTAAAGCTGTGCGTGAATTTTTTTGGTCGGCGGGATTTTTGGAAACCGACACGCCGGTGGCCGTGAAATATCCCGGCCAAGAGCCGTATTTGAATCCTATTCCCGTAACTATTCACGATCCGAACGGTCGGGCCGAACAGTTTTATTTGCACACTTCTCCAGAATTTAGTTTAAAAAAATTATTGGCCGCCGGTTTTGAGAAAATCTTCCACATCACAAAATGTTTTCGTGATTACGAAAGTTTTGGTGGCAACCATAACCCGGAGTTTACTATGCTCGAGTGGTATAGCGCTCCAGGAACATTGGAACAAATCATGGACGATACGGAAAATTTATTTAAGCACATCGGAAAAATACTTGGGAAGAATTTTGTCGCCTACCAAAATAAAAAAATTAACATTGCCGAAAAATCGGATCGCAAAAGTATGAAGCAAGTTTGGCAGGAGTATGGCGGGGCTAATCTTGACGATTATTTAACGGTAGAAAGTTTACAGCAATTAGTAAAAGAACGAGGGTTGACCGTGGCTGAAAAAGATGCTTATGAAGATTTATTTTTCAAATTTTTCTTGAATTTTGTCGAGCCAAAGCTGGGGATGGAGCGACCTGTTTTTGTATTTGATTATCCCAAACAAATGTCATCGCTTTCCAAAACATGCGCCCATGATCCACGTTATGCCGAAAGGTTCGAATTGTATATCGGCGGGCTGGAAATCGCCAACGCCTTTGGTGAATTGACTGATCCGGTCGAACAAGAAAAAAGACTGGATAATGATAGAGCGCTTCGTCAAAAACTAGGCAAAGAAACTTGGCCGGTAGATCCTTCATTTATACAGGCGCTTGAATCCGGAATTGCCGAGGCGGGGGGTATTGCTCTGGGGGTCGATCGTGTGGTATTATTGTTTACCGAAGCGAAGGATATTAATGAGGTTATTTTTCAGTCAGTCAATGATCAATTAACACCATAATTATGGCCGTCACAACCAGCGACATCAGAAAAGGAGCCGTTATCCGCCACAACAACAATTTGTATGCCGTGGTGGAATTTCAACACGTGAACCCGGGCAAGGGAGCCGCTTTTACGCGTACCCGCATGAAAGAATTGGGCACCGGTAAAGTCATTGAAATAACTTACAAATCCGGCGAGGCCATAGATATTGTTGATGTCGAGTTTCGCACCATGCAATATCTCTACAAATCGGGCGAAAATTTCACCTTCATGAATATGAAAAGCTATGAACAGGTGGAAATGAACGGCGATTTGGCCGGTGAAGAAGCAAAATATTTAAAAGAAGGTTTAGAGGTAATCCTCGGGATATTCGAAGACCGTCCGGTCAATATGCAATTACCAAAAAAGATTCAATATAAAGTTATTGAAGCTCCGCCGGCAGTGAAAGGTGACAGTGCCGCCGGCAATGTTACCAAAGAAATTGTTCTCGATAATGGCTTACGTGTCCAGGCCCCGATCTTTATTAAAGAAGGCGAAGAAGTCTTGGTTAACACCGAAACGGGTGAATATTCCGCACGCGCCAGCCAGGGATAAGTTTCACTCGCGCATTTAACATCAAATAGTAACAAAAAAGCCCGACTAGGTCTGGGCTTTTTTAGTTGGCGTCCGCGTTAGCTTCAACGTCAAAGCCTTCCAGCTCGTTAACTTCCTTAACGTCGAGGTTCTCCTCCTCGCGGGCAGTAATTGGTTGTAGCATATACTGTGGCGATTAAGAATGAGGGAGCAGGTGAGGAACCGGCTCTCTTTATACGCTAGCAGTTCTACATCGACTGGTCAAGAGACCAGTAATAAAATTTTTATAAAGCTTACAGTTGACAACTGCGGCACAATGATTTAATATAATTATATTGGCGGGAAAGATGGTGGCCAAATGGCTATAAGAACTCCGAAAAAAAGACCCAATGTGGGTCTTTTTTCTTTATGATTTTTTTAGGTACTTTGTTGTAAAATTTGCTTCGTGGGCCGTGTGTGGCAGGGTCCACTGTCTTTTTCGCCAAAAAGACGTCGGGGTTCGAGTCCCCCGCGGTCCACAAAACAACACCCCTTAATCAAGGGGTGTTGTTTTGTGGTTGCATAATAAATTTCTACAAGCGCTGTTTTTCCCACAATTCAAAGAAACGGCCTTTTTCTTTGTACAGCGTTTTGAAGTTACCTGATTCGAGCAATCGGCCACCCTCAATCAACAAAATTCGGTCCATTTCTTGGATCGTGGTCAGGCGGTGCGCAATTACCACGGCCGTCACGTCTTTGAAAAATTGATGTAACGAATCCTTAATTTTTTCCTCCGATTCGAGGTCTAGATGCGACGTAGCTTCATCCAAAAAAAGCACATCCGGCTGCTTGAAAATAGCGCGGGCAATACCAAGACGTTGTTTTTCTCCACCAGAAAGTTTCACGCCCTTTTCACCGATTAATGTTCCCTCGCCGTGCGGCAGCCGCGAAACAAAATCTTTGATATGGGCAATTTCCAAGGTCCTTTTAAACAGAGGCTTATTATTTGCTTCCTCGGCATTCGCAATGGTGATATTTTCTTTTAAAGAAAAATTAAACACCTCTGTATCCTGAAGCACCGCGGCCACTTGCTTAAAATAGGAGTCTTTTTTAATTTGCCGGATTGAAATGCCATCAAAGAAAATATCCCCAGTAAAATTCTCATATTCTTTTAGCAACAATTTAAACAACGTCGATTTGCCGGCTCCCGATAAACCAACAATACCAATTTTTTCACCGCGACGGATGGTGAAAGAAACATTCTCTAGGACCGTCCGATTGCCGTACGAAAACGAAACATTGGCCAGCGTTATGGTTTGCCAGTTTTTAGGAAAAGCCACCTTATTTTCGTTGTCGTCAATCGTGATTTTTTCCGTAAGAATGCCTTCTAGACGTGCGATCGTGTAGCGAGAAATAGTAATGTCCTGTGAAATTTCCGATAATTCTTCAGCCGACGCACGTAAACTGTTAAAATAAAAACTAAACAAGATAAAAAAGCCAACATCATAATGTCCGTGGATAATTCCCCTGACGATAACTATCATGGCCACGACACGAAAAATAAATCCCCACGTACTTTGGGTCCATGATTTAAAACGGAAACGGCGGATGCGGGTAATGACTGACAAAAATACTTTTGTATCCAGCCGTTTCAAGTAAACAAACAATTGAGAAAACATCCCCAGCACTTTCACACTGCGGATATTATTGATTATTTCATAGGCCAGACCGCTATAATCTTCTTCGTTTTGGTTTACCAGTCGAGAAGCTTGTGAGGCCCGCCGGCTCAAGGGCAAGGCCACCAACAAGTAGGTGCCTAAATAAAGCAATAAAATGCCGGCGATAGTAACGTCGGTAAAAGCCACTATAATAATGATACCCAAAAAATTGACGGTAATTTCCACTAGATTGTCAACCCAAATGCGGATCAGCCGACGCAAACCTTCCGCTCCATTTTGCGCACGCTTGAGTTTGTTGCCGGTATTTTCTTTTTCATGCCAGCTTATGTCAATGGCCGCCAGGCGATGAAAAGCGGCGGCTTGGCTATCAAGATTAACGCGCTCTGACACATAATAACAAAGGTACTTGGCAATTTGTCTGACCGCGGTGACGTAGGTGTGCGACACGACCCAGGCAACAAAATAAAACCAAAAATTCTGCAGTGAACCGCCAATGGCATAATACCCAAGCAAAACAGTGGCTTTAGCCAATGCATACGTGGTAAAGAGATAAACGAGATCCGAGCTTAAGCGAAGAGCTGTACCAAGCAAAAAACGAAACCGATAGGGCCTGAGATAGCGCCCCATTATACGCAACAACACTAAGAAAGAAGGAGGTGTAATGTCGGTTTTTTTCATAGGCCTATAGCTAAGGGACATTCATGAATGAATCATTTATCTGTGTTTCGTTTTGAAAAAATAGAAAGACGAGCGCGAGCTGTATTAAAAGAATAACACTAAAAAGCATTAAAAAAGAACCCTTTCTCGTTTTATGGCGAAAGAAATACATCGCAAACAGAGCGCCTACTGTGCCGCCTAGCAAAGTCAACAAAAGAAGGGTCCGTTCGCGTGTTCGCCAAGCGTTGCTCTGCGAAGAAATTTTATCAACGGCAAAAACAATCAACGTGACCAGGTTGACAATTATTAAATAGACGAGCAATCCGGGGTTCAGTTCAAGAGGCATGCGTCAGTTTATGTTAGCGAGTTTGAGGACAAGCTGTGACGTTGGAGAAACAAAACAATCGCGGCACATTGGCTTGTAGGTAAAGGTGCCGTCTTCGGGAATGACCGAAGGCATGCCGTCGGTCAAAGGAACAGCTTCACGATAAACTTGCGTATAAATGGCATCGAATTTTTTGCAATTTTCACACGCCGCTCTTTTATAATGCACTTCATTTGGTCCCAATTCTAAAAGTTTTGTCACCACCTCGAATAATTTACCACGATAGTCGGTATCCAGACCTGAAATAACTACCTTTGTGCCGCGTCTTAAAAGTTCAACCACCACCTCCACGTCTGATTCAGGAAACATATGGACTTCATCAATGCCAACCACCGTGTAATCTTTTTGCAAAATATCCCGCAGAGAATGTATTTTTATAGCATCAAGATTAACACCATTGCGAGATTGGATTGACGCATCGCGGACGTTTCGAGCCGATTGGAAAAGACCAAAGGGCGTGTTGGTATAGCGCAGAGGCGCAAAAAAATTGATAAGTTCGAAAGATTTACCGCTTTTCATCGGGCCAAGGATTAGTTTTAGTTCCATAGTTTTTAACAATCATTATTTGATGGCATTATACAACAATTTTTCAAACCCCACTAGCTATTTTTTCTAGAAAAAAAGTAGGCTGCAAAAAATGTTGTCACAGGTACCGCAATAATTAAGGCCGAGCTTCCTACTAGGGTGCGAACCACTTCCTCGGCGATAAAATTGCTATTAAGGGTGAGCCATAATGGCTGCGGCTTGTTTAACGTGAACAGAAGAATTAGCGGGAAAGAAACACCGACGTAGGCTAAAACCAAAGTATTAATCAACGAGGCGATGTGCTCCCGGCCGACCGAAAGGCCCCTCTTGTATAGCTCAATAAATGACAACGCCGGATTAGCTTGATGCAATTCATCCACCGCCGCCGATTGCGCGGTGGTTATATCATCGAGCACACCCATTACCCCGAGCAAAATTCCAGCCAGGAGCAGCCCCCGCATATTTATAGTTTGGGCGGCAAACTGTAAATAAAAAGCCTCTTCGGTACCCGTCCCCGACAGGCCGGCAAAGTTTACAAAAGCAAGATCGAGGATATATGCAACACCCAGGGTGAGCGCGGTAGAAAGTACGGCGATGCTAATTCGTTTGTTAAAACCATGGGAAAGATAGAGCGATACAAAGGTGATGGCCAAACAACCAAGCACCGCCACCAAGAGAGGGTCATAACCTTTGAGAATGGCGGGAGTCATTCCATAAAAAATTATTACCACGCTCAAAGCCAAACCCAAAAGACCGGTCAATGCCTTTAGACGACCAAAGAAAATTGCGAGGATAATAAAGAAGCCGATGAGATAGACAAGTCGGTTCGTTCGATATTTGTCAGTTATATAATAGAAGTCTTCCTTGGGAGACTCCGCCGGCTTTGTTAGGATCATCCTGTCGCCGACTGATACTTTCTGATCGATTGTGATGGAAAATAAATTTCCATGGTCAATAATTATTTTTTTGCCTTCTTCATCGCCATCATCAATGATAAGTTCAACTTTTTGAAACGGCAGCGCGCCATCGGGAGAATCAATGGTACTTTCTTCAAGAATTGCAGTAACATGGGCACGATAATATTGGTCCTCGGAAGTTGTTTTGTCGGCAGTTTGAGCAGAGGCGGCCGCCGGCAAAAGAAGAAAGACACTCAAATATAAAACCAATTTTTTTAAAATGCCGGCAATTTTGTC
>MFQK01000038.1 GCA_001783035.1 Candidatus Magasanikbacteria bacterium RIFCSPLOWO2_02_FULL_44_11
ATGAACAGGTGGCCGGTGAGTTGGGGGCGAATATGGATCAGTACAGAGGTTGTGTGAGTTCGGGGAAGTATAATACGAAGATTGCCAGTCAACAGGCGGAGGGGTCTTCTGCGGGTGTGCAGGGAACACCGGCGACGTTTGTGAATGGACAGCTCGTTTCCGGAGCGGTCCCTCTTGCGCAGATTCAGGCCGTGGTTGAAGCGTCCTTGTAAACGGGAAAAGCAAACGAAAAAAGAGGCCCATGGAAGGCCTCTTTTTTCGTCCCGCAAGTCCCGTTTGACGAGAAACTAGTCGGGTCAACCTTGCAGCAGAGCTACAGAATCGACCGCATGGCTCTCACATACAAACCACGGTCTGTATGACTCCAAGCCAATCGTCCACGGTTTAGCTCAAACGTTATTGCTTGCGGGACAAAGACATCATACCAAGAGCCGAGATACGCTGGCAATGTTGGGGTGGACAGGTTTCAACAAATACGCTAGTCTCCCAGTGTAGCTGCACAACTCTCCTTTTGGGAGAGCAAGGAGGGAGACCAGACGATGGCGTTCTTGGTGGACCGTGTGGTGATCAATGAGCACTGGAAGGCGCTTCGGGGACGTATCGCAGAGCTCGTGGCGCGGCGAATCGAGCTCGCGGGCTCCTTCGCAGGAGGGAAGATGGACACGGGGTCAGATGACGATCCGTCCGACACGATCGCGCATGAGGGCGATGCAGACGTCATCAACGCGGAGCTCGATCGGCTTCAGATCTGCCGTCAGGCCCCCGAACGCGTTCAGGCGAATGGGAGGACGGACAAGGTGCGTCTGGGCTCCGTCGTGCTGGTTCTCGACACGGACGCGGAGGAGACGTTCACCTATGTCATCGTGGGGGACTGGTCGCCCACGGCCGGGAACGGGATCAAGTGGGTGAGCCACCGTTCGCCCGTCGGTCTCGCGCTCGTGGGCAAGCAGGTCGGCGAGGAGGTCGGGATCGACATCCCGCGCGGATCGCGCCACCTCGTGATCGTCGAGATCAAGCTGATCTCCGACCTCGCGCACGACGCCACCACCGCGGCCTAGGACCTTCCTACACAACACTGTACGACACACCTCTCTCGGACCGAGCAATCTGCTCGGTCTTCGACGTTCAATGGACAGCGTGAAAAAGCTTTTGTATACTCTCGCGGTCTGGAGAGGTCGCATAGTGGTCGAGTGCACCGCCTTGGAAAGGCGGCATACCGAAAGGTATCGAGGGTTCGAATCCCTCCCTCTCCGCCAGATTGGCAACTTGGAACAGGGTCAAAAAACTTACAGCCAAGAGGCTAAGCGTTCTGCATGGAAGATTCAGTAAAATGATGATACAATGATAAAAGATACCAAAATCATGAGTAGTAACTTGGTCGAATTGCTACTATTAAAATAATTCATAAAGATTTAATGAAAATGAAAATTCCAATTTCTATGCCAAATATCCGGTGGCAACACACATTATTTGTGGGCTTGTTATTTGCTGTGCTGTATATTGCTGTCGATGACAACAATATCGTAGCTCGAAGCACTGAAAGCATTTTTTACTATATTGCTTGGTTCGGCATTTTTGCTACCATTTTTTTGACATTAAGAACAAAATTTCGCAAAAGAGAAAAGAGGTTATATAGAACGATTCAAGAATTTGCCGCCAAAGATAAGTAGAGTCGTTTAATAGATCTTCTGTGCGAAAACCGGAACGTCGAAAGAGGCCGGATTTTCCTTGTGAATTCGGCGTAGTTCACGTATATATTTATCAATACGAGTAAAACTAACGATTTTCCGGGATACCATCGGTTCAAAGTTCCGCCAATCCCCACCGCCAGGACAACTTCTTATCGGAGCGACCCGAGTGCCTCAGGGCAAGCGGGGCGACCCATAGGGATCTGTCCCCATTACAAAACCGCCAGAGATGGCGATTTTGTTTTGCATCAGAGAATAATTGCTTTTTGTGGTAAACTAGCATTGATATGAAGAAAATCACAATGTTCACCTTTGGTCTGGTTTTGATCTTTGCAACAACATCCATCGCCAGCGCACAGATGATGGGTGGATTTTCAAATACATCGACGGATTGGGATGAGGTGGTTGAGCATACACTGCGTGAAGAACAAGAAGGGAAAGAATTATGGGGGAAATTTGGAGATAAGGAAATTTCTTGCACAGATCTTGACGATGAACAGTTTGGCGTACTTGGTGAATATTTCATGGGTCAAATGATGGGAGATTCACACGCAGCCATGAACGCTATGATGATTCAGACACACGGTGAGGATGGCGAAGAACAAATCCACGTCGTTATGGGAAAACGCCTTTCAGGATGCGATACGGCAGCCACTGTTTCTGGCATCAGTGGCGGATGGATGCCTATGATGAATATGATGACAGGAGGATGGTCAACATCTTCAGGTCTTAACTCTACAAACTCTATGATGAATTTTGGATACGGGTTCGGCTTCTTCGGTTGGGTCTTTATGATCCTCTGGTGGGCATTGGTCATTGCGGCGATCGTCGCACTCATCAAATGGCTCACGAGTCCGTCGAGCACAAAAGGACACGGCGCTCACAAATCCGCCCTCGATATGCTGAAGGAACGTTACGCCAAGGGCGAGATTGATAAAAAAGAATTCGAAGAGCGGAAAAAGGATCTCGTTTGATCTATGAAACTTGGAATCATCCTACAATCCAATAAACAAGAGCATCTTTGGAATACATTTCGTCTTGCCAACACTGCGCTGAAAGCTGGTCACGCGGTTCAGATCGTCTTGATGAACGAAGGGGTCGAGGCGGAGGATCTTCCCGATACGGAACAATTCGATCTTTCAAAAAAGATCGAGGAGTTTAAAAATCTCAATGGCTCGCTCCTCGCCTGCGGAACGTGTTTGACCAGCCGTTCCAAAAATGAAAGCGCCATTTGTCCTACAACAAACATGCAAGAGTTGTTAAAAATGGTTGAGGACTCGGACAAGGTGTTGGTTTTTGGTTGATTTTTAAGAAATGGAGGCCGATCGGAAAACAGCATTGCCAGATATGTTCTTCCATCATAACAAGGTACGAGGGGCGACCGATAGGGGTGTGTCCCATGTACAAAACGGCCCAGCGATGGGCCGTTTTGTTGTAAGATAGAGTAGGTTCTATTTGGATTGTATTCTATGCCAATCTTCGTCCCCCACAAAAATGTAAAAGCAAACATAAGCATCGGCCAA
The DNA here is from genome assembly GCA_001783035.1 of Candidatus Magasanikbacteria bacterium RIFCSPLOWO2_02_FULL_44_11. Taxonomy (GTDB): domain Bacteria; phylum Patescibacteriota; class Patescibacteriia; order Magasanikbacterales; family GWA2-37-8; genus 2-02-FULL-45-10. The sequence continues at coordinate 3,212 of MFQK01000038.1, forward strand.
GCGATAAATCGGGCAAATGCGAAATACGCCGAACCAGAGATGAAACGGCGTGGTTTGAAGGAAGTCACCTCCGTTGGGATCGAAATTTTTCCAGACGGCAAGTCAAAAGTTTACTTCGATGCAGAAGTTCAGATCGAAATTGAATTTAAGGATAGAACAATAAACCCGGACGATAATGGAAAGGCGATTGCTCTTAGATTGTCAGAAATTAAAGATATTGGTTGGCATCACAAAGGAGCGAAAAAAACTTCAGCGAAAATTTTGATAATTCGCTTCAATAAGGATTGGTGGATTTGGTCGAGGATTTTCACCAATTCTGCGATCAGTTCCTCTTCCCTGATGTATTGATTCTTACAATTCCTGTCGCGTGCCCGGGTACATCCGTAGTAGACGTAGTGCGCCGTCGTACCGTCCCGCAGCTTTTTGTACTTGTCCTCCGCGCTTATACCCGACGCACAGTATCCGCAGGTGAAAAGTTTCGTGAAGGCGAACTCCTTGTTCTCGCGCACGATCTGATCACGTTTGAGCTGGGCTTGTGCCTGCTCATACAGTTCCTTCGTTACGATCGGTTTGTGTTTACCTTCATACCATTTGCCACTGTCACGCGGATATTCGAATGTTCCGTAATAAAGCGGATTATCTAGGATTCGGAAGATTCCACTAAGCGTTAGAGTTTTGTTGCCCCGAGTTTTGAAATTTAGATCGTGCTTCAACCAATTGTAAACTTTTCGTCCGCTCCATTTTTCATAGGCAACCTTTTCAAAAATCTGTTTCACAATAGGCGCACGAACCTTGTCGATGACAATCTGACATTTCTTGTCGATGCGATTTTGATTGAGGTATCCAAGCGGCGCAACGCCCGCCCACAGCCCCATTTCCACTATCGTCCGTAGTGGAACTTGGCCAGGCCAGACGACACGAAACCCTAGGCGAGCTTGCCGAAGCTATTCACCAGCAGATACACTACTACAACACGAGTCGCACCCACACGGCCTTGAAGATGCCGCCCAAGAGATTCCGTTTGCGAGAGACCAACAAAATAGCAGCCCTAACGGCTGCCTACCCCCCCCCCCTCTAACAAACCTCACAAAGGTGTCCAAAGAATTGGGTACCTTCTATCAAATAATGAATGTTAATTTTATGAACAAACAAAAACTAACCCTCATCTTTATAGGAATAATTGTTTTAGGAAGTCTTTCTTTGGTGTTGTTGAGAGACAGACATTCGACGATCTCCGTCGTGCCAGAACTAGCACAGGTCCGCATTGGTTGGCAGACTCCATGGGCTACGGAAGGTCAATTGACTCAGATTTTAAAACATACAGATATATTGAAGAATAACGAAATTGAAGGAGATTTCAAAGGATTTACTTATGGTGGTCCGTTAAACGAGGCGGCGCTTGCGGGTGAGGTTGATATTATCTTTACAGCAGACCAACCAGCGGCCACTTTACTCGCAAAGGATGACAAGTGGACTATCGTTGGAAGGCTTATGTACAACAGGGTTTCTCTCTATGTGCCACCCATGTCTCCCATAACTACAGTAGCTGATCTGAAAGGAAAGACCGTAGCAATGCCTTTTGGAGCCGCTGCACAACGTATGGCTTTGAAAGCCGAGCAAGATGCAGGTCTTGATCCTAAAGTGGATGTAAATAACATTAATCTTGGTATTTATGAGCAGAGCGATCTCGTGCGTGATCCTAATGCTAAAACCTGGGGAAACATTGATGCAATGGCTGGGTTTGATCCCACGCCGGCAATTTTTGAAGAAAAAGGCCTGGTTAGAAATTTAAAGGTAGATAAGGTTGTCTCTGTGATTTTGGTTTCAAATAATCTTATTGAGCGTGACCCCGCATCAGTGAGCCACTTCCTTAAAGCATTTAACGATGCATATGATTATTACAGAAACAATATCTCACAAGCCGATTCATGGTTTATTGCAGAGTCAGGGCTTGATATCACGCCACGCGCGTTAGAGATAGCGGCAGATGTAGAACCAAATCTTAAAGTAACTTCAAAAAATGGAATTCGTATTGGCTTTAATGATGAAGACTATAAGATGATACAAGAAGCGGCTGATTTTATTTTTGATCAAGGGTTAGTAAAGAAACGAGTAATTATGAGAGAGCATATAGACACTTCGTTTCTAGAAGAGATAGCTAAATAATCACATTATGCAAAAGAAAAAGAATCTTATTTTTGTTTCATTGGATACAGTACGGGCAGATGTTGCGTACAGTGGAAAATTCGAAGCAATAGAAAGACTAAGAAATGCAGGTGTTACATTTTTAAATACTATTTCTTCTTCTCCGCTTACACCAGTCAGCCACTCTACTGTTTTTACGGGGTTACAGCCGTTTAATCACGGTGTCCGCCACCTTTTTAAAGAACAAATAAATAAAGATGTTCCGGTCTTAGCAGAGATACTAAAATCAGAGGGATACAAAACCGGAGCAATTGTGTCCTGTCCGGGGATGAATAGATGGTATGGGTTCTCCCGCGGATTTGACCACTATGATGATGAGATACCGCTTTTAGATGACGGGAGCGACCCGCTTCAAACGGTTGATGTAAAAAAACGAGGTACGGCGCTTAAACGAGCTGAGGTTGTCATTGACAGAGCAATACAGTGGATCTCAAAAAATAAAAATGAACATCCTTTCTTTGCCTTTCTACATTTTTTTGATGCTCACTGGCCGTATGAAGCGCCTAAGAAATTTGCAGGCGATAACGTATACGAAGAGGAGGTTGCATATTCAGCTCATCATTTCGGTTTATTTATGAAAAGAATGGAAGAAATGAATCTTCTATTAAACACAACAGTTGTTTGCTTTTCTGATCACGGTGAAGATCTTGATGGTATGTATCCGAATGATAAGGGTGGAGAAAAACTTGGACATCCTGAAGAATTGGGACATGGGTGCTTACTTTATGATCAGACACAGAAAGTTGTTTTAATCATAAAAGATTCCTCATTAAAAGAGGGGATAAATATTGAAGAGCAAGTAAGATTGGTTGACATCATGCCGACAACGCTTGAATTATTAGACATTCAGAAAAGTGATTTTTCTTTTGATGGTGTATCTATATTACCCGTAATTGATGGTGAGAAATTAAATCTACCCGCATACTCTGAAACTTTCTATCCGGAAGAGCAAACAGCTGCCACCGGTGGGAAGTTTTCAGAAACACGCAACAAGAAGTCAATACGTATCAAAAACTCCGAAAAGATTATTACCCATCTCAGTAGTGACTACATTGAGGTTTATGATTTGAAGCAAGATCCTAATGAGATAAAAAACATTTTTTGAGATTTATGAAAAAGATGATCAATCATATTGTTTTAATATCTCTCGATAACCTTAGAGGCGATAGTTTTGGTCCAGATAAATATAAGTATCTACCTGCAAATATTCGGGAGAATTTAAAGAGCGGAAGTCATTTGATGGAAGAATTGGCTGCGGAAGGTTTGAATTTCAGAAATTGTTTCAGCGCAGCTCCTTTTACCACAGCGTCTCATGCATCCATATTTACTGGTTTTTTACCTCTTCATCATGGTGTGTTTGAGTACTTTAATTCAGACATGAAGGAGAAAACATTATTTGAGTATGCGCAGAAGGAGGGGTTTTCGACCATTTTTCAAACCGATTTTCCGATGATTCTTGGTGAGCCAATTGGTTTTACGCGTGGCATTGATAAATATTATATCGAAGATGAGTACGCTGCGCTTGAAGAATTGAGGTCACATATTCATTCAAAATCCGTTTCTTTTTTTCATTTTGGAGGCATCCATTACCCATATGGTTTTCATACATTGAAATTTGGTGGAGATGATTATAGAAAAAAAGTTCAAAATCTTGAAAAAGAGTTAGATATAGATAAGAACAAACTTCCGAAAGACCAATTTGATGAAGCAGATCGTATGGGAGAGGACAAAGATTTGCTTTTTAGGTATAAAAGAATCGTCGAGCATCTTTATGCGCGGAAAGACTTTAAAAGATTAACAGAACTTTATTTTGAAGGTATTGATTATTTTTTAGAGCACCGATTTCGTTCGTTTATAGTAGAGTTACGAAAAGTATTAGAGAATTCCAATCATTTGATTGTGTTGTTTGGTGATCATGGCGAAGATTGGTCCGATGATAGTAAGGGGCATTATAAATCGCTAACTCCGGGCGTGCTCCATGTGCCATTGATTATTTTAGGAAGTGATATTGTGCAGGGTGTTATTGAAAGTAATGTACGCACAATAGATATCGCCCCGACAATATTAAATGTACTTGGCATAGAAGTTGCAAATATCATGGACGGGGTTGTTTTAGATATTCAGAACCCAATTGAGATTGAAAAAAACGAAATGACGAGTATTGCTCAAGTCTGGCTTGGTGTTGGCAAACAAGAACTCATCTCACATATTGATAGTGCTCATCGTAATAAAGGATTTACCGAAAAGATGAAAACAATTAAAAGAGGTGAAAGTATTATTAAACATGATTACCAATTGGTAAGGAAGTTTGATAAGCAGGGACAACTCGAAAACGAAAAGATGGTTTCATTATCTGGATCCCCAGTACCTAACGATGTGACGGAACAGCTTCTTAAAGAACTGGAAGAATACAATAAAACGTCTCTGAATATTGATCGAAAAAATCTGACAGACGATTCAATTAGAGAACAATTGAAGTTGTTGGGATACAATATTTAATTGTGAGGCCATTTTTATGAGCATGAAATACAATATGAACAACGATATATTAAATGATGATTACTGTCATAAATTAGAACTGAAGCCATATTCCTTTTTTGATATGGCCAAAATGCTTCAGATTTCTGCTTCAAGGATAGCACCTGTTGAGAGAGATATTTTTTCTAAGTATCTTTTGTTCTTGCGAAGGGATTATCTCATTCAGGAGGTATGTGCAAAGCCGCAATCTGACTATGCTAAGGCATTGGTGGGTATTTTCTCAATATCTCCATTCATTGTTCAAGAAATTGTTTCAACTAAAGGAGTAAACATATTTTTGGCGCGGGATGCAGCTCGTGACTTTGTTACTGCACAGATAATGGACACACTCGGTCTCAAAAAAAACGAATCTTACATACTGTATTTTTCACGAAAGAATCTGAAGAATGTTTATAGTATTACCACTAAGTTAATTTGTGAGGCAAGGATTAATCATCTTGATGAGCGGGAATTATATAGAAAAATGAATGAAGAATTTATCGTAAACGCGCCATTTAGAGATGAGGTGACCAACGCTTATTCTATTTTAGAAAGATGCGGCATGCTTAACTATGAAGAAATTAGATTTATTGACACATGGGCATCTGGAACTATCTTTTATGCATTACATTTTATTATAAAGCTTTTTGATGAGTGTAAATATGAAAAAGGTAAACTCGTGAATAAAAGGAATCCTCTCAATCATAAAGTATCATTTGCTGTGGCAAATAATAAAGAGCGAGTCATGGTTGTCGAAACACCCTATGATTATTTGCATGTGGAGTCAGAATTTAATAGCTGGTGGAAATTGCCAAAAGCATTTTATAAACATTATAAATATGAAAAAAAATCACCGATATTCATCCGATCATTTAATTGTAATAGTATAAATATACAACAGATACAAGATTGGTATCGTTCCTATGGTATACCTTTTTTATACAACATACAGCCACGAGATTTTTGTGATTTACTTACGGCACAAATATATAAAGGTTTGAATCACTTTGGGTCTCTTAATTTTGGGCACCCTATTGAATGGGACGATGATAAGAAGCAAATTGTGGCTTCCTCTAATGCCAAGAAGATCGGGAACATAATGCGAAACATGTTTCTTATCAATGCAGTTATTGGATATCAAAATAATTATACAAAACCAATTAAACAGAAAAAAATTCAAAGAGCAACAAAGGAGCAAAGAATTCCTCTTTTAGTAAAGAAATTTGGTTTAACTAAATACAAGGCATCTATGCTTGATAGAGTAATGTATGACAATAATGAACATGTGACGACTTGCCATTCGTCAATGATTGGGAATCTTGTGCAGAATATAATTATAACCATGAATTTTTTTGGATATAGAACTATTGCAGAGATGTCGCATGCCGAAAACTATAATTTTCAGTATTATTTGAATGGTATTAAATCTATCCCAACACACGAATATAAAGAGAATCTAAATATTTTAAGTTCAGTGTATACAAAAAAGATAGTACAGAAGATGCTCTTACAAGATACATATTATTTTGTAAAGGATGTATTGCAAGCGAAACAAATGAAGATAAATCTTCACCGAAAAATAGAAACGATAGTTTTTGATATTGATGGAACGCTAACTCCTATAGAAGAAGGTGTTGAGTTGATAGCAAAATGTATAGAAAGAAACATGAATATTGCTTTTATAACAGGAAGGCCAAGATCTTTCTGTAAACAAATGGCAGACGATTTAAGCAAGAAAATTCCTGTTCAGTTTAAAAACGCCACCGATAATATACTTTTTTATTGTTCTAATGGATCGGAGGCTTTTTCTGTTAAAGGCAATATATATAAAAAAAGAGAAAGCATCCCTATAAATATAAAAAGAAAACTTTATAAGTTATTTAATACAATGGATTTGAAAATCACATCCGAAAGAGATTATCGTATTATCGCAACATATAAAGGTACTGATAATAATGCAAATAGACTTTTTGCTTACATGGAGAAGATAAAAGAAGAAGTTAAGGATTCTGAACTCGGCGTATACTTGATAAAATGGAACATGGTAAATCTTGATAAAAATCTACCATTTAATTCTATAGATATTTGTTCATCTAGCAAAAAAATAGCTCTCGCACATTTGTTGCAAAACGAAAGTTTTAAAAACTATATGGTTATTGGGGATGACCCAGAAAATTCAGATAGAGAAATAATCGGGAAGAACGATATGTCGGTGGAGGGATATGGCATTTCCAAAACGAGAGCAGTCATCAATTATATTTTAGCTAACAGAAAAGTTAAAACACCATGATATGAAAAATGACTACGACAACACGATAGTCGCCTTTATCAAAAAACACCTACAAAAAGAAAAGGTTCTGGCGGTTTTAGTTACTGGTAGTTTTGCCAAAGGAACAAATGATAAGGATTCAGACCTTGATATACAAATTATCACATCGAATAGATCTAAATATAGAAAAAGAGGGAATGTTGTTATGGACGGGGTTTTAATTGAATACTGTATTAATCCTTATAATCAGGTAAAAAAATACTTGGAGATAGACGCAAAACATAACAACCCCATGATGTGCATTGCTTTGTTGGAAGGAAAAATTATTTTTGAAAAATATAAATCCGCGTCACTTTTAAAGGAATATGCCGCCGCATGTCTTAGGAATGAATATAATTCGATCAATAAAGATAGGATATCTTTTAATAAGTATGTATTAGCGGATACTTTAAATAAAATGAACTCATTGTATAAAAAACATAGAGATGATTTTCCGTTTCTATATTATATAAATCTGAAACTAATCTATGAAACATATGCGGTTTTTCTTCAGCAGTCATTACTGAAGGAACCTATGTTAAAAGATTATTTTGAGGGTAATGTACGATTTAACCATGTTCTGAAAGATTTCATCGATAAAAAATTCGCAAAAATGTTTCTGTTGGCGATGGTTAGCAAAAATTCGCAAGATCAAATAGTAAAGTATAGAGAGTTGACTCAATATGTATTAGATAAGATGGGAGGGTTTAGCCTTGATGGGTGGTCGTTAAGGATTCCTGTTGATTATGGCAACAAAATGGATAAGCGTACGCGAATATTTTAAGCTTATGGCAACTTTTATATTTACAAAACACCGTGCACAAGACCTACTGATAAAGCTGTCATCAATACTTTCGGTACTACTTTTTTGGCACATATTGTTGATCCTTGTATTTCCTGCAAATACTATTCTCCCTACTCCGAGTGAAGTTTTTATAGCGTTATTGGACATAGTGACTAAGGGAGATATCTTCGCACATGTTTTCGCCAGCTTGATACGAGTTGTTGTTGGTTTTTTGATTGCTACATTTATTGGAGTAGGACTTGCTTTGGTTGCTGGATATTATAAAAAAGTCGGCATCTTTCTTAACCCACTAATTGAATTTTTGCGTCCCATCCCACCAATTGCATGGATACCGATCGCAATATTAATTTTTGGTCTCGGCAATACATCAGCATATTTTATTGTTTTTATGGGTGCTTTCTTTCCAATATTTACCAATAGCTTTTTCGGCGTTAACTCTTTACCTGCTATTTACGAAAATGTTGCCCGTTCTTTCGAAATAAAAAAGTCAATTTTTGTTAAAGAGATACTTTTAAAATTTTCTTTGCCGTACATCTTTACAGGTTTGAAAATAGGTATTGGTATGGCATGGATGAGTGTCATAGCTGCTGAACTTATTGGAGCGCAATCCGGTTTAGGGTATTTTATACAGCTCAATAGACTTTTACTAAGAACTGATAATGTTATCGCTGGTATGATTTTGATTGGGGTTATTGGGTATGTTCTAAGTTGGCTTTTGTTGACAGTGGAGAAAAAAATAATTCCATGGGGTAATAGAAAATAATTTATGCTGAAGCTAAAAAATCTCTCACATCATTACAATAATCAGTCACGAAATATTAAAATTTCAGTACTAGAGAAGATCAATCTTTCAATAAATGAAGGAGAATTTGTCTCAATTGTAGGAAAATCAGGTTGTGGAAAAACAACATTAGTAAACATAGTGGCAGGATATATACAACCAACCGGTGGCAGTATTTTTGTGAATGCTGAGAAAGTTATTACTCCAGGTAAAGATAGAATCGTAATCAACCAAGCACATGACCTTTTTGATTGGATGACGGTATATCAAAATATGAGACTTGTGAGTAATGATGATAATGATATTAATAAGTATCTTTCAATGACAAGGCTCAGTGAGTTTGCTGATGCATATCCCTACGAACTTTCGGGTGGCATGAAGAAGAGATTATCCCTTGCCAGGGCACTGGTTGTTGACCCAAAATTTATTATAATGGATGAACCCTTTAATTCTCTCGATTATCAATTGAGAGAAAAACTCCAAGAAGAATTACTAGATATTGTTAGGAAATCAAAAAAAACTATTTTATTCGTTACGCACGATATAGAAGAAGCGGTATTTTTATCAGATAGAGTCATTGTGCTCTCAGGTAAACCGACACAGATTAAAAAAGAAATCATTGTTTCTTTGCCAAAGAATAGAGACTCTTCAATAAGAGATTCTATGGAATTTATTCATCTTAAAAATATAATCAAGTCAGAAATACAAGAGGTCATTTAGCGTAGTTGCAGGGTTGTATTTCTCGTCCCGCCGTCCGTCCGCCGAAAAGTTTTGGGGGCAAAGCCCAAGCGGGCGGGTAAAAAGGAAGGGGGTTGGGGGGAATTCCGCTTTTCTCTTGCTCAATCAAAATGAGGCCAGTCCCGCCACCTTGCTTTTCAAAGCAAGACGCCACAGAAAAATACTCTTTTCATTAGGAGAAGAAAAAATCCGGCGCGCGCAAAATAAAAAGAGCAAAGAGTATTTTTCTGTGGTGTGGCGAGCAAGGCGCGCAGTGGCGGGGCTGGCTTCCTTAGTTGGGGTTTTGCTCAAAGAATGTTCGAACTTCGTCCAAAAAACACCGCCATCCCACTTCGCTCCTTCAGAGCTACGTTAGGGATTTTCACGGTTCGCACGAGCGACGTGGGATGCCCCCAACGAAGTCCCAAATGAAGTTCAGCTTGGCTGAACGAAATGGGACGAAGTGGGGCGTGTTTATTAATGACCGGCGTGGCTTTTCCTGTGGATAACGAGATTTTGCGTGGCATATTGACAAAACTAGCGTTTTCCTCTACATTTCCATCCAAGCAAAACGTGCTCCCGTGGAGATCTGTCGAATTTCCTTCGAGACGAAATTTGCGGATTATTCACTACTGTACAAACCTATGACCGGTACAATCGCCAGATTGACGGACAAGGGGTTCGGCTTCATTGCCGTCGAAGGTCAGGAGAAAGACACGTTCTTTCACTCCTCCTCCCTCGTCGGTGTGAGCTATGACGAACTCCGCGACGGCGACGCCGTAACGTTTGACCTTGAAGACTCCGACCGGGGTCCTCGTGCCGTCAACGTCAAGCGCGCTTAAGCACTCAACCAAAAACCCCCGCCTTGCGCGAGGGGTTTTTGGTTTTATATGAGGAAACTTGTCGAGTTTCGTCATTCAATCTGCTATAATACCCCGCGTAAAAATAATCTGCAGATTATGTCATCCAAAACGCCTTCTCAATCGTCACCTCGCGCTAAAAAACCTCAAGCCGCCTCCAGAGCGGATGGACCGTCTTTGTGGGGGATCCTTTTTCTCACTGTGATCATCTCTATCGTCGTGGCATCCGTTGTCGCTTCCACCGTCGTGAACCGTTCCGAGCCGCCGCGCACGGAGGATCTTCAGCTTAGCGCGCTTCTCTCTGAAATTGAATCCGAGCTGAAGGGGGAGTTGAGCGAGCTCAATCAAGAGATCGAGGAGCTGGCGCGTCCGAAAGGCGACCTCGCGCTCACGGAGACCTATGTAAGTGAAGATGGATTTTCCTTGGGCCTGCCCGAATCATTCCGAGTGGATGAGCAAGACGAATCGGAGTTCCCCGGTATTTCCATCTACAGTACGCCCGAGGATGCTTTGCCGACCCACGTGCCCCAAGATGAGCTGAAGATCGTTGTGCGCCTCCTTCCTCTTCCGGACGACACTACGCTCGACGACCTTGTGGCAGATTACGACTACGAGGTGGATTTGGTGGAGGAGGTACAGATCGATAACGGGAGGACCATTGTGTTCTTGTCACCGAAACCTGACGGCCTCTCGTGGATGGATGCCTACGAGATTTTGGACGGGAGGATTGTTCACTGGGTGCTTTATCCGCAAGACTCGTTCTACCTTCCGACGTTCCGTGAAATCGTCAAGACACTTGTGTTCAGCGCATCCTAGCGTGTGAAAATGCTCTTCCCCGACAGGTATTCGGATAATCCGCGCAACCTGATGCTTCGATGCGGTTACGCAGAGCGGCTGGATCCGAACACGGCCAAGGTCAGCTATGTGCGTCGTTTGGGTGAGGGCTTTTACCCGCGCTTTCATGCCTACCTGGAAGACCATAAGGACGGGTTCGTGGTTGCACTTCATCTTGACCAAAAAAAGACGTCTCTTGCCGGGAATCAGCATGGGGGGGAGTATGGGGGCGAGGCGGTGAAAAATGAGATCATGCGCATCGCTTCCATCATTGTGCCGCTTCGCGTAGGATAGGGAGCATGGATCACAAGGAAGAAATCCGCAGGAGGATTGACGTAGCCGACTTGATCGGTGACTCTTTGGAGCTAAAACCGGCGGGGGGAGGGAGTATGAAAGCGATCTGTCCATTCCATACGGAAAAAACGCCCTCTTTTTACGTCTCAAAAGAAAAGCAGATTTGGCACTGTTTCGGGTGCGGGAAGGGTGGGGATATCTTCGCGTTTGTTATGGAAATGGAGGGTGCGGACTTTTCCGAGGCGCTTCGCGTGCTTGGGAAACGCGCTGGGGTGGAGATTCCACGCTTTAGCTCAACCGCCTCAAACGAAAAAACTCGTTTGTTGGAGAGCAACAAGCAGGCGGAAAGCGTGTTTAAACATGTGCTCCGCAGCTCGGATCACGGGCAGCACGCTCGTTCGTACGTGGCTTCACGCGGATACACGGACGAGATTGTGGATGCGTTTGGCATTGGCTTTGCGCCGAATGAGTGGTCTCTCCTGTGCGACACGCTCAAAAAAAAGGGGTGGAAGGACCACGAGCTGGTAGCCGCAGGTCTGGCCTTAAATAAGAAAAAGGGGGGCGGTGTGGTAGATCGGTTTCGTGGACGTCTTATGATTCCGTTGCGCGATCATCATGGGAACACAGTCGGATTCACTGGTCGTGTGCTTCCAGGATCCGACGATTCCGGACCAAAATACATGAACTCCCCGGAGACCCTCGTGTACAAAAAAGGCGAGTTGTTGTTTGGCCTTGATCGCGCAAAGGTTGCGATAAAAAAAGAAAAGCAGGTGGTGATCGTCGAGGGGAATTTGGATGTACTGGCTTCGCATATGGTTGGGGTGGAACATGTGGTAGCAAGCTCTGGGACGGCATTGACACAGGCGCAGCTTCACCTGCTGAAGCGCTTTACAGATACCGTTGTCTTTTGTTTCGATCAGGATACGGCGGGTTTTCGGGCGGCGCGGAAAGGGATCCATCTGGCGACAGAACTCGGATTCCGGGTGAGGGTGATTCAGATCCCGCCTGGGAAGGGGAAGGATCCGGATGAACTCATCAAGCAGGATGCGGAGGCGTGGAAGCGGCTTGCGCGGCATCCTATCGATATCATGGAATACTATTTTCAGGTCGCTGAAGCAAAAAATGATCTCACGGACGTTCAGCGGAAAAAGCGTGTTGGGGCATTTTTGCTTGAAGAAATCGCACGTCTTCCGGACGTGATCGAGCAGGAGCATTGGTTGCGGAAATTAAGCCCGTTGGTACAGGTGGATGTAGAGAGATTGCGCGGGAGCCTCTCCAAACACAATGACGGGGAGACCCCAACGGCG
>MFQK01000039.1:0-2756 GCA_001783035.1 Candidatus Magasanikbacteria bacterium RIFCSPLOWO2_02_FULL_44_11
AATGGTATCCTGTAAATCGGCCGCTTCGCGCCGCATCGAACGCAGGTACGCCGCCCCCCAGGTTTCAGCGGCTAGACCGATGACGTCGTGGTTGACGTCTTCTGTCCACCATGACGGTCGATAGGAAGTCAAACCGGCTGCTGTATCTTTTTTTTGCTGCTTGGCCGGGTACATGACATTAAAATAGCTGTCCGTTAATTGTTCCGGATGTGGAACAAATGCCGCTTCAAGATTATCTTCCCCGAAAACCCCCTCAAGCGATTTGATATGCTCTGTCTTCAACGATTCGATAGTGGGTACATCAGGAGCAGTCATCGGAATACCGGCATCGACAAATCGTTTATGAAGGTGTGTCGTTAGAGATGTTAATTCGGGCAACTCAAATTTCAGCGTTTCACCCTTGATTGTCTTAAAATCGCGGCGATACTGTTCGTAGAGCGCGTATGCTCCCGCCAAATCGCCGGCGTCCTCCTTGGCGCGGGCGGCCGTCAGCGTTCCGATCAACCGTTTATTTTCTTCTTCGGATAATTCGCTCGTTGTTGGCTTTTCAATGGTTTTCGTGGGCGTAGCGCTTTTATCCGGTTTTTTCTTAAAAAAATCCTTCATTGCCGAAAATTCTGGTCGCATAAACACATTAATTACACACGATGTTTGCCATATTCAGCAGGTCGTTCTCTCGCTGCCGATTATTGCCGTATTTTAGCATCCCCTTGACTGATTGCCAAGAGGCGTTGAGCGCATTCACGTCGCACTCGCTTTTCGCAAACTGCTGGCACCGAAGCTTGAATTTATGTCGACTGCGGCGGAATGTCCGCGGTTTAATCACCCTATAAAACGGTAAAAATCGCTGGCCGAGCACTTCAAAGCCGCGAGCGAGATTTGTTATATGCTCATGCGTGGTTGGAAAGGATAAGCGCAAACTTTTTTCAATAAATTCTCTAGTCAAAAGAGCGGTTTTTTGACATTCTTCTGCACGCTCGAATACTAGAATAAAATCGTCGGCATAGCGCAGATACTTCTTTACGCGCAATTTTTCTTTTACGAAAACATCCAGCTCATGCATATAGATATTAATAAAAAGCTGGCTGGTCAAGTTGCCAAGCGGAATACCGCGAAGCGACTCGCCGAATCCGGTATTCGTGCTGTAACTATTGCCAATTTCTCTCAAAAGCGTAAGAGTTCTGTCACAATATATTCGCGCGGTGAGCAAACGAAAGAGTGTTTCGTGTTCGATCGAATTAAAACACTTCTTAATGTCGCCATGCAAAATCCAACAATCTCGTGCGTAATTCAGACTTTGTTGGCGTAAATAACCGCTCAGTACTTTTACGGCGAGGTGTGTTCCTTTATCCGTGCGACATGAAAAAGACGAGGGCAGAAAGACACGATCAAAGAATGGATAAAGGACATTATATATGGCTTGGTGAACAATGTGGTCGCGAATGGATGGGGCAGAAATAACTCGTTTCTTCGGATCATGAACTAAAAATTTCTGGTATGGCCCATGTCGATACGCACCTCTTTGCAAATCGTCAATCAATTGCAATAAGTTTTCTTCCAGCCTCCGCTCAAACACGCGCACCTCCGTTCGCGATCGCTTTCCTTTGCGGTACTCTAACCACGCCCGCCAGATATTTTCTGGGGCGACTATTTGCTTATAACAATTATCTATCGTTATCATTATTATGAATACTATTCTTTTGCAAAAAACCTATGAGGTCTATCGGCAAGTCTCGGTGGAGATTGCTTCGTTCCCGAAATTTGACCGGTACAGTGTCGGAATGAAAATTGATAGTGCCAGCCTTGGACTCATTGAAGCGATCATTACAGCGGAGCAAGCTGAACCAATTTTAAAAGATCGGGCGCTGATTGAAGCAAGCGTCAAGAATGAAGTAACGAAAATATTTTTGCGCCTAGCGCTTGAACGCAAGCTCATTAAAGAAACCAACTATTTTGTGTGGTCAGGCATGCTGGTTGAAGTCGGGAAGATGATTGGCGGCTGGAGAAAATCACTTCGCGCTTCCTAGATACGACCGAGAGACGGAACCCGATGTTGTCATTGCTGTTGTCCCGATGATTGTTGTCGACATACGACGCACCGCCGTTGTCCGAGTTGCCGACGATCAAACGGTTGCCGCCTCTCGCAAATGGTAAAGAACATCTCTGTCCGCGTGCCAATTGCCTCGCGGCTTTTGGCTGCCATTAGGCTGTCTTTACCCGTCGTGTCTATCAGTTTTGCACTGCCCATACAACCTAAGCCGCTTTCTACCTCCATGAGCGGCCCGTATGCTGCATCTGCACTTGGGCGAATCGCACCCTGCCCGTAAGAGACAAGACCGACTACATGAGCCCACAGCACAGCTAAAAAATTTTGAAACGTGCGCTTTGCGCACTAAGGCGATAAGGAACAAAAACCAAAAAGAACGAAGCAGTCAAAGATCAGTTATGGTCTAAACACGACCGAGAGACGGAACCCGATGCCGCCAGCGCTGTTGTCCCGATGATTGTAGTCGACAGACGACGCACCGCCGTTGCCCGAGAAGCCGACGAACAAACGGTTGCCGCTATCCGTGCCATCTTGTTTAAGGAGTGGCGTTGAAGTCCATTCATACGTATTGGTTTGAGAATTTTCCGGATGTTTAAGTGTCATGGATAAGTTACTCGCTAATGCCGGCGTTAGAATGACTTCAAAGTTCGGTAGTGGCGCTTTTCCAGTTGAGCGAAGTTTCGCCTGAATCGCTTTGGTGACTGCCGGA
>MFQK01000039.1:3020-18466 GCA_001783035.1 Candidatus Magasanikbacteria bacterium RIFCSPLOWO2_02_FULL_44_11
TCGCCCCAGGTTTCTCCCGTGGAACCGACAAGGCTTGCGTCCGCCTTCTGACTCCAAAAATCAGGTCGATATGAAACTAAACCTTTTGCAGTATCTTTTTCTTGTTGCGTGGCCGGATACATAAGATCAAAATAGCTGTCCGTTAAATCCTCTGATTTTGGCAAAACCACATCTTCTAGTTTGTCTTTACCAAAAATTTCATTGAGCGCAAGCAGATGTTCCGGTTGAAGCGTATCGGGCAACTCTGGATGCAAAGCCCTAACAAAAATAGCCTCTTCGATAGACAACTTAGCTTCTTCAACAGTTATGATGGCGGCATGTTCGGCCGGCAAACCCATGGACAAAAGCTCGCGTTTTTTTGCTTCCAGTTTTTGTCGTTCCGCTTCTTCGGTCCCGACTTCCACCTCAAGCACTTCTTCCTCCTCGGCAACTTCTTGGCGCTTGGAAGGAATGACAACGGAAACTTCAACATTGGCAATTAATTCTTCAACTTTCTTGCGATCAATATCACTCTCCAGCTTGTTTTTATAATAGTAGCGGAGCGCCTGCTGAAATGTTTCATTAATGTCGCCATTATAAAATCTAGCCACGAAATTGCGAACGCGACGAGGTTCCTCGTTATCGTCAAAGGTGAATGGCTGTGGTTGATCGGCGGCAATTGATCGCTCTTTCAACAATTCTCGCGCTGCTTCATGGAATTCTTCATACTTTTCAGTTATGAGCACAATACCAGGAATTTCCGCCAGCTGTTCGGGCAAAAGTACGTCTTCTCGTGAACGCAGAAAAGAATCAGACGATACGCCAGCTTTAGTTTTAGGGGCGAGTGAAAAAAGCGCCTTCAGGCGGTGTGATCGTGATTCCTTTGGCAACCGAGCTGTCTCTTTCTGATAGACAAAACGGCGCATCAAAGCCGGATCGAGCGGCTCAAGCCCAAGGTATCCTTGCCCTGGCGGGTTCTGAAGCGCAACAATGTGCGTATCGTCTTTATTGGTTTCAATCGCTTCGGACGCGTCTTCGGATAGAACAACCGCGCCATTGTGTTCGAGTTGATCTAAAACTTCATGTAAACGTTTTAAAATTGGAGCAACGCCGGAATTGATTTCGTCAAGAATAATTACCTTCTTCTTCCCCGATTCACGACGAAGACCTTTCGTGACGCTTCCATCGGCAAAAATATATTCCGGATCTTCCGGTTTTGTCCGGTTCGGATTAGCCGAATATTTACCCATCAAATCTTCCGGATCAATAGCTCCATGTAAATTAACATAGTGCACTTCGTAACCAAGTTCGGCGCACATTTTTCGAACAGTGGTCGTTTTACCAATACTCGTACCGCCTTCAATTAGAATTGGGTCGCCGTTGGCAAAACTAGCGGCAATCTTTTTTTGGAGTTCCAAGGCAAATTCGTCATTCACATATTCAGCATAGCGATCACGGTGCGGAACAAAAGCGCTGCCGGTTTCTTCCGCCTTGGGCAAGGTCACTCCAAGATAAGAAATAGATGTTTCTGTTTCTTCAATCGGGCGTCGTTTGGCTTTCTCCACCTTCGGCGCTTCAGGAGCCGATGTGCCGCGCGGCGGCGTAGCCATTTCAAATTTTCTAGTTGAACCTTCCATATTATGCTTGATATGCCATACCAGTGCGTTCACGAATATTGAAACCATTTTGCTCGGCTTCATTGAGCGCACTATGAGTAGTAATGATGACTAGGGTATTTTTTGGGGTCGCGATAAATGAGCGCATTACAGATGAATCAAACAATTCTACTTGGCCGGTTGGAAATTGGACAATTATATCGTATATTTCTTTCGTAAACTGCCGGACAACAAGATAGTGCTTCCCAGAGTTATTCAGTGTTTGCATCAGAGCCGCTGCAGACGCAGCACCGGTAAAACCTTCTTTTGCAAGGCTTTTTTCATACGCCTTTAGCCCCTTGGCGTCACTGGCGATCAGCAAAGATACTTCGCGATCAGCGGATATTGTTTGTAAAAAATTTTTGAATGCGGTATTTTTAGCGATTTTCATATTTGCATACTGTACTATAAAGTATCGGAATTAGCAATAATTTCTTTAATGAGAGTGGCGAGTTTATCGGCCATTTCCTTTAAACTGATATTTGCCAGACTATTCGGATAGTAACTTCGCACATGCTCAGTGCCGGGCCCGATTCCGAGGCCAATTAGTTTTTGATTGGTTTCCTTGATAATTTTTTCAACAATCGTCGTCAGGTTATATTCCTGGCCGTTGTGTGACGGCGAGGGTTCGGGCTGGCCGTCGGACAGAACAATCAATATCTTCTCGGTCGCGGCCTGTTTTCCGAGCCGCCGTGAAGCTTCTTCGAGCGCCCAGCCATCATCGGTCCATTGCGCCCGGGCAGAGTTCACTTCTTGCAGCATGCCGCCCATATGTTCTCGCACCTCATTAGACATCGGTTCGTTAAATTTTTGATATTCGTGCAGACGGTCGTTAAACCCTAAAATTTCCGTCTTGATCGACAGACGATTGAGTACTTCGGAAATGACAATTTTACCCTTGAAATCCTCCTGAATTTTCTGGCCGCGCATTGAGCCGGATAAATCATTCAGTATGGTTATGGCGTAATCCTTCTCTTGCGGTAATTCTCGCCGTTGCCAGGCGCGACTGTCCGCAGCCGATACTTTCTTGGCTTTTTCCTGAATGCGCTTTTTCAAATCAATACGCTTGCCTGTCCGGAAGCCACGCTTCCACTGATTCGCTCGGCGAGCAGTAAAAATTTCACGCAAATCATTTTCGAGAGCGTCAATGATTGGTAAAACTTCACGCCGCTTTTGTTCGTAGATAGTACGATCTTTTTTCTTGGCTTTCTCAAGTGTTTCTTTAAACTCATTGAGGCTTTTTAATTCTTCTGGCGATAATTCTTGTGGTGCTATTGGTTCTTCTTCTTTTTTCTCGCTCGGTTTTCCCGGTTTTTCAACTTTTTTACTTTCGGCTTTCTGTTCAGGATTTTTCACCAATTTGCCTTGCAGTTGGTCGGCAATTTCTTTATCAAAGGCGGCAATGGCGGCTTTGGCTTGCTCTTGTAATTTTTGTTTTTCTTCGGGCGGTAAGCTTTCAATGTGCTCCTTTATTTTATCTTGCAATTCTTGGGAGAGTGTCGATAGATCAATAAATCCTGGCTTATTGATCGCCTCAATAGACTTGTTCAACGCGTCAACGAGTTCTTTCCGTTGTTCAGGCGTTAATTTATCTTTGAGTGGTTCGGGCAATTCATTTTTGTCGCCGGCTCCAGACGTTTTCTGCAAATCTTTCAGCGCTTCGGCCAGTTCTTGATCTTTTATATCCTCCTCAACCAGTTTCTTAAATTCCGGCCAAATTTTATCGCGGTTAACTTTATACGATGATTTCGCGTAGCGAGTGATCACCGCTTCGCCACTATCCGCTTCTTTCCGCGAAGGATAGCGCCACCATGAATCTTGAGCGGCTGTGAGCGTTTTCTCAACCGTGTGTCTAATATCTTCGGGCAACTTCTCATCAATTTTAAATTCTTGATCGGTCGCTTCACGATACCATTGCTTAATGTATTCAAATCCAGCCTGTAAGAAGCGCGGTTGTCGGCCGAGCTTTTTTCCGGCCGCTGTTTTGGCTTTCGCTTCAAAATCCAAATCTTCTTCGTAGGCCAGCATCATTTGCTCGCGAAATTTAGGATAGCTTTCGACGACGAAATTATTATCGCGCGGATCTTCAATGGCATTCATCATAAAAGCAAAGCCCGGCTCGTTCCATTGCTCTAGGGGGATAAAATCAGTGCGCGAAATGCGACGGTGCCCGCCTTCATGAGATATGACAAAACGTAGATAGTCCATTGACTTCTCAAGAAGGTCTTTTGGATCAATGCGAATGACGTTTTTTTCAAAATCCCAGTGCCAACCTTCACACGGCTTGTTCAGTTCAACCGGAATTTTGAAATCTTTGCCAATAAAATAAGCCAGCGACGATAAAACCTGCTGGCGTTCACGAATTGTCGCCTGCTCTTTTGGGGAAAATTGGCGCAAAATTTCATTATCAAGAGTTTCTTTCAGAGCGTTGAAATTCCGGGCTGCTTCTTGAAACTGTAATGAGGATAAGCCTTCCATACTTGGGATTACAATAACGGAAAAGCTGGTTAAAGTCAACAATTCCTTTCTCTTTTGGCTTAGACACTCATTATCAAATACGTTCCAACTTCGTCCCACAATCCCGACCAATCAAGACATTTTTCGGCCGCCGTTGAATTTCGTATTTCGCATTGCGAAATTTGCCACAGAAAAATTTGACATGATGTTTTTGATTATATATACTCGCTATATATGATATTTACAAAACATTTCAAACAAATAACTTAAAATGGTCGGGGGGTTCAGATAAAGTATTAGTTTTTGGATAATATGAAAAAAACTATATGAAGCGATGAACAACATGATTATTCAAATTATTGGTAGATAAGACGAGAAACAAATGCATCAGAATTTAAGCTAAATATTTCATTCCTTTAATCATTAATCAGTGGTAACATAATGTTATGGAAAATCTTAAAAAAATTGAATGGGTTTTACGCATTGCCGTTACCGGCGAGTTTGTTGGTCATGGTATATTCGCGCTTCAAGGCAAGCAAACATGGATTAATTGGATTCACCAGCTCACCGGTGCGGAAATCGGCACAGCGGCAGTTCTTTTGACGATCGTTGGTTTGTTGGATTTGCTCTTTGCGCTTATTATTTTAGCGCGCCCGATTCGCATCGTCGTTTTGTGGGTGACGTTTTGGGGATTTTGGACGGCTCTTGTACGCCCCATGGTAGGTGAGCCAATTTGGGACTTTGTGGAACGCTGGGCAAACTGGGGCGCACCGCTTGCCTTGTTGTTAATTATTGGCTGGCCGAAAAACTGGAGAGAATGGTTCAGTAGATAAAATTTCAGTATCCGGATGAGGCTCGGCGCTATGCCTAATTGGATAAGTGCTGCCATTAGAGCAAAAAAAACTACTGCCACGCGTGACATTGGTCGATAAAATATAAGAAGTTTTATTCGACGACTGTATAATCGCTCAGAAGCACGCGATCGAAGCCGTTTTCTTTCTTGATAAGCCTGGCCTGCTCGCCGATAATACTCTGCTTCAGCTTTACGCCTTCGAGAGTGCAGTTGCCAAAAATTAATGAATCAGTGATTGTGGAATCTTTTACGGATGTGTTGCTCCCTATAGTCACATACGGGCCGATAACACAATTTTCCAAATGACAATTCTCGCCGATTATGACCGGACCTTCCAGTTGGACATTGGTGAGTGTGGCGCCGTCGCCAACGTCAACTTTTCCTTTTACCGTCGTCTGGTTATTGCTCGTACCGCGTCTGGTAAAATTAGCGGTGCCCAGTTCATCCATTAATAATTTGTTGGTAAACAACAAGTCTTCCGGCTTACCGGTGTCTTTCCAATAACCCGTGACTTCGCGCCAACCGACCCGGAAGCCGTTTTTTAATAGATACGTGTGCACGTCAGAAATTTCATATTCACCCCGTTGGCTTTTTTGCGCGTGTTCAAAAGCTTTAAAAAAAACGTCGGGGCCATAGAGATAGATACCGGTTTGAGCAAAATTATTAGGCGCTTTGGAAGGTTTTTCTAAAATCTCGACGAGTTCACCCTGGGCGTCGAAAACCGGTACGCCAAAACGTTCCGGGTCAGGCACTTTGGCAAAGGCCAATAAACAATCCAGATTATTTTTTTCAAAGTGTTCAAAAAATGGCTGGATGCTGCCTAAAATAATGTTGTCAGATAAATAAAACATGAACGGATCGTGGCCGATAAATTCTTCCGCGCATTTGACGACGTGGGCAATACCTTGCGGCCCGCCGGTTTGTTCGAAATACTTGATGGAAATCCCCCATCGTTCGCCGTTGCCAATGCTTTTTTGGAGCTGCGTCTCGCCGGGGTTGGTGTTGATAAAAATTTCTTCTATGCCAGCTTCTACGGCTTTTTCGATGGCGTGAAAAATCATTGGCTTGTTGGCCAAAGGAATGAGGTGTTTATTGATAGTGAGAGTGATGGGACGCAGGCGTGTGGCCCGTCCCCCACCCGTTAAAATGGCTTTTTTAATGCGCATAGGATGGTTTACTTTACCAGAAAAGCACTAATTTTACAAGTTGCCAATACGTTCCAAGAAGGGGGTTTGCAATATACCGGACCAAAGGATTATTGGTAAAACTATAACTATCGCTGATCGTCCCAACGGCGTCGGCAAGCAATTCCCTATCATTGACCGTGCGCAGCTTCTGAATGGTGGCGCGTTTGGCGAGCCACTGCTGACGGTTGCTCCGCTTAAGCCAATACCGATAGGCTTTAAGTTTCGATGGCAGCCAACCGCTGACGAGTGACAGCGCAAGCAATCCCAGCTCCAAGAATAAATAGGCTGGTAAGATTAGCAACAGCGTGCGCCATTTATAAAAACTTACGAGGAAGGCGATTCGATTGCGTTCAATGTAATAATTTTTGGTCGGGTTTCGGCCAAACGTATATTTATGAAAAAAATGCGAATCCTTGACCATGACTGCCTGGTACCCCAGCGCCTTGAGCCGATAATTATATTCAATATCTTCATGATAGATAAAATAATCACTATCCCACAAACCGTATTTTTTTAACAGGTCGGCCCGCAAAAGACAAGCGGCACCGCTGGCGTAAACAATTTTCTTAATCGCTGGTAGCTCAACCTGGTTGAGTGGTTTATTAAAATCATCGCTATAGCCCAGGCCCAAATAATGATACTTGTTTCCGGACGTATTGATGATCTTGGTATCCGGATAGGTCAACATTAAAGATTGGGCGATGCTAATTTTTTTATCTTGTTCCATAGCGTCGACAAGCGGTTCCAAAAAATTTGGAGCCACAAAACCGTCGTTATTATGAAGATAGACATAATCAAAGCCGTGATCAAGGGCCCATTGTATCCCGACATTTATGCCGGCTGGAAAACCAAGATTTTTATCTTGTGGCAGCAGCGTGACATGCGGTAATTCGGTGCCGGATAAAGGCAGAACTTGTTGCTCGATTGCGGCGACCGAGCTACCATGGGTGGGATGCAGATTATCGACGATGACCAACTCCACAAGCGCTTTGGGGTAGGTTAATTTTTTGAAAGCGGCCACCATATCATCTAGATACGGCTCGCTATGAAACGAGAGATAGACGATAGCTACTTTAGGAAGCATAGTATTTATGATTACCGCGCCATTTCCAAAGATATTTGAACCAACTGGCGGCGTGGATCCGCGCTAATTTATTTTTAAACAAGGCTTTGATAATGCCGGGGACTTTGGCCGATTCACGGGCATGGCGATGCTGGATCACTATATCATGCACGTAATACACTGGCCAGCCATGCTCCCACATGGTGTGGCACCAATCACAATCTTCAAAATAGAGAAAATAGCGTTTATCGAACCAACCGATTTCCTGGACGACCTCGCGACGGACGACGAGCGCCGCCCCGAGAACCCAATCCACGGGGCGCGTGCTGTTATGGTCCCATGATTTCATCTGCAAACGGTCAATTATTTTTTTGACCCAGCGATACTGCGTGTCCCAATTTAGGTGCTTGAGCGGTTTAAGAAGAATCGATTTAAAATCGAACCGATAACAAGTATATTGGAGAGAATTGTCCATGTTCAAAAGTTTCAGGCCGACGGCGCCGATTTTATTGTGCTCATCCATGAAACGGACAATGCGCTCAATAGTGCGGCTGTTTTCTTTCAAATGCGTGTCGCGGTTAAGCGCGAAATAATACCTAGCCGGCGTGGCTTCAAAACCGATGGTGTTCCCCTGCCCAAATCCGACATTACCGCCGCAGTCGATATATTTCACGTCAGGAAAATAGCGAGCCAGCGCTTCTTTAATATCATCTTGGTTTTGAGAATTATCCGTCACCGTTATCTGGACATCAAAAGGGCAGTCGACCGTGTCATCTTTAATCGACTGGATAGCTTGGAGGATATCCGTCCTCATGAAATAATTTACAAAAACGATCGAGATGTCTTTCATAGCCACCAGGTTCTCATTTCGCGCCAGCCAATGTCGCGTTTCGCGGTAATTTTTGTTTTCTTTTGTTTCATAGCAAGCCGGCCTTTCCATAACTCACCCAGACCTTTCAATACTGCAGGTTCGAACATTATATAATATATAAACTTCTTAAGCTCATACCATATTATCCAGGGAAAATCAAGCAGGAGGTTTTGCCAGTATTCATTTTTATAGAGTGTGGCGAGATGATTTATATAACTCAGCAATTGGACTTGGGATGATTGTGAAAATTTGTTTTTGGCGGCGGCGCGGTCGGTCAAGGCGGTCGGCCCGGCTACGGAACGATCATGCCAGGCAACACTCGAAAGAACGGTCGCCGCTTCAAAACCTGCCGAGCGCAAACGATAGGCGACATCAATGTCTTCTTTATAAGAATGGTATGATTCGTCAAAAAGCGTGCCATCGCTGAATTGTATTTTGGTGAGAGCGCTCCGACGATACATTGGTAAAGCGCCCGATACGCCGAATGCCGGTAAAAGAGTCTGAGACGCTAACTTTATTTTTATAGCGTCCCACGAAAGGCCGGCTGACCGCTCAATAACACGCCGGCTTCTCAACACTTGCAGGCCCAGACTGTCGAGCTGGTTTGTTTTTTCACCCGGTTGTCCCGCCTTTGAAAAATCCCAGCGCATCAGCCGAGGCGCAACCGCGGCGAGTGTTGGATTGTGATCAAGAGCAGCGCATAGTTTTTCAAAACAATCTTCTGCTAAAATTATGTCTTGGTTAAGCAGGAGCACCAGATCACTTTTCCCACTAGAAAAAAGGGCGTTGTGTCCTTTGGTAAATCCATAATTATTATCATTTTCGATCAGGCGGTGGCTGACAGGAAAATGAGCAAGTTCGTTTTTTAGTGTGGCGATTGTCGTGTCGGTGGAATGGTTATCCCAGATTACCAATTCCCAATCTTTAAAAGTTTGGGAACGCAAAGACGCTAAAAGAAAGGGTAAATATTTAGCCCCATTCCAGGTGACGAGTTGTACAACAAGTTTGGCCATTTATTTTTTTACCAATGAATAGAGCCAGGCCGGTGGAAGGCTTACCAATCGAGCGAGCCACAATGGCAACCAAATCCGCGCTGGCTCCCATTTCCTAAAGTAGGTAACCAGGCTTTGCGTAAATTGCCGGTGCTTCCAAAATGAATCACGCTGCCTAAAACTTAGGCCCAACCGGTCGAGACAGGATATGATTGGCGTGTGGACGACGGTGTAACCAAGACGCCAAACTGCGCGGCATAAATCAACATCTTCGAACCAAATATAATAACGAGGATCAAACGCGTGTCCTAGTTTGGTATAAACCTCACGGCGCATGAGCATGAAAGAACCGCGAACGGTATCGACGACTTGTTCCCGATGAGGATTAAAATCACGAAATAAATAATGATCAAGCGCGACGCGGAACCATTTTTTAATTTTCAGCATAACCGCCAGTTGATCTTTCAGACCGGGAAAACGTCTTGGCTGCGCATCGGGATGTGGCTGTCCATTTGAAGTGACGAGCAGACAGCCCGCTATTCCGACTTCCTTATGATTTCGCATCCAATCCACAATAACATCCAGACTGCCCGGGCTAACAACCATATCTGGATTTAAAAAGAGGATAAATTCTCCCCGGGCATTCTTTGCGGCGGCATTGTTGGCAGAGGCGAAGCCGCTATTTTTTCGATTTTGAATAAGTTTTATTTCCGGAAATTCCGAAGAGAGATACTCCCCTGTCCCATCGCTTGAAGCATTGTCGACGACAATCTGTTCGAAGGAAGATGTTTTACAGCCGACCTGAACCGAACGAACCTGCTCGCCAATAACCGCCTTTGAGTTCCAGGTTACCGTTATAACCGACACGTCCATAGTTAGGCTTTCAGGGCAGCTTTAAAATAATCGACAAAAGGAATGGCGGTTGGATCTAGACCTCCCGAAATGGCTTGGTAAAAACTAACATAGCTTCCAAAAACGAGCACCTCCACCGCTTGTAATAATTTGGTTTTTGATTGTGCTTGATAAGAAGTGAACGGAATTTTGTTTTTGGTGACGATATCTTTGGTAATGGTAAACCGTTTACTCACGCGCGGGTCGTACAGTGACGATTCGAGAAAAACGAACGATAAAATTTCCGGGTTTTTTTGAGGATGCGCCAGGCCTTCCATTAGATGATGGTTTAATTCCGGAATAAGGAAATAACGACCGAAACGCTTGGCGTTCTCGTTGAGCTGGTTAGCCATAGTGTGGGCGGTACCCGAAAGATGTTCGGCGCCAATATACCACACCAACCGTTTATCCAGTTGAGTGGCCAGTTGTTTGGCAGGATTTTCAGCCAGGGGCGTTGCCACGCCAAATCGCGCGATAAAAGTATCAAGCGTTGCTAAAATTTCTTTGATGGTCTTGGGGGTAAGTTTTATGACGCCGGCGCGGGATAATAAAATCATTTGTCCCAAAATAGAATAGCCGAGTCCCATACGCGGTGATCCGCACGGATTATTTTTTGTAGTAAAAATAAGCGCTGGTAATTTATATTTTACGGCTTTGGCGGCGAGTTCGCCTCCAGACGTAATAATCATTATTTTACATTTCTTTTTTTGCGCTTCTTTCAAAGCGGAAAGCACTTCTTCGGTATTGCCGGAATAGCTCGAGGCCACGACCAGTGTTTTTTTATTAGTATAGGCCGGTAAGTGATAGCCGTTCACAATTTCCAGGGGCTGCGACAATTCCTTATCAAAAATACTTTTAATGATATGCGAACCTAACGTCGAGCCTCCCATTCCCAAAACCACAATCGTGTCGCAAGCTTGGTAATTTTTAGGAATAACGACTTTCTTGGCCTGGCCCAGCACTTCACGCACTTGTTCGCCGAGCAACTCCAAGCTGCGCAGCATTTTCTTAGAATCCAATTGTTCAATGTCGCGGCGATTATCGAGACTGATGGTCATAAGTTTAATTAAGACGCGGCAATTGCCGGTTTAGTAGTTAAAATTGGCGAAGCGGGATTTTTGGCATAAGCAAAGTCGCTTGCCAAATAATCACGCAGTGATTCTTGCCAACGACGCTGTCTATTTAATCCTTCACGATCCAGCCGTTCGTTGACGAGGCATTCGTGAGCGGATCGAACCGTTGTAAATGTTTTGCTAAAAAATTTTTCATCAACACCATGTACGGTGATGGCTTTTTTATATCCAAGAATTGAGACAACTTCTTCCGCCACCTCGTAACGGGTCGGCATACCGGTCGAAACCATATTATAGATGCCGCCAGTGCCGGCTTCAAGCAAGGAGATAATATTTTTAGCAATATCAGGCGCGTAGGAAATAGAACCGGCCTTATCGGTCACCGCGTAAAGGTCTTTTTTTCCGGCAACAATTTGCTCGACAATCTTGGCTACAAATTTTTTATCTTTGGTTGGCCCGCCGCCCATAAACCAACCCAAACGAATGATAAGGTATTTGCGGGCATAATATTCCGCCATTAACTCACCCATGTGTTTGGTTAATCCGTAAGCATTGATCGGCCGCGGTTCATCGGTTTCGGTATAATTGTTTTTACTACCGTCAAAAACATTGCTGGTGCTCAGGTATATCAATTGCGCATTGTATTTGGTGGCCAGTTCGGCGGCATATTTTACCGGTAAAGTGTTTACTCCGTAAGCTTCTGGAATATTTCGTTCGCATTTTTCAAGGTCGGTAATTGCCGGAGCGTGAATAATAAAATGCGGTTTAAATTCTTCAACTATTTTTTCGTAAGCAACACGATCACGGACATCAAGCGCCGTCATCCAAGGTTCCGTGGGATGAAAACTAGTTGCCCGCACAGTATACCTCTCTCTGGTCGCTTCATATAAAGCTCCGCCAAACATGCCGCCCGCGCCGGTTATAAGAATACGTTTTGCTCCATCGGTTACGCTTTGCAAATGGTCAACGCGCGTAGTTACGGGAGATTGAACGCGTTTAAGAAGTTTGAAATAATCAAAAGCAATCTTATCCCAGCTGTATAATATCATAGCCCGTTGAGCGGCTTTCTGGCCAAGCTCAATGGCTTGTTCGGGATGTAGAGAAAGTTGCTTAAAATGCCGGGCCAGAGCGCTTATTTCTAGAGGGTAAAATAATCCGGTTTCAGCCAAAGGTTCCCGATTTTCTGGTTTATCGTTGGCTACAACGCAAACTCCGCGACCCATCGCCTCAATAACAGCCGGTGACAACCCGCCGACTTCTGCCGCGCGAATAGACGCTAAGGCGTTTTTTACGAGTTGTTTATAAGGTTGTCCAAAGATGTAGCCTAAAAAAATGACGCGATCATTAGCCGCGGCTTTGACAGTTTTTACAAAATCGAGATCGTAGCGATTATCTCCGACCATAACCAATGGTAGCATACTGCCTGAATTCACGTACGCCTTGATGACAAAGAGCGGATTATTTTCTGGCTCAAAGCGGGCGACGTAAATGAAATATTTTTTAGAAATGAGTCCATGTTCCGCGAGGATGTTTCCATCAGTCTGTGAATCCATCTCGATATCGGTCCCATACGGAATATGCGTGCTAGTGGTGGCGCGTTCTTTTTTATAATAGTCATGCACGCTTTGAGCGTCCGTCACCACTTCGTCGGCCACATATTTTGCAAAATATGAACAAGTTTTAAGATACCAACGGGCAAAGGCATTCCATTTCTGCCGTTTCCAATCAAGACCGTCGACACAAAAAATAATTTTTTTACCAAATATTTTAGCAAGCAACGCAAAAGGCGCGTTGCCGATATTAACGACCATGACGGTGTCGGCGGTCCGCTTGATGAGGCAGTGCACAACACTCAGTAAAGTATGCCAAGGAGTATCTAAAAATTTATTCTCTATGGTCGGCAGATAGATCAAATGAACGCCTTTATATATTGCCGGACGTTCCTGAAAATAACTTCGACGACAGTAGACAGTGGCGCGGACGCCAAACTTAACCAAACGGTCGGCAATCTCTTCGGCCAAAGTTTCAAAACCGCCATAGCTATTCGGTATGCCTCGCAGGCCAACGATAGCGATATTGGGTTGTTTGACACCGCTGACTTGCAACATATTTTAAGATGTTCTGGCTAGTGTAGTATATAATCACGTAAGGCGTCCTGCCAAGAGCGTTGAGGAGGTAATTTGGTATTGATAAGCTCACCAAATTGTGGCCTTTTTGCCGGCCGCGGATAGGCGTTTCCTTTGATTGGAACAACCTTAACTGCCAACCCCTTGCTCGCGAAAGCCTCCTTGGCCAGCTCAAACCAAGTGCACGCCCCGGAGTTTGCGCCATGATAAATTCCAAACGGCTGACGGTTAACCACGATTTCATAGACTAGCCTGGCCAGATCTACACTATAGGTAGGACAACTTTTTTCCTCATTAACGACACTCACATCCGGCTGCCCCGATTTTTGAGCCTGTTCCAGTATACTGTCGATAAAACTTTTTTTGGTGAGCCCGCTCAAGCCGGGTGTGCCAAATAATCTAGATAAAC
Source organism: Candidatus Magasanikbacteria bacterium RIFCSPLOWO2_02_FULL_44_11 (assembly GCA_001783035.1). Taxonomy (GTDB): domain Bacteria; phylum Patescibacteriota; class Patescibacteriia; order Magasanikbacterales; family GWA2-37-8; genus 2-02-FULL-45-10. The sequence goes on from MFQK01000039.1 coordinate 16,577, forward strand.
GCACTAAATAATACTGATCGGTGGATTGGGTAAGCAATCTTTCTCCCAACAATTTTGTTTCGCCATAGCGATTAATCGGCCGCGGGTGCGAGTCTTCCGCGTAGCCTTTTTTGTTTGCGCCGTCGAAAACATATTCCGATGAGAAATGCACTAACGGAATGCCTAATTTTTTGGTTATTTTAGCCAGCGTTTCGACCGCGTAACCATTAAGTTCGCGCGCTTTTTCAAACGCATCGTCATTTTTTTCCGCTTCATCGACGTTATTATAGGCGACGGCATTAATAACGAGCTTTGGTTTAAGCTCGCCCAATTTTTTGGTTACTTGCTTGGCGTCGAGGATATCAATCTCTTTTCGATCAAGCCCGACAACGTCGAAAGATTGCTTAAATTGCGCGACCAGAGCTGTGCCAAGGAGCCCCTGCGATCCGAAAATAACCACTCGTTCCATATTATTGCTTCAAATGCTTCTCACGTAATCGCAAAAATTCATCATAATTTTCAATGTAGTCGCTTCGATCGGGGTTATAGTTGGTAGAAGATAAAGCGATAATGACGGCATCGGATGATGCATTTTTGAAACCGTGCCAGACATAATTAGGGCAATAGATCGCTTCACCGGGCTGCAGGGAAATTTCCTCAATCCCCTGTCCTTGATCAATTATAGCGGTCGACGCGCCCTTGGCTTGAATAAAAAATTCTTCTTCAATTTTGTGGCAATGGGCGCCGGTCTTATCTGCCGGTTTAAAACTATCGAAATAATATAAACGCTTAATTACAAACGGCACAACGTCTTTAAACTCCACCGGTGTCAAATTAAAGCCGCGGGTTTGAAAAGTCTTAAGGTTAATTTTTCTAAAAACTGCCATGTGGTTTAATAATAATTTTATGTGGCTGATTGCATTTTATCATTCGAGCGCTTCAAGTCTTTTTGGAAGGTGTTCATCTGATCGTGTTTTTTCTGCCAGAGCTGCTCCACCCAAGCGGTATTCTCTTTGTACCAGGCAATAGTTTCAGCTAAACCATGTTCAAATTTTTCGCGCGGATAATCCGGTTTCCAACCAAGTTGCGTAATCTTGGTGGCGTCGATCGCGTAACGACGGTCGTGTCCCGGACGATCGGTAACATATTCGATCATGTCGTCGCCTTTTTTCATGATCGATAAAATCATTTTAGTAATTTCGAGGTTACTGCGTTCGTTATCCGAACCAATATTGTAAATTTCGCCGGCGATCCCTTTATGGAGAAGCAGATCAAGCGCCTTGGCATGATCGGTCACGTGAATCCAATCTCGTATATTCAATCCGTCGCCATAGACCGGGACTTTTTCACCTTTGAGCAGCTTAAAAACAAAAAACGGGATCACTTTTTCTGGAAATTGGTAGGGGCCGTAATTATTGGAGCAATGGGTGACAATGACCGGCACCTTATGCGTGACAAAATAGGCATTGCACATCAAATCACCACCGGCTTTTGCGGCGGCATAGGGCATGTTGGGATTGATAGGCGTTGACTCGGTAAACAAACGCTGCTCATCGAGGCCCAGTGAACCGTACACTTCATCGGTCGAAACATTAACGAATTTTTCTATTTTATTGAGTCGGACTGCATCGAGGACCATTTGTACTCCGAGCGTGTTGGTGAGGACAAATTCCTTGGCTCCGCCATGGATTGAGCGGTCGACATGCGTTTCGGCGGCAAAATTGATGACATGCGTAATGCCATGTTCATGGATTGTTTTGGTAAGAGCATCGAGATCAATAATGTCACCCTGCACGAATGTATACTTTGGATTGTTGGCCACATCGGCCAGGTTGTTTACATTCCCCGCGTAAGTAAGTTTATCAAAATTCACGATTGCGTAATCGGGATATGTTTTCAGCATGTGACGGA
>MFQK01000039.1:18497-20965 GCA_001783035.1 Candidatus Magasanikbacteria bacterium RIFCSPLOWO2_02_FULL_44_11
TAATGGAAATGAGTGAGTGAGGTGGATGGTGAACTATTTAGGCAGTCGCGTAGCGACTAGCCTACAATAGTGAACCGTCCTATTTCCGAGCGAATGACATTATATCTTTTGAGTATTCAAAAGATATAAGTTATATTTTGGAAAAAGTGCTGATATTAGTGATGAGGCCTGCACCCGCGAGCGCCATCATCATGGCTGACCCCCCGTGGCTGACAAACGGCAAGGGCACACCCGTCAGGGGTAAAGCACCGACCATTGCGCCAATGTTTAAGAAAGATTGCCAGCTAAACCATACCACAATTCCGGTCACCAGTAAACCCCCAAAGTCATCTGGCGCACCCCTGGCAATTTTAAGTCCCCGGAGGGCTAAAGTGACAATCAGCAGAACAAATCCGGTTGAAACAAGAAAGCCGTTTTCTTCGGCAATGACGGCAAAAATGGAATCGGCGTTCACTTCCGGTAAGTATTGAAATTTTTGACGTGAATGGCCAAATCCCAATCCCCAAAAACCACCCGAACCGACTGCCAAGAAAGCCTGGTTAACTTGGTATCCGACGCCTTTGGGATCCAGTTCCGGATGAAGAAATGTGGTCAAGCGCTGAGCGCGATAAGGAGCGGCAAAAATTAGTCCCACAAAACCCAAAACTCCAATCAAACTGATAATCACAAGATACCTGGCTGGCACTTTCCCCACCATCATCATGGCAAACATGACCATAGCCACAATCGATAAAGTTCCCACATCGGGTTGGAGCGCTATGAGAATAAGCGCCGGAATAATCAGACCGACAATCGGTAGCAGGCTACTTTTCCAATCATTCCAGACGTATTCTTTTTTACTAAGCAGCAGGGCAAGCATGATGATTACGCTGAGTTTGGCTATTTCAGCCGGCTGTAAACTATAATTACCAAAACTGACCCAGCTTTTCGAACCGTTAATTACTAAGCCGATACCATCTATAAATACCAACCCTAGAAGGATCAGCGTGATTCCATAAAAAAACAAAGCGACTTTTTGCCAAAGATGGTAATCGATTTTGGAAAAAATTATAAAAAGTATCAAACCCGGCAGAACGCCAAACAAAATCTGACGCTTGATATAAAAATAAGTATCATTAAACCTGGTAAAGCCGATAGCGCTGCTCGATGACATGAGAGCCGCCAAGCCAAAAATTATAAGGATGCCTAAACAGACAAGGAAAATTCGATCGGCTTGTCGCCTGGCTTTAACCATAAAGCAACATTACAAATTGAGGTTGAGCATAAAGACTTGGCCGACAACAAGGCTTATTTGGATAAAAAAAGAAAAGCTTACCAGCAGACGGCCAAGGAGCCTGTTTGAGCCATAAAACATCCAGGAAAGAAAGCTGTTGGTGATCAAAATAACGGCGCCAACCAGCAATGGTAAGAGCTGGGCCTGCCATTCTCCCACTAAATCGGTGCCAAAAACGATATTATAGTGCAGAAAAACATTTTCTTCCGTGGGGCGTATATGATTGATTGCGTACCAGCCGTGAAAACAAAAAACGGCCAAAGCCAGGAGGGTCATAACCATTATCCACCGATCGGCCAGGTAGAGTTTGAAGGAGTAGAACATATTGACAAATGAATCGATATATAGTATACTATGGGCACTCTAATAAATCAATAAAAATCGTTATATTTTAGCGTATGTCACATAAAAAAGCTGGTGGCTCGACACGGCTCGGCCGAGATTCGCAGGCGAAACGGTTGGGCGTAAAATTACATGATGGTGAAGCGGTTAAAAAAGGCATGATTATTGTCCGTCAGCGCGGATCGCGCATCCATGCCGGTAAAAATGTTGAACGTGGTGGCGATGATACCCTCTTTGCCCTGGCCGATGGAAAAATCCAGTTCATGGAAAAGAAACGCAAGCGATTTGACGGCAGTATGAAGCCAGCCAAGTTCGTCAGCGTGGTTGCTACGGTCTAACAATAATAAAATAGTTTCTTTTTACTGGAACTCTTCGCAGGTCGCTTTCGCAAGCGACCGAGAAGGAAGAAAAAACAGCCTCGCCAGGCTGTTTTATTATGTGTTCAGAAAAAAAACTATTTTATTATCAAATCTTAGGCGATGCCCCATTCACGCTTGAGTTCGGCTATACCATCTTCAAATTTCTTGGCCGGCTGCCAACTGATATCTTTTTTAGCACTAGAAATATCGGCTTCCACAAAACGCATTTCGCCCGGCCGAGGTGGAAGATTTTCGGTTTCACCACCGATCAATTGTGCGATATCATTCACGCTGACTTGGATACCATTGCCGATATTGATTGGTCTGCCACCAGTGATAGATGACTGCCAGGCTTTAATATTTGCTTCAACGACATCCGATACGTGCACATAGTCGCGGGTCGATTTGCCATCGCCTACGACGGTAAGTTTTTTACCGGTGCGACGCTGCTCTAAAAAGATAGGAATCACCATCGGATATGACCCGGTAGCAAG
>MFQK01000039.1:20997-26388 GCA_001783035.1 Candidatus Magasanikbacteria bacterium RIFCSPLOWO2_02_FULL_44_11
GCTGAATAGCTGGCAATACTGTTCGCCCATCAGTTTGTGCAGGCCATAGGGGCTTACCGGTTTCGGCGGCGCACTTTCAGCAACAGGCAAGGGTTGTTCACCGGCGGCTGTGCATGATGAGGAGAAAATGACTTTTTTAACCTTGTTCTTCACGGCGGCGCGCAAGACGTTAAGTGTGCCGGTGACATTCACAGCATGTGTTTCAAGCGGATATTCTATGGACACCTGCAAACGAGGATCAGCCGCGAGGTGAAAAACCGCTTCAACATCCCTAAACAAAGGTTCAAGTGTTTCAAAATTTCTGATATCGACTTTATAAAAAATTGCTTTTTTATTTACGAATTCTTTTTTTCCAAGAGAAAGGTCGTCGATAACGAGCACTTTGTGATTTAAAGCAACCAAGCGATCAACTAGATGGGATCCGATAAAGCCAGCGCCACCAGTGACCAATATCGTGGCCATACTATTTACCTTTAATAAAAGGAGATCCAACTGCGATGATACTTATTCCAGCCTCGCTAAGAGGTTTGTACATATGCTGCGTCATGCGTCGTCCATCCATGAGTAAAATTTTCTTTTTTGATTGAATGATACTATCACCAAGACTTCTGAATTGTGGCCAGTCAGTGGCAATAATGGCTACGTCTACTCCTTTAAGAGCGCTTTCCTCATTTGAAACAAACTGTAGTTTTTTTTCTCCGGGGAAGACATGTTTAAAACTCTCGGTGGCCACCGGATCATACGCAACAATGTTACCTACCTGTCTCTCCAGAATGTAATTTACTATGTCGATGCTGGGTGAATTACGTATATCATTAGTGTCTTGTTTAAAAGATAAACCGAACAAGGCAACCTTGATACCTTTCCAGTCTAGGGCGGCTTCTTTTTCGGCCCGACCGATAAACATTTCCAGTTGGCGTTTATTTGCGGAGTACGTTTCATTGACGAGTGAAGCATTCTGACCAGCTGTTTGAAGCTGGTGCGACAATGAACGAGCATCCTTAATAAAGCAGCTGCCCCCTGCGTAAAGACTATCGTATAACCCCCAGCTTCCGATTCTTGGGTCAGTGATGAGGATACGCCGCAAATTTTCAAATTGAATGTCTGTAAATTGTTCAGCCACCCGACCGACAACATCAAAGCATACCGCCAATTTGTTGAACAATACAAAATTAGCAAGAAGCTTCCCTGCGGCCGCTTCCTTTGGATTTGCTTCAATATATTTAACCGTCGAGGAATCATGAAAACGCTGGTAGAGATTGCGCATAATTGAAAAATCCTTTTCCTTCCAAGCCCCAACCACTACTCGGTCCGGTCGAATAGAACCAGCAATCGCTTTTCCTTCGACTAAAAATTCAGGATTTGAAACAACACCATAATTTTGAACTCCATGTTTTTTCATGATTTCTTCGGTTGTATCAATCATCGTGATTGGTACCGTGCTTTTGTTTACAATGACGATATACTTACTCTGTTTACCTTCTTGCCTTTTAGCCAGCCAGACACCCAACGTCTCGGTCGCCGAAAAATAATAGGTGAGATCGCTCTCACCAGTTTCGCCGATTTCTGGTGTGGGTAAACATAGAAAAACAACGTCACATGTTTCGAGGAAAGAAATTACCTTTTGATAATCATTCGTAAATGAAATGCGATCTCTATTCCTTATTAATAGATCTCCCAACCCTTCTTCAAAAATACAAGACTCGATCGTATCACGATCGTTGGAACTTAATTTTTTGATTTTTTCCTTGTCGATATCAAACAAAAACACCTGGTGTCCGCTGTCTGCGGCAACCGCCGCTGAACAACTTCCAACAAATCCTGCTCCGACGTAAAGTATGTTCATAGATTAAATTCTTTCCTTAAAATAGTCGATTGTCTTTTTTAAGCCTTCTCGAATAGCAATCCTTGGTTTCCAATTCAATAAAATTTTTGCTTTTGTAATATCCGGACAACGGCGGCGTGGATCGTCCTCGGGTAAGTCAGAGAAAATAAATCTTTTTTTGGCATCGCACATTTCAATTATGAGTTCGGCCAATTCTCTCATGGTCTGCTCTTTGGTATTTCCTAGGTTAATGGGACTGGTCACTTTCCCTGGGGCTTCCATAAGCCGAATGAGCCCTTCTACTAGGTCAGAAACAAAGCAGAAACTGCGTGTTTGATGACCTTTACCATACAGGGTAACCGGCTCTTTTTTTAAAGCCTGGATGATAAAGTTGCAAACGGCTCTACCATCATGGAGTGACATACGAGGACCGTACGTATTAAAAATACGAGCGATCTTAATTTCTAAATTATATTTGCGGTGATAATCATAAAAAAGAGTTTCAGCGCATCGCTTCCCTTCGTCATAGCAGGCCCGCGGTCCAATCGTGCTGGTGTTCCCCCGGTATTCTTCTTTTTGGGGATGTTCTTCGGGGTCACCATAGATTTCCGAAGTTGATGCTTGTAAAATGCGGGCTTCTTTTTCTCGAGCTAACTCAAGCATATTAATAACGCCGATCGTATTAATTTTTATGGTGTAAATGGGATTTTCCTGATAATGGATTGGTGAGGCTGGGCAGGCTAGATTATAAATTTGATTAATTTTTTTATGGCTACAAAATTCCTCAATTATATCGTGTTCTATAAAAGTAAATTGCGGGTGTTTCGAGGCTTCTTTCAAGTTATCCTTTGAGCCCGTAAAAAGATTATCAATACCAATGACACGATGGCCGTCGTTCAACAACCGTTCGGTTAAATGCGAACCAATGAATCCTGCTGCACCAGTAATTAATACCGTCTTCATAATATCTAATTCGAATTTCATTAAAGATACATCGTTATCTACCTTTGGTCAATATGTAACAACTTTACGTTACCAAGCTTCATAGACTATTGTTCCTTTTTTTCGCTCGTAAACCCCCATAATAAATCCCCACATTTTGGCAAGATCACCAATAAAAATTAGCGCCGGCATAATAACCAGGCCGCTTAGATGAAAAAAAAGAGTAGTATGGCGTGTAAACGAAAACCATCTGAGCAGGTATTTGTTACAATACACTAAGCCACCCATAAGGGGCGGGAGAACCCATAAAATATTTTTAAATGCTAGGCTAATAAAAATGGCGAGGGCGCCATACACGCCATATCGTATTACTTGCCTTCGAATTAATAGCATTCCATGACCGTCACTCCTAGTATAATTGTACAACTGACGCCAGTATCCCCCCAGCGTTGTGCGTGGACGCCAGAAAACCAATGTTTTGTTCAGATACAATTCGCGACATCCCATTTTTTTGACCTTTAAATCAAAAACAATATCTTCGCTATAAGGAATCCATTCAGGATAACCGCCGGCTTTTTCCCAAACTTTCTTTCGGAAGGCAACTGATCGACTTGAAGCAAACCATGGGGCGCCATGAAACTCTCCTGGACGTGGTATCGTCGCGCTGGCAATTCCATAGGTCAGCAAAGCATCTTCGGCTTTTAGCCAAGGACCGAAAGCGGAGGCCACAAAATCAATTCCCTCTGTTAGCAGCGGCGTGGTCATGTTTTCAAGCCATTTTGGATGGTAAATACAGCCGGCATCAGTCACCGCAATTACATCACCCTTGGCGTAACGGATGGCGCTGTTACGTCCGTGAGCAATATTGCCAATTTCTTTAATAGCTTGCATATTTGGAAAGGTAACTTTTTGCAACCATTCCCATGTCCCATCTACGGAACCACCATCGACAATTACTATTTCGTCCGGTTGCTTTATCTGTTCCTTAATGCTCTCCAACCAAAGCGGCAATGTCTCGCGTTCGTTTAAAACAGTAATAATGAGAGAAATCATACTTTTAGAATGTTCGGTAGGCGAACGGACTTCCCTTTTTGCCAATAATTCCATCGATAGTTCCTTGCACTAAAAAAGTAGCTTCCCTTAACCCATATACCAAAGTGAAATATGGCAAGTAGGCGCTCAGGTATAAAAATGAAACAAGCCGTTGCAGCCGAGAGGCGTGTTCTTTAAGAAAGCTGATCCTATTTCTAAACATCATATAAATATGAAACCCGCTTAATTTCCGAGTCGAAACTGAATCCTTATGGTAGACAGCTTCGACGGGCAGATAACGAACGACATAACCGTTCTTTTTTGCGCGAACACAATAATCGACTTCTTCATAATAAATAAAGAAATCGCTTCTCAATTTTCCTATTTTTTCAATAACTTCCCGAGCGATTATGAATGCGCAGCCAAAAATATAATCAACTTCTTTCTCTAAACTTTTTTCAGGAATATCTTTAATAAATTTTTTATCGGCAAGGCGGCGACATATACCAGTCCATAAATTTATTTTACCACCAATCGACTGGAGCATGTCTTGCTTTTCAAAATATCGTACCTGCGGACCGAAGACACCAACCCTATCTCCGACCGCATTCATTAATTGCTGAATAAAATTGCCAGAGACTTCAGTATCGTTATTCAATAATAGGTAGTAATCGTACTGCTTATACTTGGCTGCTTCTTCCAGCAGTCGATTGTTGCCATCAGTGAACCCTAAATTAACTTTAGAATCTAGCACTCGCACTCGCGAAACACGTCGGAATTGATGTCGGATGCGCTCAGCCTCGTTTTCTTTGGACCCGTTATCTAAAACAAAAATATCCCAGGCAAAGAGGGCCTCATTCTTAAGCAAGGAATCGAGACAATCTTTAGTTATTTCATAGCCATTCCAATTGAGAATGACTATAGCAAGCTTGGCTTTTTCCATATTAAAACATTCGTTTGATCCATGTTTCCGGAGTTTTATTGTTTTGAATTTCGACATCAAGATGATATCGAAATTTTTTTGGACCTCTTTCTTTAATGAACTTGATCATTTCAGCGAGACCATTCCGAAGATTAGTTTTAGTTTTATATCCCAGCAGCCGTCGGGCTTTTTCAGCGGAGCAAGTAGCCAGCCTGACTTCTTGCGGTCTATTTGGGACGTAGATTGGTTTCAAATCAAAATTTAAAAATTCAGCGATAATTTTTGCTAATTCATTAATACTAATGAATTCTTCATCAGGACCGATATTAATCCTTTGTCCCACAACGTTATCTTGGAAGCCGAGTTTGAGCAGACAATCAATATCATCCTGCACAAATGAAAAGCAGCGTTTCTGTTCACCGTCACCATATATAATCGGCTGACGATTTTGTAACATAAGATTTATCATTATAGAAGCGACATTACGATAGGGATCATCATACTTTTGCTTAGGACCAATAATATTGTGCGGAATGGCATGGACCACTTCCATCCCATGAACCTTCGAAAGTACGTCGAGTGTGTGTTCAGCCGCAAGTTTTGCGATGCCATATGGATCTTGTGGTCGCGGGATCATATCCTCGGTGAACGGAATCTTGTCTTGCTGGCC